>DATJRE010000220.1:0-16214 GCA_035505095.1 Bryobacteraceae bacterium | reverse complement strand
CGCAGGCATGGCGGTTGCCGCCGCGGCCGCTACCGTGATGCGCCAACTCGTCTACGGCATGCTTCCGTTCGATGTGCTCAGCTTCGGCTCTGGCCTGCTGCTGTTCGCCGCCGTCGCGCTGATCGCCTCGATCGCCCCAGTGCACCGTGCCCTGCGCATCGACCCGGCCTCGGCCCTGCGCTATGAGTGAGGTCTGACCATGCGCAAATTTTCTCGCCGCTTCTTCGCGTTGCTCCATCGCCGCAGCCTCGAACGGCAACTCGAAGAAGACATGGCCGCGCATCGCGAGATGATGCCGGCCGAGCGGCGCCGCAATTTCGGCAGCACGCTGCGCCTGCGCGAGGAGGCCGCCGACCAGTGGGGCTGGACCTGGGTCGACCACTTCCGCCAGGACCTCGTGTATGGGGCGCGGCAGCTCCGGCGGTCGCCGGGATTTACCCTCACCGCCATCGTCGTCTTATCCCTGGGGATCGGTGTGAACCTGGCGGAGGTTCACCTGTTCGAGGCCGCGCTGCATCGCCTGCAAGTGCGCGATCCGGATTCGCTCTGCCAGTTCTACCGCGTCACGCGGCAAGGGCTGGGGCGCACGTTTTCGTTCCCAGCAATCGATTTCTACCGCCGCCACAACACGGTGCTGTCGGCCGTGATTACCGAGACCAACGTTGCGGGCGTTTTGCACGAAGGCGATTCCGAAGGCCTGCAATGCAGCCTGGTGAGCGCCAACTTTTTCGCCGAGCTGGGAATCGCGCCCGCGTACGGCCGCCTGTTGGACGAGCAGGATGGCCAGCCCGGCGCGGCGCCGGTGGTGGTCCTGAGCTACAAATATTGGCAGAACCGTTTCGGGGGCGATCCGGGCATGGTGCTGAAGACCATCCGGCTCAACGACCGGCCGGTGCAGGTGGTGGGCATCGCGCCGCCGCAATTTGTGGGCCTGGTCAGCCAGGCGGTACCTTTCTGGATGTCGATTTCGCAGTACGGGTATCTCAATGGCGAAAGCCGCTCGCCCAGCAGCATCTTGAGCGATTTCGGGGCGGTGCGGACGTACATGCTGGGGCGGCTCAAGCCCGGCGTTTCGCTCGAAGCCGTGGAGGCGCAGTTCCGACCGTTGACCGCCGAGCTGCGCGCCATGCAGCCGCAGTACCTTGAGCGCGACGAATGGGTGAAGGTGCAACCGGCCGAAACTCCAGTCGCCACCGGTCCGGGAGTCTACCTGGCCATGGCAGCCATCGTAGTGCTGGTGCTTCTGGTGCTGTTCTCGGCCTGCGCCAACCTGGGAAACATGCTGCTGGCACGCGGCCTGGCGCGGCAGCGCGAAATCGAAATCCGGCTGGCGGTGGGCGCCGGCCGCTGGCGGCTGATCCGCCAGTTGATGACGGAGAATCTTCTGCTGGCGCTGCTGGCTTCGGTTGCGGCTCTGCTGGTGGGCCGCATGGCAGGGCGATTGTTCCTGAAGATCGCAGACGCGCCGCCGAACTTCCGGGTGGTCACCGACTGGCGCATCGTGCTGGCCTGCGCCGCGCTGGGGCTGATCGCGACGTTTTCGTTCGGGCTGGCTCCCGCGTTTCAGACGGTGCGGCGCGGCCCGAATGCCTCGCGCGCCCGCAAGATCCTGGTGACGGTGCAGGTGGCGGTGAGCTGCGTGCTGCTCATTTTAAGCAGCTACCTGACGCGCGCGGTGCAGCGCACCTACGACATTTCGGTGACCTTCGACTACAGCGGGATGGCCCTGGTGGACCCCGCCTTCTACCTGCACCATTACACCGCATCCGAAGCCCGCGAAGCAGCCGGCGCCATTGCCGCGCGCCTGCGGCAGGTGCCGGGTGTGGATGGCGCGGCGGTTGCCACCATCCCGCCTTTGCGGCGCTCATGGACCGAGCGCGTGTCCGCGCAGCAGCTTTATCTGAACGAGGTGGACCCGGCGTATTTCGCCATGATGCGCCTGCCCCTGCTGGAGGGCCGCCTGTTCAGCCCGGACGAACCGGACGCCGTGGTGATCGGCGAATCGGCGGCACGCAAACTGTGGCCCAACCAATCGCCGCTGGGAAAAGCCTGCCGCATCGACGGGCGCACCCGCACTGTCAGCGGGGTGGTGAAGGACAGCGGCGCGAACCTGGTGGCCTATCCGGATTCGGTGGAGGCATATCTGCCGATCAACGACCGGAACGCGATGTACGCTACCATTCTGGTGCACACCCGCACACCGCCGGGGCAACTGGCGGGCGCGCTGCATGCGGCAGCCAGCCTTCCGGGTGTCGTGCCGTTAGTCCTGAGTTACCCCGAGCTGGTGCATCAGGGTCTGGATTCGACCAGGCGCCTGGTGGCGGTGTTCGGTACGCTGGGCGCGGTGGCCACCTTGCTGGCGTTGGCCGGCATCTTTGGATTGCTGGCCTTTACGGTGGCGCAAAGAACGCGCGAGATCGGAGTGCGCCTGGCGCTGGGCGCGCGCGGGTGGAACGTATTGCAGATTGTGTTGGGCCAGTACGCGATTCCATTTGGGATCGGCGCCGCTGCCGGAGTGCTCCTGGCCGCCGCGGCCGTGCGGGTACTGTTCCACGTGGTATTCGGTTACCAGCCCTTCGACGTGGTGAGCATTGGCGGCGGGCTGGTGATGTTCGCAGTGGTGGCTCTGGCGGCTTCCATCGCCCCCGTGCGGCGGGCGCTGCGCATCGACCCGGCTTCGGCCTTGCGCTACGAATAAGCCACCGCGGCCGGCTGCCTATCCGATTACCAGACGAAGGCTATCGAGGATCCGCTTCGGACGGCTGCGGGTCAACTCCTGTGCGGGAGTGCCCAGGCAGCGGTAGTAAGCAGCCAGCAGGTTTGCTTCGTCGTAATCGATCGCGCGGGCGTACTGTCGCAAATAGCTGGTGGTGTAGATGCCCCCGGGCAGTTTCCGGAAATCGCCCCGTTCAATCGCTTCCAGGCACCGCACACTAATTTTGGTGGACTCAGCGATTTGTTGCAGAGAGATTCCCCGGTTACGGCGAATCGTAGCCAATCCCAACGAGATCTTGTCTTCTTTCATTACCCAAGCCTTACCTATCCGCTGGGCGCGGGAACTTTACATAGCGCGGTATTGAAAGTTACACTATAGCATCAGATCCGCCTCTGTTAAACTCTTTTTTTGTGGCCATTTGCAGGCGACAGTTCGGCGCCGTGCTGGCGGCTGGAGCCGCGTTCCGGCTCAGAGCTTTGCCTCCGCGGCCTAAGCTGTTGGTTCTAGTAATTTTAGAACAGATGCGGCCGGACTACCTGGACGCCGCATGGCCCCAGCTTTCCGCAGGCGGATTGCGGCGTCTGCTGGAGAAGGGTGCGTTTTATCCCGATTGCCGCCATCTGGCCAGCACCTTCACCGCTTCGAGTGTAAGCACTTTGGCCACCGGCGCCTGGCCCGCGCAGCACGGCATCGTGGCGGATTCATGGTATGACCGCACGGCCCGCGGACCTATCAAGGCATCCGACGAAGTTCTGCTGGCCACTACCCTGGCGGCGCAGGTGGATGCGGAATCGCACATGCGGTCGTGGGTGGTGGGCATGGAGGAATCCGACGCCGCGTTGTTCGCGGGCGCCAGCGCATCGCCAATCTATTGGATGGATGAACAAGGCCTGTTCACCACGCGCGGCGATGTGCCCGACTGGGTGTCGGTGTATAACATCCAGAAGAACCCGGAATCGGCGCGCAATGCCAAATGGCTCGCGGTGGGCGCGAAGCCCGACGCGCCGCCCTTGCGCGTGCTCAACTATTCGCCGGATCGCCCGCACGAATTCCTCAATCTGTACAAGGCGTCTCCGTGGGGGCAGGGGGCGCAATTCGATTTCCTCAGCGAGTTGATGGTCCGCGAGCGCGTAGGGCAGAGCAACACCACGGATGTGGTCTGCCTGGTGCTCGGTTCCATGGCGCGGCTGGGCCATGAAACCGGGGGACCTTCGCCGCTGATGCAGCAGATGGTTCTGCAATTGGACCGCCGGTTGGAAACGTTGCTGGGGCAACTGGGCAGGGTCCCCGGCGAGAACGCGTATAACCTGGTGCTGGTGGGGGCGCACGGCGCACCGCCCGAACCTCCCGATTATTCCCGCGCGCGCATGGCGGTGAACGGAGAGAGGGTGGCGCAGTCGGTGGAGCGCACTCTGGTGGCGGCCGGGAACGGGCACGTGGAAAAGTATCTGTATCCGTTTCTGTATCTGGATACCACTGGCTTCCGCGATCCGGAGCCGCTGCGCCGGGCGGCGGGCCGAGCCGCTCTGCAATATGCCGCGGTGGCGGAATTTTTTACGGCCGGAGGAGCGTCTTCGACCTTCGATGGATGGGCGCGCCGCTTCCGCAACAGCTTTCACCCGGTGCGCTCGGGCGATGTGATGCTGTCTTACCGCGCGGAATACGTCGAAGAGTTCGGGCAGAATCGGGGCGTGTCCTACGGCTCGCTGTACGACTACGATGTGCGCGTGCCGCTGTGCTTCTACGGGCCGCAGTTTCGGACGGCGGTATTCGAAAGCCCCGTGGAATCGGTAGATGTGGCGCCGACGCTGGCGCGCGTGCTGGGCGTGCCGACGCCCTCGTCGTCGGTGGGCCGGGTGCTGGGAGAGGCGCTTCTGGAATGAGCTGGCCGGCGCTCGAGACCGCGCTCTGCGGCATCCGGCTGCGCAACCCGGTGCTGGCCGCCTCGGGCACTTTCGGCTATGGCCTGGAATTTGCCAAGCTAGTGGACTTAAACGCCATCGGCGGCCTGGTGGTGAAGGGGCTGTCGCGCGAGCCGATCGTGGGCAATCCGCCGCCGCGCCTTTACGAGACGCACGGCGGCATGATCAACTCGATCGGGCTGCAGAACATCGGGGTGCGTGCGTTCGCCGCTGAGAAGTTGCCCGCCTTGGCCCAACTGGAGACGGCGGTGTTCGCCAATGTCTTCGGATACGAGACCGCCGATTACGCGGAGGTGGTGCGGGTGCTCGAGGACCATCCTGGCTTGGCGGGCTACGAGCTGAACGTCTCGTGCCCTAACACCAGCCATGGCGGCATTTATTTTTCGAGCGACCCGGCGCTGCTCGCGGAAGTGGTGACCGGCGTGAAGCGGGTGGCGCGGCGGCCGGTGATGGTGAAGCTTTCGCCCAACGTGGCGGCGATCGAACCGCTGGCCCGCGCGGCGGAGGATGCGGGTGCGGACGCTATTTCGCTGGTGAATACCTTTGTCGCCCTGGCCATCGACGCGCGCACGCGAAGGCCGCGCATCGGCGCCGGCTTCGGCGGGCTTTCGGGGCCGGCGATCAAGCCGATTGCGCTGCGGATGGTGTACCAGGCCGCGCGGGCGGTGAAGATTCCGGTAATCGGCCTGGGCGGCATCGCGACCGGCGAGGACGCGGCAGAATTTCTGATTGCCGGAGCGACCGCCGTGGAAGTGGGCACCGCGAGTTTCTGGGACCCGGCCGCCGTGGAGCGGATCGCGAGGGAGCTGGGGGAGTTTTTGCAGCGCGAGAAGATCGCCAAGGTGGGGGAACTGGTGGGCACACTGGAGATGTAGCGGCGTGGGAAACTGGCTACGGATGAACAGAGATTTGTTTTGGTTCTCATCAGCGTTCCTCTGCGTTCATCAGCGGCCTTTGGGACTTTGGCGGAGCAAAAAGTATCAGCCGCTGATCAACGCTGATGAACGCTGATAAGAACAATTCCTAGAATCTGTGCACCGGTGGCCAGTTGTGGCTTTTGCACACAGCGAGGCGTTGGCGCGAGCATGAAGGATGAACCGAGAATTGTGGGAATTCGGACTTTCTAGTGACTATAAGGGCTTGCGGGGCCTCGCCCTGAGGGCCGCCCCGCCGTCAAATCCCCGGGTAATCGCCTGCGGCAGCAGGGAAGTTTGATCTCCCCCTTTCCCGTTTCCCCCTCCGGGGGAAAGCCGGGGCGGGCGGGTTCCCCCCACGCCGCCAATGGCAGGCGGCTCCCCCCACAAGCAAAGCGCCCGCGTGGCGCGGGTCCATACGGGAGAGGAACTTGGTCCGTACCAGGCAGACCGGCATGCAGGATTACGGCGCATATCCAGGGGCGATTGTCACCGTGACCCCCAGCTGTCGAACCATCAACGACTCCGGCCAGATGGTCGGCTTCGCGATTGATGGCGCCACCTTTAACTCACCGATGCAACACCTCCCGGCGGATTGTCGGCCACTCGTACATTGGCCTGATCCGGCGATTGAGCGGCTCTGTCTGGGTTGTTGAAGGGGGATGAATTTGATGAACTGGCGACGGGGAACTTCTGCGGGTTCTGGAAGGATGGGGGGGGCCCAACTAGGTGGAGCTATTGAACCGTCTTGGGAACGTGCGCCAGGCGGTTCTCCTGCTGGTACTGCTCCCATTTGCGCACCGCTTCTTCGTCTTGGCCGTGAATCATGTGGCCGTAGATGCCGAGCGTGGTGCGGATGCTGCTGTGTCCGAGGCGGGCGGATACGGCGGCAACGGGTGCGCCGGATGCGAGCATTTGTGACGCGTGGGTGAGTCGCAATAAATGGAGGGAACTGCCTTTGGGCTTCGGGATGCCGAGGCGCTCGAATATCTCCCGAATCGTGCCCGATAAGGAATCCGGCTTGATCGGTGTACCGTCGGGCTTGCAGAAGATGAGATCGAGATCGGTTCGATAGGCGGGGCCGAATTGCCGGCGGAATTCGTTCTGCTTCTGCCGGTGCGCTTCCAGGGCCTCAAGCGCTTCAGTTGGAATGACGAGCACGCGAGGTTGATCGGTCTTCGTTCCTTTGAACTGCAAGACCCCCCTGACCTGGATGAGCGCGCGTTCGATGATGGCGCGACGTCTTGGATACCCTCGTTGCACCAGTAATGCCTTCGAAGAACTGCGCAGCCCCGATCTGGCGCAGCCCGGTTGCCCACGCGCCCTGCTTCATTTCCTCGATAGTCACCAGCGGGCGGTAACTGAGCATGATCGGGATGATGTATGCGCGATCGGCCGGCGACACGCGCCACTGGTGCTCCCGCTGGTTATTCCAGAACGCGATCTGGCTGGCCGTTTGAGCGCGCCCAGGCATCGCTTCATCCAGGAAGCCAAGGACCGCGCGGTTGTCGTTTGCAGTCAGGACCTTCAGGCATCGCAGCGTATGGCCGCTCCACGTCCAGTCGCGGATCGGCTTCAAGCCCCGATTGGTCTTATAGTCCGGATACCCAGGGTGTCCGTTGCGGCCGGGCTTTAGCGGTGCGGCTGGCTGATCGTAGATACTCTGCCCGGACTGAATACGGGCGCGGATGGTGTCCGCTAGCAACTGCCCAAAGCTCGCCATCTCGCTCGGGGTGAACGGCGAATACACGAGCCGCGCACGTCTCGCGACAGTCACAAACCGCGCCATGGTTTACCTCCGCAACAGCCTGCGCAGGAGCAACTCCTGAAAGCTCTTTGCGCTGTTGTCCTCGTCCTTCCCTATTTCCGAGCGCTCGGCATCAATTAACTCGATCACCCGGAACTCTTCCTCGGTTATGTCCGCCAGCGTGATCGCGAAGCCGATCTGCTTGGCGTTCAGAATCCGAAAACACCGCCGGACCAGCACACCGTTGCCGGACTCCAGAGCATCGTTGAGAATGTTCTTCGGGCATGCCGGACCGTGCGACACATCGATCTGCCGCCAGCCCGCGCCGCACGCCGGGCAAGCATCGATGGATTCCGGCAACGAATACCCACAAAGCCGGCAGCGCAATACGTGGTCGGGACACTCCGCTTCCGGCCCGCACAGAGAACCCTGGCGCAAGACCGACCGGACGAGGAACCGGATGCCCGGCTCCTCCGGCCAGTCGCCAGGGCCGTTCATTCCGGGTCGTCGTCGCCCTCGATGGCGAGCTGCGCGATTACCTCCGACACCGCCGCCGACTTGTGCACGATGGGCACCGCCGCGGCATACCCTATGGAGCGACCGGTTGGATAAGCGGCGCCAGCCCAGGCGGGACTGCCGGTACCAATGGCCGAAAGGGTGTCTGTATCCTAAAGGAGTCAGCTATGAAAAAATGCTTTTTCTGCCTGCCGATTGCCGCACTGGCGGCATTTGCATTTGCGATGGCGTCTCCTCTGGCGAATGAGCCTCGGTTCTCGATTACACTGAGCGCTCCCCAAACTGTCTTCAAAGCCGGCTCCGAGGTCAAGATCCGGCTGGTGTTCAAGAACATCTCAAGCGGCGAGGTCCCATATGGAAGGACCCTGGGGATAGGCGTGGAGCCACACGGGGAGTTCCTGAACGATGTTGAAGTCCGCGACGCGAAGGGAGACTCGATGCCGAAGACCGATTATTACCGCGCCCTCCGGGGCGACCGAGAGGCCGCGGCGCGGCTCGCTGGGGCCTTGAACTCCGGTAAGCCCTCAGGCCCTGTGCACGTCGTCATTGGCTTCAATTACAGCATGACCGCCTATATGCTGAAACCGGGCGAGTCGCGCGAGGAGGACATCGTGGTCAGCAAGCTCTTCGACCTGAGCAAACCCGGCCAATATACCGTCACCGCCTCTCGGCGTCTGCTCGATTACGACAACGATCCCAGAAGCAAGATTATTGCGAAGTCGAACGCGCTGACCATTACGATCGTCAAGTGACGGTCCGCCGGCGGGTGCTGCGTTGGCTGGTGAGACGTTCGGGCGCGTGGCGGGGTAAAGCCGGGCAATGGTCGCGGCTGCCACCCGTGAGGCGCTACAGTAATTCTTTGGCGCCACGGTGAAAACCTCTTCCGAAGTTCTCGAATTCGAATCGCTCCGGCAACTGGTGGGGCGTTATATCTCCAGTCCGCTGGGCCGGCGGGAATTGGAGAAAGTCGAGCCGCACGCGGATGCGGAACGGCTGGCGGCGGATCTGGCCGAGGCCGGGGAAGCGGTGGAGTACTTGCGGCTGGCTGCCCGGCCGCAGACGGCTGGGCGGGGGGCGGCGATTCGGGTGGATTTCAACGGGCTGACGGACGTGGACGCTCCGGTTCACAAATTACGGATCGAAGGGGCCAGCCTGGAGCCGGGCGAGATCGTGGAGGTGTTCGCGCTGCTGGACCGGGCGGCGGATGCCAAGAGCGTGCTGACGGCGGCGGCGGAGCGATTTCCGCGGCTGGGACGGCGGGCGCTCACGATCGGCGATTTCCGCGCGCTGCTGAACGATCTGCAGGGCAAGATTCTGCCCGACGGCAGCCTGGCGGATAACGCCAGCGCGGCGCTGGCACGGTTGCGGCGCGACATCGAGCGGCAGAAAAAAGGCATCCAGGAATCACTGGAGCGCTTCCTGCGCAGCCACCGCGAAGAGGGCGTGTTGCAGGAGGAGTTTGTCACCATCCGCAATGAGCGCTTCGTGGTGCCGGTGATCGCGGGGCAGCGCCGCAAGCTGGAGGGCGTGATTCACGGGGCCAGCTCCAGCGGGCATACGCTGTTCATCGAGCCGCTGGAAACCATCGACCTGAACAACGAACTGGTGCGGCTTTCCGAGGAGGAAGCGCGCGAAGTACACCGCATCCTGCTGGAGATGACCGACCGGCTGCGCGGCTACGCGGACTCGATCCGGCAGACGCTGGGGACCATGGCCGAGTTGGAGCTGATCTTCGCCAAGGGGCGCTTCGCCGCCGAATTCGATTGCACCATCCCGCGGTTCGGCGAGCGGCTGCTGCTGCGCGATGCGCGGCATCCGCTGCTGGAGGATGTGCTGCGACGGAGGCGGAAATCGGCGGTGCCGGTAAGCTTGGAATTGAATAGGGAACGGCGCACGCTGCTGATCAGCGGTCCCAACACAGGCGGCAAAACGGTGACGCTGAAGACCGTGGGGCTGCTGAGCCTGATGGCGCAATCGGGACTGCCGGTGCCGGCGGCGGAGGCCGAATTTCCGCTGTTCGAGCAGGTGCTGGCGGACATCGGCGATTACCAATCCATCGAGGCGAACCTGAGCACCTTTTCGGCGCACGTTTCGAACCTGCGCGAGATGGCGCTGGATGTGACGCCACAGTCGCTGGTGCTGATGGATGAGCTGGGCGCCGCCACCGATCCGGAAGAGGGCGGGGCGCTGGGTGTGGCGGTAGTGGAGCATTTCCGCGCGGCGGGCGCGTTCACGGTGGTTTCCACGCACCTGATGGCGCTGAAGATTTACGGCGCTTCGACCGAAGGGGTGGTGAACGGCTCGATGGGTTTCGACGAGCAGACCTTCGAGCCGACTTACCAGTTGCGGCTGGGGCTGCCCGGCAAATCGGCGGGACTGGAGATTGCCACGCGGCTGGGCATGCCGGAGGACATCATGCGGCGGGCGCGGGATTCGATGAGCGACCGCGAGCGCGACGTGACGCGCTTCCTGGCGGAGCTGCACCAGCGGATCGAGCAGAACCAGGCTTTGGAAGAGAGCTGGCGCGCGAAGGTGGCGGAACTGGAGCGGCGCGAAAAGGAGCTGGCGCGCGAATGGGAGAAGCGCGAAGGGGCCAAGCTGAAGGAGCTGGAGCGGCGCACGGAAGCGGCCCTGGCGCGGTTCGAGGAACAATCGCAGGAGGCCATCGGAAAGATTGCCCAGACCGCCGAGCGGCGCAAGGCCGAGGATGAGGCGCGGCGGCGGGTGGCCAAGGCCAAGCGCCAGTTGAAGGAGGATTTTCAGACCACGGTGCTTTCGACCGAGGACGATGCGCGGCGGGGGCAGATCCAGGCGCCGCGGATTGCCGAAGGAGCGCGCGTGCGGCTGAAGGATCTGCGCGAGCCGGCGCGCGTGCGGCGGCTGATCGGCAACGACCGCATCGAGGTGGAGGCCGGCTTCCTCAAAATGCAGGTGTGGGTGGACGATGTGCTGGAGGTGCTGCCGGAGACCGGGTCGGCAGCCGGGAAACTACCGCCGGGCGTGAGCTACCGGCCCGCGCCGGAGCTGGCGCCGGTGTACCAGGAGATCAACGTGATCGGCCAGCGCGCGGAAGAAGCCCGCGACCACGTGGACGAGTTTCTGGACCGCGCGGTGATGGCTACGGCCAGCCGGGTGCGCATTGTCCACGGGCACGGCATGGGGATTCTGAAGAAGGTGGTTGCGGAGCTGCTGAGCCATCATCCGCACGTGGCGCGGTTCTACCCGGCCACGCAACAGGAAGGCGGCGCGGGGGCCACGATTGCGGAGTTGCGGGAGTAGGGCAACGGGAGTAAGTCATAGGGGACTGAACGTGGCGACGGGCGAGCGGCGGCCGGGAGGCCGATTGAGCGGCACGCCGGCACGTATCGCTCGTGATGATGGCGGAATATCGACGGACCGAGGCGACGTTCGACACGGTCTTCACGCCCGGCCGAGATCCTCAGCGTTGAATCGGTAATCGCCGGACGCGATATCCCCGGAAAATGATGACGCTGGGCGCTTCGATGCGCGCTACGGCGAGGATGTCTCCGAAATCCAGGTCGAACGTGAGATCATTGCAGCAACCATGGGCGATTGGGCGGGATGCCGCCCTGGATGGGCGCCAGGTTGAAAAGAGGATTTCACGGTAGAGCGGTTTTCTTGGCGGGCTTTGCGGCTTTGCGAGAGCACGACTCTTGGCTCCTGGGCGGCTTTGGCGACGATATCGGGATCGGGAAGCCGGATTAGACCTTTAGGGACAATGTCCTCTGGGGACATTCCGTTCGCCACGAGATTGACCACCAGCGAGACGGTAATCCGCATCCCGCGAATGCAGGCGCGGGGGCCTGTGTCCGGTTCGGTAATCCGCGTGAAGCGCTTCGTCATCTGTGAATTGGCAAAACGGCCTCCCGCATGGATTACTCCCGCAACGTCGGCTTGCGTCAGGTAATCTGGCAAGCTTATCGAGGCCGGCGATGGCACCGGCCTGCGTATTACAATTTCTGCGTGTCCCTCACACGGCGGAGGATGATCGGTTCAGCCCTGGCGGTGCCGCTGCCGGCGGAGACGGCGAAGGCCGGCAAGGTATTGGTGGCGGGCGGGCATCCGGGCGACCCCGAGTGCGGGTGCGCGGGGACCATTCTGCGCTATCGCGAGGCGGGCGCTGAGGTGGTTCTGCTGTACCTGAATCGCGGGGAGGGATACTGCGGCGGGGCGAAGCTCGAAGATTGCGCGGCGATTCGCACCCGCGAAGCGCAAAACGCCTGCCAGATTCTGGGATGCCGCGCCGCGTTCGCGGGCCAGTATGACGGGCGCGCGGTGGTCGATGGGGCGCATTATGAGGCGTTCGCCCGGATCCTGGGCGCGGAACGGCCGGACGTGGTGTTCACCCAGTGGCCTATCGACCGGCACCGCGACCATCGAGCCGTTTCGATGCTGACGCTGGATGCGTGGCTTGCTGGCGGGCGGAAATTCGCGCTGTACTACTACGAGGTCGCGGAGGACACCATGATGTTCTCGCCCACCGACTACGTGGATATCTCGGCGATGGAATCCCGGCGGCGCAGCGCTTGTTTTGCGCACGTCTCGCAGCAGCCTGAGACGTGGTACCCGAAGCAGGTGGAGATTACCCGGCGCCGCGGCGTAGAGAGCGGCGTGGCGCAGGCCGAGGCATTCCGGCACCACCCGGAGAGCCCGCGCGCCGTGCTGCCGTGACGGGGGCGACTGCGATTGGGTTAGCGCGGGTTCGTGAGGCGGCCGATGAAGAGGACCACGCCGGTGCGGGTGTCGCGGATCAGGAACAGGAAGGGGTGGTCGGCGCGGAAGACCACGGCTGGTTCGGGCATGCGCATGGCAGTGGCGTGGATGCCGATGCCGGTGGCGGCGGCGGCTTCGGTGCCGCGCTCGGAAACATCCACGAACGCCTTGTGAACCACGGCGGAGATGGCGAGGCCGTGTTCCGGGTCGATGCCGGAGAAATCGGCCTGGGTGGTGAAGGCGAGAGGCATGCCCATACTCGAAAGCGCCTGGACCAGCGAGAATTCGGACTCCGCGCGGAACTTCGGCAGGCTGACTTGCACGTTCCGGGAGGAGAGTTGGCCGAGCCATCCGGCCAGGCTTTCGGGGGCCAGCGACTTCTCAACGCCGGGCAAGCCCGTGACGGTCTTGGGCAGCAGGACGTCGAAGGCCATACCGGTTGCCGCGTAGCGCATTTCGAGGATCTGGGCGGAGGGCGTTTCGGTGTAGCCGAAATGGGAGGTCTGATGCATGAAGCTGGCCTGGGTGGCGCCGCCGGCGGGAAGGGAGAAGGGCGCGGGCGCGGTGCGCGAGGTGAGGAACTGGTCCTGCCATTGGCCGTAGAAATAGATGGCGCTGGTGAGGACGAGGCGGGTCTGGGCATCGAGCGAGCCGGCCGCGAAGAGGTCGCGGATCTTGCCTTTGGTGTGCTCTTCGGTCCAGGCATTGATACGGGCTCGGGCGGCCTCGGAGCGGGCGATGAAATCGACCGCGGTGGGCGGGGCCTGGAAGTTGTCGGCAAGGGTTTTTTCAAAGGCCGGCTGGATGGCGAATCCCTTTTGCAGCCAGAGTGCGTTGGCGGTGAGGAGTTGGTTGCCGGCGGTGTTGCCGGCCTTGTTGAGTTCGGCGAGCAGGGACCCGAAGGCGGCATCGTAAGCGGGGTCGTAGTGGAGGTGCAGGACCGTTTGCATTTCTTCGGCGGTGCGGCCGCGGGCGCCGGCGAGGGCCATGGAGAGCGCCGTGGCGATGTTGAACGGGGAGAGGATCAGGTTCCGAGCGCCACCCGCGAGTTGTTGGTAGGAGGCGGTGGTAAAGGCGTTGAGGGAGGGCGCGATGCTGGAGTCGGCGGCTGGAAGCGCGGCGGCAAGCAGAAGGGGAAGGATCATACGTTTCACGGGTTCACCTCTATTTCATTAGATGCCACGATGGGGGCGATCCTTTCAGGAATGCGCGGGCGGTTTGGGGGGGCACTGGGGCTGCGGGCGGGCGCGGCCGGCGCTCCGTCGAAAATTCGGGTGGATACCTGAGGTTTTCATGGGTTCCTGGCTCGGCTCCGAACCAGGTCCCCGACCGCGCAGGGGCGACCGCCTGCCGCCCCGGCGGCTCACTCCGCCCCCGCGGGCCACCCTATTCCCCGCCCCGGTAGCTGTTCCGAAACGCCCCCGCCGGCGAAGATTTAAACCCCGTCATTCCCGCCCCGCATTAGAATTGAAATATGGTACGGGTTTGGGTGGCTGCGGCCACTCTGTTTTACCTCCAGAACCCGGATTTCTCCGCCGAGGGATCCAAAGCCCTCGACGAAGGGCGGTACGAAGCGGCGGCCCAGTCCTTCAGCAAGGCCGTGGAAGCCGACCCCAAGGATTACACCGCGCATTTCGATCTCGCCCTGGCCTACGGATTCCTGCACAAGGACAGCGAAGGCATCGCCGAGTACCGCAAAACGCTGGAGTTGAAGCCGGGTCTCTATGAGGCCGAACTGAACCTCGGCATCCTGTTCATGCGGCAGAAGGACCCGGTGGCGGCTCTGCCATTGTTCGAGGATGCCGCCGCGCAAAAACCCGACCGCTTCCAGCCGCGCTTTTCCCTGGCCGAGGCCGAACTGCAGAGCGGCGCCCCGGACAAGGCCGCTCAAAGCTATCGGCAGGCCTTGTCGCTCGATCCCAAATCGGCCGCAGCCGAAATCGGGCTGGCGCACGCCTTGGCCCGGCAGGAAAAGCTGGCCGAGGCCGCGCCGCATTTTGAGCAGGCCGCGCAGCTCGATCCGCGCTACCGCAACGGTCTTCTGGAACTGGCCGAGCTGTACGAGAATCACCAGCAGCCGGCCGAGGCGATCGCCATCTACCGGCAGTTCCCGGAGAACACCGCCGTCCAGCAGCGACTCGGCCGCCTGATGCTCGCAAACAAGCAGTACGCCGATGCGCTGCCGGAATTGGAGGCGGCCTACCGGCGCGACAGCAGCCAAAGCAATCGGACGGCCCTGGCGGCGGCTTATGTCTTCGCCGGCAAATTGGACCAGGCGCTGCCGCTATTGGCGGCTGCCGTGGAAACGGCGCCGGGAGATTACGAACTCCGCATGATGTACGCCCGCGCCCTGCGCGACCGCAAGCAGTTTCCGGCCGCCGCCACGCAATTCTACCAGGCCGCCAAACTGAAACCCGCCGAGCCCAAGACCTGGAGCCAACTGGGCGGCATGCTATACATGATCAATGACTACCCCCAGGCGCTGGCGGCTTTCGACAAGGCCCGCGAACTGGGCGAGGATACCGCCGGAAACTGGTTTCTGCGCGCCATCCTGCTGGACCGTATGAAGCAACTGAAACCGGCCGTGCAAGCCTACCAACGCTTTCTGGCCCTGAGCCAGGGCAAAAATCCGGATCAGGAATTCCAGGCCCGCCAGCGGGTGCGCATCATTCAAAACGAGCTGGAGAGGCGCTGATGGCGACGCGGACTCTATGGACGGCGGTGGCAGTGGGGCTGGTTGTGGCGGCCGCGCTTCCGGCCGGTCTCAAAGAAGTGCTGGCTGAACCCAACCTCGACAAACGCTCGAAGCTGGCGTTGGAAAATGCCGACGCGGCCTACCAGGCAGCGCGCTCCGCCTACGATTCGGGCGATAACAAGGCCGCCACCGCGGATCTGCACGAGGTGCAGGAATCCGTCGAGCTTGCCTACGCCGCGCTCGAGGCAACCGGCAAGGACCCCCGTAAGAATCCCAAATGGTTTAAAAAAGCGGAAATGGAAACCCGCGACCTGTTGCGCCGCCTGGAGTCGTTCCAGGAGGCCATGAGTTTCTACGACCGGGCTTCGGTGGACCCGGTGAAGGCCAAGGTGCAGCAGGTGCATGACGAACTGCTGATGGGCCTGATGGAGGGCAAACACAAATGAGACTTCTGCTTTGTGGTGTGATGCTGGCGCTGCCGTTGGCGGGCCAGGTAACCCGTGATTTTCTCACCAGCGACGAGATCGACCAGATCCGCGAGGCCCAGGAACCCAATGAGCGCATCGCCCTGTACGCCAAGTTCGCGCGCGAGCGGGTGGACCTGGTCAAAAGCCTTCTGAACAAGGACAAGCCCGGCCGGTCGATCCTGATCCACGATGCCCTCGACGATTACGCCAAGATCCTGGACGCCATCGATGATGTAACTGACCAAGGCCTCGATAAAAAGGTGGACATGGCGCCCGGATTGAAGGTGGTGGCGTCCGCCGACAGGGAGGCGTTGGCCATCCTGCAGAAGGTTCAGGACAGCCAGCCCAAGGACATTTCGCGCTACGATTTCGTGCTCAAAACGGCCCTCGAAACCACTTCCGACAGCCTGGATGGCGCCCAGGGCGATCTGGGCAAGCGGACGGCGGATGTGGAAGCCCGCGACCAGCGTGAACGGAAGGCCATGGAGGACGCCATGAGTCCG
>DATJRE010000219.1:0-3872 GCA_035505095.1 Bryobacteraceae bacterium | reverse complement strand
GGGCACCGGGACGTCCGCCACTACCACCAGCCTCAACGGCAGCAACACGCTCTACGCCGTGCCATCGAACGCCGGCCCGCGCACCATGCCCAACTACGCGGCGCTGGCCGCCCAGGGCGTCTACAACCTGGGCAATGGAATCAGCGTCTTCGCCGGAACCGTGGACGACCCCTTCTTCATCGACCTGGGCGCGACCTTCGATTCGCTCAATTTCCGCCCCGGCGCGTTCCAGACCGGGCAGGTGCCGATGCTCAGCCAGTCGCAGGATGCGAGCACGGTGAATAGCGCCGCCGACACCATTTCCGGATACAACGTGAACTGCATTGCCATCCAGGTGCCCATCAGCATGGTGACGCAGCCGGGTAAGCCGGTGATCGGTTCCTGGGGCGTCACCTACCGGGCGGCCATGACGGTGCGCAGCAGCGCGCCCGACCAGAACTCGGGCGGGTGGGTGCAGGTGCAGCGCATGGGCAATCCGCTGATCAACGAGGTCATCATCGGCACGGGCGACAAGGACAACTGGAGCCGCGCGGTGCCTTCGAACGATGCGCAATTCGCCAGCTACGCGCTGAATCCGCTGCTGGCCACGGTGTTCAACCTGGTCTTCGGCCTGGCCGTGCCGCCCGCGCCGCGCACCGACCTGCTGCCGCTGGTGCAGTATGCCAAGGTGTTCGGCGACCCGACGATTCCCCCGGGTCCCGTGGCAGACCTGCTGCGGCTGAATACCAGCGTGCCGCCCACCGCCGCCGCCGCGCGCAGCCGCCTGGGATTGCTGGCGGGCGATGGGGCCGGGTATCCGAATGGCCGGAGGGTCTCCGACGACGTGACCGATATCGCCATGCGGGTGGTGGCCGGAGCGCTGGTGGGCGCGCCGTATAACGCCTACCGGCTGGGCGACGGCGTCAACAGCAACGACCAGACGTTTCAGGAGACCTTCCCCTACGTGGCCTGGGCCAACAGCGGGCGCAACCGGCGGCACATCGATCCGGGCGAGACGGGCTGCGGCCCGATCACCGCGGTCTTCAATGGGATGCCGATTTTGGGGCCGTGTCCGGTGAACTGAACCAGTTTTTTCGTGGGTGGCTGGGGCGGAATCACAGGCGGTTGCGGCCCAGCCGCCATTTTCTGGAGGATCTGATGCGTGCTTTGATTTTGACGATGGCCCTGCTGCCGGCGGCGTACGGGGCGCACTTTTCGCTCAACGAGCGAATTTCCACCGACCAGCGGATTGCCCAGTGCCAGAAGGCCGTGGCGGCCGAACCGGGTGATCCGGCCGCACTGGAGGACCTGGCCGCGGCGTACTTGCAGAAGATGCGCGAAACCACCGATTTCAGCTACGTGGAGCGCGCCGAAAAACTGGTGGCCCAGGCGCTGGCGCTGCGCCCGGGGGACCTGGAGGCGCTCATCCTGAGCAACCAGATTGAGCTGAACCGGCATCATTTTAAGAAGGTGGTGGAGAACACCGAGGGCTTGGTGAAGACCGCTCCCGGAGATGCCCGGTTGTGGGCCATGATGGGGGATTCGCTGATGGAAATCGGCGATTATGACCGCGCGGCGGACGCGTACGGGCAGATGCTGCGGCTGCGGCCGGGCCTCTCCAGCTACAACCGCGTGGCCTGGTACCGCTTCGTAACGGGGGACGCCGATGGCGCCATTTACGCCATGCGGCAGGCGGTCCACGTGGCCGGAGCCATGCCGGAAAACCTGGCGTGGTGCCTGGTGGACTTGGGCAACCTTTATTTCAAAACCGGCAAGCTGGCGGAGGCGGAGGCCAATTTCAACGCCGCGCTGGCGGTGTTTCCGCACTATCATCCGGCGTTCGCCGGGCTGGGCCGGGTGGAGGCGGCGCGCCACCAGACTGCCGCGGCGATTGCCAGCTACGCCCGCGCGCAGGCCATCGTTCCGCTGCCGCTTTACACCGGCGCGCTGCGGGACCTGTACCTGGAGCAGGGCAACAAGGAGGAAGCCCGCCGGCAGGAGGCGCTGCTGGACGTGGTGGACCGTCTGGCGCGGGCCAATTTCGAAAACACCGACCGCAACCTGGCCCTCGTGCTGGCGGATGAGCAGCGGCACCTGGACCGCGCGCTCGAACTGGCCACCAACGAGCTGAACTTCCGCAAGGACGTGTATACCTACGATGCGCTGGCGTGGGTGCTGTACCGCAATGGAAAGTGCGCCGAGGCCCAGGAGGCGATGCAGAAGGCGCTGGCACAGCACACTCCCGAGCCGGACTTTGCGAAACACGCGGCGGCGATTGCGGCGTGCCGGTAAAGGCGCAGCCATCGGGCGTATAATCGGGGCGTGACTCGACAGACTCGCCGCCAATGGATGGCCGCATCCACGCTCGCCCTTCTGGCCCGGAAGGTACGGGCGCTGCCTCTTTCGGACATCAAACTGGGAATCCTCACCGACGAAATCGATGACGATGTCTCCACGGCCGCGCGATTTCTCAAGCAATACGGCCTGCAGTGGGCCGAGATCCGCAACATCTGGGGGCCTTATAACACCGAGCAGCCGATGGACAAAATCCGCGAGGCGCGCTCGATCCTGGATGCCAATGGCATTCGCGTCTCCATCGAAGGCACCGGCTTTTTCAAAATCCCGCTGCCGCCCGAAACCCCGGAGGGCCAGAAACGGCTGGACCAGCAATGGGCCCTGCTGGACCGTGGGTTCGAGCGCGCCAAGGCTTTCGACACCGACAAGCTGCGCATTTTCACCTTCATGCTGGCGCGCGGCGAGCAGCCCTCGGAGAAGAGCTACGCACGCATCGACGAGCTGGTGCGGGAAGCCGCGCGGCGCGCCAAAACCGCCGGATTCCGGCTGGCGGTGGAGAATATCGGCGGCGGCCATGTGGCCACCGGCGCGCAGGCGGGAGCGCTGCTGAAGCGCGTCAAGGACGACAACCTGGGGATCAACTGGGACCCCAATAACGCGGGCGAATCGGGCGAGCAGGCCTTTCCGGACGGCTATCGCCAACTGGACCCGGCGCGCATCTTCCACGTGCACCTGCGGGACTTCCGCCATGTGAACGGCAAGGTGGTGTGGACCGCGGTGGGCGATGGCGAGTTCGACAACCTGGGGCAGATCCGCGCCCTGCGCAAAGACGGCTACCGGAGCACTTTCACCTTGGAGACCCACTGGCGCGATCCGCGGGGCAAGATGTACTCCACGGAAACCTCGCTGAAGGGACTGCTGAAGGTAGTCGCGCAGGTGTAGCGGCGCGGGGGCGCGGGACTGGCGGCAGGACTGCGGTACGCGGCGCCACCTGCGGGCGAATAATTCAGTTGACTATTGTATTAATCAACTAGTATATTGCTGCCATGGGCCGGACACTTCTCGACTCGGTTCTGCAGGACGTCCGCTACGCCCTGCGCACCCTGCGGCAGGCGCGCGGGTTCACGGCCGTGGCGGTGGCCTCACTGGCACTCGGGATCGGGGCCAATACGGCCATCTTCAGCCTGATTGACACGCTGCTTCTTCGGTTGCTCCCGGTGCGCGACCCCGGCCGGCTGGTCGAGATGCTCTACCACTATCCGGGCGACCCGCGGCTGAACGGATTCAGTTACGAGACGTTTCAGTACTTCCGCGAGCACAGCCGGGTGCTGGCGGGGTTGATTGCCAGCGCGCGCGGTGCGGTGACGCTGCGCGGCGCGGCGCTGGGAGGCGCGCCGGTGGATGCCGAATTCGTGGACGGCGGTTACTTCCGTATGCTCGGCGTGAAGCCGGCGGCGGGCCGCCTGATCGTTCCCGAAGACGACGGGCCGCAAGCCAGCGCCTCGGCAGTAGCGGTGGTGAGCTGGCCGTACTGGAAGAGCCGGTGGAACCGCGACCCGGCCATTGTGGGCAAGCAGATCATGGTGGAGGATGTGCCG
>DATJRE010000218.1:0-11521 GCA_035505095.1 Bryobacteraceae bacterium | reverse complement strand
GACGAAGTCCTGAATCGCGGCGTACACCAGGCCGTAATACATCTGCAGCAGGCCGTACGCCGTCATCGCCAGGACCACCGCGCCGGCGGCGTTCCCCGCCGGAACCTGCAGCGCCGCATAAGCGGGTAAAGCCGCCGCCAGAGCCGCGCATGCGGCGAAGAGCAGACGGCCGCGCCCCATGGTTCGGTCTCCCAGCGCCGCGGCGGCCAGCGCGCCCAGAATCCCCGAAGCGCCCGATCCCAACCCCGCCCATACGCCCGCCTGCGCGACCGACAGGCCGTGGACGCGCGTCAGGAACGGCGCGATGAAGGTGGAAAAGCTGTATAGGATGAAATTGACCACCGCGCCCGAAAGCACGATCCAGCGGAAAGCCGGAATGCGCAGCAGGCTGATCGGTGAGGGCAGCTCACGCAGGCCGTTCTCGTTCCCGCCGCCGCGCGCGGGCTCGCCCAGCCGCAGCAGCGCGGGCACCAGCACCACTGCCGGCAGCGCTCCCAAAGCCAGCGCCGCGCGCCATCCGTAGGCCTGCGCGGCCGGACCGGTGATGGCGAAGCTCAGCATCACCCCGATCGGCACGGCCATCATGAAGCCCGCCATAGCGCGTGCCCGGCGCTCCGGCGGTACCAGGTCACCGATCCAGCTTGTCGCCGTGGGAGCGCAAACCGCCTCGCCGATCCCCACGCCCAGCCGCGTCACCAGCAGCATCCCATAGTTCACTGCCAGCCCGCCCAAGGCGGTCAGCCCGGCCCACACGCCGACCCCCACGGCCAGCAGCCGCTTCCGGCTCCCGGTGTCGGCCAGCCGCGCCAGCGGCAGCCCAGCCAGGGCATATACGATGGTGAAAACCGTGGGCAGCGCGCCAAGCTGCGTATCGGAGAGGCCAAACTCGTGCCGCAGCGGTTCCAGGACCGCCCCCAGAGCCTGGCGATCGAAAATGTTCAGCGCGTTGACGAGGAACAGGACCAGCAGCGTTGCCCGTCCGGCCCCGGCCTCCGAGCCGGGCGCAGTTTTGCCGCGGCCCTCCCCGGTCACTCGGAATCCGCCCGTTGCGTGATCGCAGCCGTGCCACCCGCCGGCCAGACTGGTTGCGTGCCGACACGGTCCACCGGGTGGCAGCCGGCTGCTGCCGGTCGTTTGACGCTGTGCCGCGGCCCCTCCCACGCGGCCCGGCGCCTCGCCCAGCGCACCAACGAGCGCCCGCCGAAACCGTCCCGACGCGATGCCGTCACAGCGTAGCCGCCAGCCGTTACCGGTCGATAGCCGCTGTACCGCCGCCCATCCCACGCGGCCCCGCCGAAACCGCCCCGCCCCCCCGCCGTCACAGCTTGATCTGCGTCTTCGGCGGCGCCGGTGGTTTAGGCGGCGTGGGCGGCTTGCTGTCCGGCGAGTCGTCGGTATCGGTATCCGTGTCGGTATCGCCTGGCTTGCGCACCGCCACGGTTCCCCGCGCAGCGGTCAGCCGGATGCTCGGTCCGTCTCCGACTCTGCCTCTCAGCACGGCCCCGCGCCCCACGTCCTCCCGCGTAATCGACGGCCCGTAGTCGTTTTCGGCCTGCCCCCGCTCGGCGGTGGCTTCCAGGTCGAAAGCCGCGCCCTGCGGCAGAACCAGGTCGATGCGCCCCACGCTCGACCGCGCATCGATGGAGGGCAGCGGCGCCTTCCCCGGGTCCAGTTCGATATCGCCGCGCACCGTCTCCAGCTCCAGCGATTTGGTGAATTGCTGCAGCTTCACATCGCGCGACCCCGTGGTCATGCGCAGCGGCCCGGTCAGGCCGGTGCCGGTGAGCTGGCTCAAGTCCATCGTGAGGGTGCCGGGAATCGCCTCCGCGTGCACCTCTGTCGACCGCGCGCCTTCAAACTGCAAAGGCTTCGACAGGTTCTTAAACGTCAGCGTGCCGTCGTAACTGCCGTTCACCGTCACCGGGCCCTGGATGTCCTCGAATTCCAGGTCCGAGCCGCGTCCCTGCAGTTCCACCTTGCCCCCCACGCCGCCGGCGCGCACCAGGTCGCTGCGCCCAATGTCCAGCCGCACATCGCCGCCGATGCGGTCCAGGCGGACGTCGCCATGCTCGGTGGCCAGATCGAGCTCGCCGGTGACGTCGGTTACCTCGTAATCGCCCGTGCGCCCGTGCGACTCCACGCTCATGTTGCGCGGAATGGTCACTTCCAGGTCGTCGGAGATGCTCTGGTTGTTCGGAATGTGATCCTGGTTGGAACGGATCAGCAGCCGGTCGCCCTGCGGCACGATCTCGATCGGGGTGATGCCGTTGCTGCGATCGGCGTCCGTGCGGGACCAGGCGCGGATGCCCTTGTGCCCGTTGACGATCACGTCCTCGGTATCGCCCCCGGTCACCTTGATATTGCCGCGCGGATTGTCAAAGGCCACGCGCGTCATTCCGGCGGCGGGCGCCTGCGCGGAAAGCGGGTAATCGAACTCCTGGCCGAAGACGTCCAGGCTGCCGGCGGTGAAGTGAACGCCGTGCTCGTGAGCCGTCCACAGCCCGGAGCCGGCGATGCAGATCAGCACGATGAGCACCACTTCGCCGCCCGTCAAACCGGTCAGCCCGCGATTGCGCCAGGCCAGCACTTCCACCAGGCGCAGCACCCCCCAGGCGACCAGGGCCAGCGGCCAATACTGCGAGACCAGATCGAAGATGGGCATCTCCGGGTGCATATTGCGCCACAGGAAAAACGCGCCAATCGCCAGCAGCAGGATTGGCCCGGATAGAGACCGCTTTCTCATCGCGATCCTCCCCGGGAGCCGGTCCCTGCGCCGGTTGGCCCGGAGCCGCCGTAGGGGCTCTGCCGATAGCCGCCCCCGGAGGAGCCGCCTCCCATCGGGCCTGGCGGCGGTCCCGGTCCCCATGGTGGTGGGCCGGGCGGAGGAGGCCACGGACTGTTGTAAGGCGGCGGGCCCTGCGGCCGGGTGGCCCCGCGGCGCAGCAGGCTGAGCAGCCCGAACACGATCAGCAGCACCGGCCAGGTCTGGTGGAAGCTGTACGGCGTGAAGTGGTCGAGCGTAAACAGCACTCCCAGGGTGATCAGGGTGACGGGACCGCGGATCGCGCGGGCCAGGTTGGCATCAACGTCCATGGCGCACACCTTGGTGTTGGCTGTCGCCCGAGAAGCGGTTGTAAAGCAGATACAGACCGAGAGCGATCAGCAGCACCGGCCAGTAGCGCGCCACCACCTCGAAATCGAACAGGTCGAGGGTGCGCATCAGCAGCACCACGCCCAGAACGATCAGCGCCACCGCCGCCAGCGGAACCTGGTCACGGCGGCCGCGCAGGTCAATCAGGCTGGAGTACTCGTCCACCGGTTCGCCGGCGCGGCGCTTGCGGGCCGTGTGGTAAGCCTCGAAGACCATGTAGGCCCACCAGGCGAAGCACAGCATGCCGAAAACCGGCTCCACGCCACGCGCCGCCCGCGAATCCGGGAGGCTGCACAGAATCCCGAAGATCACCGCGTGCACCAGTCCCTTGGCGTACTGGCCGTTGTAAATGGCGCCCACTCCCGGAATCATGCCCAGAAACAGCGCCAGTTGCGGGGAAACGTCGGCCCCCGGCACGCGGCTGCCGCGACCCGCATTGTACGGGCCGGCATAGGGACCGTAGGGCGAGGGCCCCGCGGGGCCTGGAGGCATCCCGGCCGGCCCTGGGGGCACTCCCGCGGAACCCGGAGGCACTCCCGCGGAACCCGGAGGCACTCCCGACGGTCCCGCGGACGTTCCGGGCGACCCCGGCGGTACTCCTGAAGCCCCGGCGGCCGCCTCGGCCATCGCATGCTGGGCGCAATACACGGTTCCGTAAACGTCGCGGCGGCAAGCGTCGCATAATGGTTGGCCGCAGGTGCGGCAATACGCCGTGGCCGGCGCGTCTGGATGAGTCTGGCAGTTCATGGTTCCCTCGGCGTATCTGGTTTCGGCCTGGCCTCTAGATGGGGATTCCCCGCGGGGGCCGTTACGCCCTGGTCGCGCGGAATCTCCTTTACCGGCAGCTTGCGGTCGTCGATTTTCTGTTCGTTGCGCAAATCTTCGTCCTGCTGCTGCCATTCGTGCAGCGTGGTCTGAATCTCATACACCCACTTCAGGTTTTCGTAAAATTTCACCGTCCGTTGCCAGGAGATGTAGACGCGGTCTTCCACACCCGCCCACACCTTGGCCGGCTCAATATCGGAAAGCTGCAACTGGCGCACCGGCCGGGCCACGATGGCCAACGAAAGCACGGTCAGGGCCATCCCCATCGCCAGGCGGGGCTGCAAGAGCACGCTCGAAAGGGTTGCCAACCAGTTGCGCAGCCCGGCTTTCGGACGCCCCTGGCTATCCACTTTCGCCTTGCCGTGGCTCCACGGCCCGTCAAACAGAATCCGCGTAATCAGCTCGGGCGGCGGCTCTACTTCTGCCGCCCGGTCCATGAAAGCCACGGCGGCGGCGGAATCGCGGGCCAGTTCCGCGCAAGCCGGACATTCAGCGAGATGGCGTTCCACCAGCGCCCGTTCGGCCGGCGTCAACCCGCCGTCCACGTAGTCGCAGATGAGCAGTTCCAGCTCCGCGCAGTTCATACCACCAGCTTCTGCTTGCGCAGCAGGCGAGCCAGTTCGGCACGCCCGCGGTTGATTCGAGATTTTACCGTACCCTCCGGTATTTGCAAGACTTCCGCGATTTCCCGGTATTCCATCTCCTGCAGGTCGCGCAAAATCACCGCCTCCCGCAGATCGGGCGAGAGCTTCTGCAACGTCGCCTGTAGGATCTCGCTGGCTTCCCGCCCCGCCACCGCCTGATCCGGCCGCACCGACGCAGCCGACCCTTCCTCTTCCAGCATCGGAAGCTGTTCTTCAATCGAATCCGTGACCCGCTCCTGACGCGTTCGGCGATAGTGGTCGATCAAAAGGTTACGGGTCACCCGCGCCAGCCACGTCCCAAACGACCCTTCCGACGAGTGGAAGGTTCGCAGGGTACGGAAAACCCGCAGAAATACCTCCTGCGTCAGGTCTTGCGCTTCCTGCCCGCTGTTGGTAAAGCGGTAACACAGCCCGTACACTCGGCGGCTATGCTGCCGGACAAGCTCTTCCCAGGCGGCTTCATCGCCGCGCAGACATCGGGAAACGAGGCTTTGTTCGGGGTCCAAAGTTCTTTCTAGCAGATCGCTGCCGCCAGGGATACCCACCACCGGGTGGAAACTCGAACCGGCCGGGTGGGGAAAGGTCCCAAAAGCTAGCGTAGCGGCTGCCATGGCGCTCGTTTTCTTTCATATGGAGAAACGAGGCTTTATCATGATAGGTTCAATTTTTCCGGGATGCCACCTGTTTTTCCAGGCACTTCCGGAGGGGGAGGCGTGTGGCGATATGCTGGAAAGCGGTCGCTGGGCGGCTAACGGCGGCGCCGGTCAGGTCCCTTGGGGGCATCGGAGCCGGATTCTGGCTGCATACCGCCCCGAGGTTGGACTCGCGGCGGCGGATTCCGGCGCTCGTAGGCCGCCAGGGCAAACCTGTTCCGCGTTTCTCCCTCCGTCTGCCTGCGACATTTGTAATACGCGGCGCGCCAGTGGCAGCCGGGAACCGGTTTCGGGACGATGAATTCTTATATCGGTAGTAGCAACCCACTGGAGCGTCGTTGCAGTAGCTGGCGGCGTTGCGCGGGCAAGGAGCACGTATCGTGAAGTGTCCATTTTGCAATCACATGGAAGACAAAGTCGTGGACTCCCGGGAGACCACCGGGGGCGATACCATCCGGCGCCGCCGCGAATGCCTGGCCTGCCAGCGCCGGTTTACGACTTACGAGCGCATCGACGACGTGCCCTACATGGTGGTCAAAAAGGACGGCCGTAGGGAGAAATTCGACCGCCAGAAGGTCCTCACAGGCCTGATCAAGGCCTGCGAGAAGCGCCCGGTCAGCATGCCAAAGCTCGAAGACCTGGTGAACCGGGTGGAATCCAAGGTAACCGACTCGCCCGATCGGGAGATCTCGACCCAGGACATCGGCGAATTTCTCATTGAGAACCTGCGCGATCTCGACAAGATCGCCTACGTGCGCTTCGCCTCGGTGTACCGCGATTTCCAGGACGAAGAGGCGTTCTTTAACGAGCTCAAGAACCTGATCCGGCAGAAGTCGCTTTAAAGAACCGGGTGACGGAGAGCTGCCCCCACTGGCCGGCCCCGTTTTAGTTGCTCCAGGCTGCGGGACAGGAATCTGGCGGTCCGGCTTCACCCGCTCAGACTGCCAATCCGCCCGATTCCAGCCCGCTTGGTCCGCTAGTCCCCAAATCGGCGGATTCTTGCCCCGACCTGTAACCTGGATCGGGTTCAAGCATCTTAAAAAATAGAGCTTAACTTTGCTTGAGAATAATGTTAAGATCAGTTGAATCCGCAAATGTTTCCGCTCCTCCCTACACTTCGGGCAGGACCAGCAGGACGTTCGTTCAACTGATAACCCCATTATCCCAGACATTCAATACGTTTGGAATGTGCAGCTATGGGGGAGGTGAGTCTTAGTGGACCAATTTGAAGATCAGTTTTTAGCCGAAAATCCCGACGCCCTGGGCATTAACTTCGAGGATGAGGGTAAGTTCTTCGATCCCGAAGCCGCTCACGAAGCGGATTTCCTGCATCCCGCCCCGGTCGAAGAGTCCATCTATACGGATGACCCGGTACGCGTGTATTTGCGCGAAATGGGCGCCGTGCCGCTGCTGACCCGAGAGGGCGAAGTCGATCTGGCCCGCCGCATGGAGCGGGGTAAACTACGGATGCAAAAGGCCATCAGCCGGTCTGCCTTGGTGCAGCGGGTGGTCGTGGACTTGGTGGAGCAGTTAAAAAAAGGGGCCATTGAACTGGAAGCCGTCGCCGATCTGGGCGATGTGGAGGAAGGCACTCCGGCCGACCTGAAAGTACACGCGGATGCCGCCAAGCAATTTACCGAGGTGGCGGTGCTGCACAAAAAGCTGGTCACCCTGCAGGAGAAGGTGGACACCACCCCGGTGGCCAATAAGCGGCCGCGCAAGCGTCTGTGCGGGAAGTTGAACCGCGCCAAAGTGGAAACCTCGCTGGCCATACGGCACGTTCCGTTCCGCGTCACCAAGTGGAAGGAATTTTCCCGCGAAATCGAGCGGGCGGTCGACGAAATCAGCCATTTAGATAGTGAAATCAAGAAGTTAGAGACGCGCAACAACCCCATCCAACAGGCCCGCCTGCGCGAGCTGAAGCGCGAAATCAAGAAGCGCGAGGCCATTGCCGGCGCCACTTTGCCGGAGCTTCGTCACAGCCTGACGGTCATCCGTCACGGCGAAGCCGAAGCCGAGCGCGCCAAGAAGGATCTGGTGGAGGCCAACCTTCGCCTGGTGGTTTCGGTTGCCAAAAAGTACGTCAATCGCGGGCTGCACCTGCTGGATTTGATCCAGGAAGGCAATATCGGCCTGATGCGCGCCGCCGACAAGTTCGAATACCGGCGCGGGTACAAGTTCTCCACCTATGCCACCTGGTGGATCCGCCAAGCCATCACCCGCGCCATCGCCGACCAGTCGCGCACCATCCGTATCCCGGTGCACATGAACGAAAGCATGAACAAGTTCCTGCGGGCGACACGCGAGCTGGAAAAGGAACTGGGCCGCACTCCTACAAATGACGAAATTGGCCGCCGGATGGATATCCCGGTGGAAAAGGTGCAGAAGCTCAAAACCATCTCGCGCGATCCGGTCTCCCTGGAGACTCCGGTTGGCCGCGATGGCGAGTCCGCCCTGGGCGATCTCATCGAGGATCGCTGGGTGGGTTCCCCGGTGGATGCGGTGATCGAATCCAACGTGCGCGACGAGACCGCCGGCATTCTGAAGACGCTTTCTCCCAAAGAGGAGAAGGTGATCCGCATGCGCTTCGGCATCGGCTGCGAGCGCGAACACACCTTAGAAGAGATCGGGCAGGAATTCGATGTCACCCGCGAGCGCATCCGCCAGATCGAGGCCAAGGCGCTGCGCCAGTTGCGCGCCCCCGAACGGGCCCGCCGCCTGCGCGCGCTGATGGCGGCCCGCTAAAAGTTTACTGAGCTGGTCTTTCCTCTCCTTGCCGGGGCAGCCTTCGGGTTCCCCGGCTTTCTTTTTCTGTACCACGGGGGACGCCCCGCGAAGGCTGCACCTGAAAAATGGGCGGCGTGGCGCAGTTGTGGCGCAGGCTCTCGACCACGGGGATTTATCCGCACCCGGTAGGCACCATCCGCGCCCACCTGAACACCCACCACCCGCGAATCGGCCCCGTCAGCATGCCCCAGATACCCTGGCTCGACGGGATCGTGTACTGAGGCGGGGCTCTGATGGTGCATCAGGAAACCTCCTTGCTGGAAACAGAATCAGTGGTTTTGAATCCCAAGCACGCTCGTAGCGCGTAGCTCGCTCTTTCCCAGAACAAAGCCGACTGTTTCCAGATGGCGGCCGACCTTAAGGTCATCGACGGTACAGCCGCGTTTAGGGTCATCGCCGGCACAGTAATCGAATTGCGTCCTGTTATCGAAAGTCACCCTGGCGCTTCCCTTAGCAGGTGCGTCGAGCTCCATATAGACACTACCTTTGAGCACCTTCGTTATTACGCCTTCCCAGCGGTCGACGTTGGCTTCGATGGAGTCTGCGATCGAAGTGCCTGTATTATCGATGTGGCAACGGATGGCTACCCGATCTCCGACCTGAAGCTGGGAGGAATCTACGCGCCGGATTTCTGTTTGGGCATTGATTCGAAAAACCCTGGTGAATCGGTCATTTTCTACGCTAACGGAGTCGGGTCCACGAGAAATTACTGTTCCCACATCGACAGGGTCCGTATCCCTCAGACTCGTCCTAAGGCCTGAAATATCCCGACTTTGAGCCTTAATCGTCAACGGCAAGTACCCGAACAGGACAAACATAAGGATCGAGCAGAATGAAGCGTTGCTCATGGAGCTAGTTTAAAACGGAAGCTTGCGGTCCCTGTTGTTCCTGGCGGTGCCCGCCGGCCTGCTCCTGACCACCTTCCTGGCCTCCGCGATTCCCGCGCGCCGGGCCGCCCCGATCAACCCCCTCCGGTCGCTGCGGGAAGACTGACGCCCCGGTGCTGGCGGCGCCACGATGTGTCACAAATTGCCACCCCTTGCCACAGGGAGGTGTCAGCTTGTCCCCATTGTGCCTCGCCTCGCACAGCCAGGCGCGCCAATCCGTTTGAGGCTAAAGGACGTATTAGATGGCATTGGGATTGCTCACGAAATGGTCCCGGAGGGAACGGATGCCGTTGGTGAGGATCACACGTCAGGGTTTGGCCATGATTGCGCTAGCCGTAGCCCTCCTATGGGGATGCGTGGTTGGGCAGCACGTCATGATGCGCCAGGCGCTTCTGGAACGCGCCCGCGTCATGCGCCGCCTGGTGCCCCCGGGCCACAACCAGCCGGTGGTCTCTCCCGCGCCCTTCACCCGCCCGCGTATCCGCCCCAACGAGGGGTAGGGTTCGGCGGGCAAGCTGCGGCTTGTTCTTCCATTCTGCAGGCGAAGTTGGGCTGGATGGTTCCGCACACTTCCCCGGCGCGATTTAGTAACGGCCGCACATCGCCGCTCACTTCTCCTATGTCTCCGCCAAACGCGCGGCGCCCGTGGCAGGATGGCGGGCGAGACACCACCAGAAGGAGAAATCGCGATGTCATTTATCGGAGGAGGCGGCGCTAACATCTTCATCGGAGCTAACGCCACCCAGACCTGGACTTCCACCTGGAATAACTCCGGGTGGCAAGGCAACACCCTCAACGAACCGCAGCCCCTGAATACGGGAGCGGCGCTGGCTTACACGGCCGGCTCGGTATCCTTGAACTCGAGCGGGGCTTACTCGTTCTCCTGGACCTTGAAGAACAACGGTCCCAACAACACGTTCTTCAACATACAAACGTCGAGTAACTGACCCAGCGAAAAATTCGGAGGAATGACACATGAAACTTGCAGTAAGTTATGACGACCACGGAGAGATTCAGACGCTCTTCGATCCCGACAGCCTGCGCGGCGACAAGCTGACGCTCACTTACGTGCCGGCTCCCGGCGAGAAGCACCAGGTGATGGAAGTTCCGGCCCATTTGGCCCACAAGCCGCTGATGGAACTTCCCGCTCTGCTTCGCGTGACGGGGAGCGGCGCGCACGCCAAGCTGGTCGCCCGATAGGGGGCGCAGGCCAGCAGCGCCGGGGTCGCTCAGAGGGGGCGGTTGGGTCCGCCCTCTCTGCCCGTCCGGCCCAAGCGCCACTGCTATAGTGGGCTTGAGTGCAAGCTGCCGGGCGACCTGTCAAAATCTCCGTCATCATCCCCGTCTACAACGAATTCCGCACCTTCTACAAGGTTCTGGAGAGGGTGCGCCACGCTCCCCTGCCGGAGGGCTGCTCCATGGAACTGGTGGTGATCGACGACGGTTCCACCGATGGCACCACCCAAATGCTGGGCGAGCAGGTGCGCGCCGGCGTGGTGGTGGGCCACTATTCGCCCGAAAACCGCGGCAAGGGCGCCGCCATTCGCACCGGCATCTCGATCGCCTCGGGCGATATCGCCATCATTCAGGATGGCGACCTGGAGTACGACCCTTCCGATTACCTCCGTATCTTGGAGCCGATCGTGCGCGGCGATGCCGACGTGGTCTACGGCTCGCGCTTCCTGGCGCAGCCCACCGGCATGGCGCTGAAGAACCGCATCGCCAACTGGATTCTGACCGCCGCCGCCAACCTGCTTTACGGCGCCCGGATCAGCGATGAGGCTACCGCCTACAAGGCCTTCCGCATGACCGCGCTGCGGCGGTTGAACCTGGAATGCCGGCGCTTTGAATTCTGCCCCGAGGTGACTGCCAAACTCCGCCGCCTGGGATACCGCATCCACGAAGTGCCCATCAGCTACAATGGCCGCGGCATTGCCGACGGCAAAAAGATCCGCGCCCGCGACGGCTTTCAGGCCCTCTGGACGCTGGCCCGATACCGCTTCGCCACGCGGCGCAAACTGCTGCGCCCCGAGCAGTGAGACCGCCGGGGCCGGGCGCGGGAGCATGTGCCCAGTCCCACCCTCTCCCGTCCTGTGGGATCATGATACGGATCGCAGATGCCACCCGACGCCCTGGATCCTTACCGCCTGGAACGCTTTGTAGAAGCGCAAAACGACGTGTATCCGCAGGTCGTCGCGGAATTGCGCCAGGGCCGCAAGCGCAGCCACTGGATGTGGTTCATCTTCCCGCAAATTCGCGGGCTGGGCTCCAGCCCAACGGCCATCGAGTTCGCAATTTCCTCCCGCGATGAGGCCGCCCGCTACCTCGCGCATCCCGTTCTGGGGCCGCGCCTGGAAGAATGCACCAGGCTGGTGACGCAGGTGCAGGGCCGCTCGATCGGCCAGATCTTCCCCTATCCCGATGACCTGAAATTCTGCTCGTCGATGACCTTGTTCGCTCAAGCCGCCGCCGATAACCGCATCTTCCTGGAGGCCCTCCGTAAGTATTGCGGCGGCCAATTGGACGAGCGGACGCTGGCGCTTCTGTAACGGCTATTCCGGCCCGCAATGCGCC
>DATJRE010000217.1:0-20296 GCA_035505095.1 Bryobacteraceae bacterium | reverse complement strand
CAGGAAATGGTCGAGCTGTTTCCGCACATTGGCAGCGTGGCCGATGACATCTGCATCGTGCGCTCCATGTGGACCGAGCAGATCAACCACGATCCCGCCCACACCATCATGAACACCGGCTCCATCATCGCCGGCCGCCCCAGCATGGGTTCGTGGATCTTCTACGGTCTGGGATCGGACGCCGTGGACCTGCCCGGCTTCGTGGTGCTGCTCTCTTCCGGCCGCGGCGGGCAGATGCAGCCGCTCTCGGCGCGCCAATGGTCAGCCGGCCTGCTGCCCAGCCGCTTCCAGGGCGTCAAGCTCAACTCCATGGGCGACCCGGTGCTCTACATCAAAAACCCGCAGGGGGTCAGCGCCGCGCTGCAGCGCGATTCGGTGGACGCCATCAACGCCCTCAACCGCGAGCAGAGCGCGGCCCTGCAGGACCCCGAAATCCAGACCCGCATCGCGCAGTACGAGATGGCCTTCAAGATGCAAACCAGCGTGCCAAGCCTGGTGGACATGAGCAAGGAACCCAAACAGGTGCTCGACATGTACGGGGCGCAGCCCGGCGATGGCTCCTTCGCCTCCAACTGTCTTCTGGCGCGCCGCCTGGCCGAGCGCGGCGTGCGCTTCATTCAGCTCTACCATCGCGATTGGGACCACCATAGCGCCGTCAAGGCCAACATTGCACTCAAGGCCGAAGAGGTGGACAAGCCCACCGCCGCGCTCATTACCGACCTCAAACAGCGCGGCATGCTGGACGATACCCTGATCGTGTGGGGCGGCGAATTCGGCCGCACGCCCATGTCGCAGGGTGGCGATGGCCGCGATCACCACATCAAGGGCTTTTCGTTCGTGCTGGCTGGCGGCGGCATCAAGGGCGGACTCAGCTACGGAACCACCGACGACTTCGGCTACGCCGCCCAGGAGAACCCCGTGAGCGTGCACGATTTCCACGCCACCATGCTGTACCTGCTGGGGATCGACCACAAGCGCCTGACGGTGAAATTCCAGGGCCTCGACGTGCGGCTAACCGGGATTTCCGGCGACGTGGTGAAGGATATACTGGCATAGCGACGGCCGGTTCAGTTCTCCGTGGGCGTCTTTTCCAGGTGATCCACCACGACGGTCTCGATGGACGCTTTGGTTTTCTCCAGCTTCAGGCCGGCTCTTTCGATGGTGGGGATCAGGATGTCGGCGAAGCGGTCCGGCCGCGAACGTGCCTCGGGAGCGCCGCCGCCTGCGCGGCCGCCCTCCGGAGGCTCACTTCCCTTGCGCCCGCCATCCTCGGAAGGAGGAGGATTCACCACCATCAGGTAATAGCCGCCTTGCAAGCCGGTCTGATCTACGACAGGGCGATCCATATGCGCCCCGACCAGTTCTGCCAGCCCCGGCATGGTTAGGTTGAGGAACTCGAATCTCATCCCTCCATTCGAGCCGATACCGCCACGCATGGGTCCCAATGGTCCGCCCTTCGACACAAAGCTGTTGTCCGGCAACATTCGGGCATCGCCTTCGGGCGTGTACAAAGTCCGGATGCCCGGCGTGTCGGGCATCTCGAGATTCTCTCCTCTGCCCGCCTGGAGCTTCGGTCCGACCTTGCCGACCACCAGCGCGTAGACCGGCTGTTCCTTCCTGTCGCGATGGATCGAGAGTTTGAACCGCTCGGCGAGCAGAGCCTGTAGCATTTCGGGAATCTGGTCCTTCGAAGCTCCGTCGGGCATTTTCGCGGCAATGTCGAACCTTTCGGTCCGCATCCAGTCCGGCCCGGACAATTGGTACGGCTTGATGCGGTAGGCCGTGAGGATCAATTGATTGACCGACATGTACCGGATGTCCACGCGCGAATGCTCGACGCCAAGGCGCTCGCCTGGGCTGCACGGTACCAGACAGATGATGCCCTGGCGCTCCGGGGGGACCGCGGGCTTCACCGACGCAACGTCGAACGCGATGGGCTGTGCAGCAGCGGGCGCGGCAAAGATCGTCACCAGACCCACCACCGCCGGGCCAATCCCCAGTTTTCTCATCCGGCCCTCCTCCAGGTTTGACGCCGATTCGCGCCGGAAAGACTTCCGCGATATCCCGGCATGGTGCGCCCCGTTCAGTTCTCGGTGGGCGTCTTTTCCAGGTGATCCACCACGATTGTCTCGACGCTGGCCTTAGTTTTCTCCAGCTTCAGCCCAGCCCTTTCGATGGCAGCGAATAACGCTTCGCCATACGCATCGGTCCGTGGACCAGCGTCGGGACCTCCGCCGCCCGTCCGGCCTCCGTCCCCGTCACCGGCGCTTTTGCGGCCTCCATCCCCCGTTGGCGGGTGTATCTTGAAATCCCAGTAGTAGCCGCCCTTCAACTCCGTCTGATCTACTACCGGGCGGTCCATGTGCGGCGCTACCAGGTCCGCGAGTCCGGGCATCGTCAGATTCAGAAACTCGAAATGGATGCCTCCGCTCGACCCGCGGCCGCCTCGAATGGGACCCAATGGGCCGCCTCGAGCAACAAAGGTCCCGTCACCCAACATGCGAGCCTCACCTTGCGGAGTGTCGAGTTCCCGCGTGCCCGGCGTATCCGGAAAGTCGAGATTCTCCCCTTTGCCTGGCTGGACCTTCGGGCCATTCTTGCCCACCACCAGCGCGTAGACCGGCAGATCTTTCGAGTCGCGATGGATCGAGAGCTTGAACCGATCGGCCAGGAGCGCCTGGAGCATCTCCGGCATCTGATCCGGCCTCGCGCCATCGGGCATTTTGGCCTCGATATCGAACCTCTGCGACCGCATCCAGTCCGGTCCCGTCAACTGGTACGGCTTGATGCGGTAAGCCGTGACGATCAACCGGTCAAGCGACATATAGCGGATCTCCACGCGCGAGTGCTCGACGGTCAGGCGTTCGCCCGGCGCGCACGGGACGAGGCAAACCTTCGGCTGTTGTGCCGGTTCGGCCCCGGGCCTCACCGAGGCAACTTCGAACGCCACGGCTGGCGCAACCGTCGGGCGGGGCGCCGCCTGCCCCCACGCCAGAAGCGTCGCCGCCACAAGCTCAGTACCCACCGTGAAGGCCGCGAGTCCCGATCGCATTCTTATAAGTCCCTCCGGATTGCCCTAAGTGTACTACCGTACCTCGCGGGACTAGGACTTCTGGAGTCAAAATGGCAAAATGCGGCTTGCGTGGGCGGTGGATTGAAGTATGATTAAGGAGAGGTTGGGGGTCGCATTTCGGCCCCCAACGCTTTACCGTTACTTGGAACGCCGACGGCGCCGCTCAACGCGGACCGTCACCGTGATCGTGATGGCCATCGCGATCATAACGGTGACTCCTATGGTAATCATAGGGGCCTCCTTTCCGCCTAAACGTTGGATTGCCGGCCCCGGTGGCAAACCGGGGCCGGGTCGTTTAGGACGACGAAGCAAGGCCCCGTACGATCCCAATCGCCGGCAGAAACCGCAGCCTAACGCAATTCAGGAGTAAATGAGGCGAAAAGCTTGTTCTTGGAACGGACAAACTGGTTCAGGTGAGGATCTGTGAGCCGGCTGGCTTTTCAGACCCCCAATCCTATTCGCGATTCTACGGTGGGCCGGCATTTCGCGGCCAGTGCTTACACCCGCAAATGGAACGATGGCGGCCTACTTCATTCTGGCAATGAAGTTGGTGTCGAACCGGCCCGCCTGGAAATCCGGATCGGCCATGATGCGCTTGTCCAGCGGGATCGACGTGTGAATGCCTTCCACGATGAACATCTCGAGCGCGCGCTGCATCCGCCGGATGGCCTCCGCGCGGTCGTTCCCGTAAGTGATCAGTTTGGCCACCAGCGAATCGTAGAACGGCGGAATCACGCAGTCGGTATAGGCCCAGGTGTCCACGCGGACACCGATTCCGCCCGGCAAATGGAAACCGGTGATACGGCCTGGCGACGGCACAAAGGTGACGGGATTCTCCGCGTTGATCCGGCATTCAATAGCATGCCCCCGAACTTCGATCGGGTTAGGCAGAATCTCCGCCAGCGTCTCGCCCTCCGCGATCCGGATTTGCGCCTTCACAATGTCGATGCCGGTGACAAACTCGGTGACCGGATGCTCCACCTGCACCCGCGCATTCACTTCGATGAAGTAGAGCTTCCCGCTCTCATCCATCAGAAACTCCACCGTGCCTGCATTGGTATACCCTGCGGCACCCGCGGCCCGTTTCAGTGCCGCCGAGATTTCCGCGCGCTGCTCCGCGCCCAATACCGGCGAGGGGGCTTCCTCGATCAACTTCTGGTGGCGCCGCTGGATGCTGCACTCGCGCTCGCCCAGAATTTCGATGTTGCCGTGCTCGTCGGCCAGCATCTGGAACTCGATGTGCCGCGGCGCGCCAATAAACTTTTCCAGGTACACATCCGGCGAGCTGAACGCCGCCCCGGCCTCGTTTTGCGCCTGGGCGAACAGGGATGCCAGGTCCGCCGGCTTATGCACCACCCGCATTCCACGGCCGCCGCCGCCCGCGGAGGCCTTGAGGATCACTGGGTAGCCGATCGATTCGGCCAGTTCCAGGGCCTCTTCGGCGGTTTTCAAAACTCCCGGCGACCCCGGTAGCACCGGCACGCCCATCTCGCGCATGAAAGCGCGCGCCCGCTCCTTCACCCCCATCAGGCGAATCACTTCCGGCCGCGGCCCGATGAACTTCAGGCTGGAGGTTTCGCAAACTTCCGCGAAGCCGGCGTTTTCGCTCAGAAAACCGTAGCCCGGGTGGATGGCATCGACATTCGTGATTTCGGCCGCGCTGATGATCGACGCAATATCCAGGTAGCTGCGCGCGCTCTTGGCCGGGCCGATGCAAATCGCCTGGTCGGCAAAACGCACGTGCGAGCTGTAGCGGTCGGCTTCCGAGTACACCGCCACGGTCTGAATGCCCAGTTCCTTGCAGGCGCTGATGACGCGAACGGCAATCTCGCCCCGGTTGGCGATCAGGATCTTGTTAAACCGCACGGACGGCAAACAGGGCCTCCCCGTACTCCACCGGCTGGCCGTTCAGCACAAGCTTGCTTTCGATGATGCCGGAAGTCTCCGCCTCGATCTCGTTCATCAGCTTCATCGATTCGATGATGCACAGCACCTTCCCCGGCTGCACCCGCTCGCCCACGCGCACAAACGGCGGCGCGCCCGGCGAGGGGCCTTCGTAAAATGTCCCCACGATCGGAGATTTCACCAGGTGCAGCGTGGGGTCGTTGGGCTTCTCGGCCTTCTCGGTTTTCTCGCGGGGTGCTTCGGCGGAGGTGGAGCTGGCGGCCGTCGCCGGTGCGGCCATCACGATCTCCTGGGGCGCGGCGAATCCGGCCCGGCGAATGCGGACACGGTTGTCACCACGCTGCACTTCCAGTTCGGCGACCCCCGTTTCATTCGCCAACTGGATCAGTTCACGGATCTCATCGATTGTCATCAAGGGATTAGCTTAACAAATGGAATGGCGCGGAGTCGGCGATTCTCGCAACCAACGTCCGGACTCGGCCTCGCAGCAAGCCACGGGCCCAATGGCCGCCCTGCCGCTCGGCACCCGGAAACTGTGCTTCCGTTCCAGCAACCATGCGCCCAGGCCCATCACATTGACGTCGCTGCCCTCGACGGACTGCTGGGCCGACGGGCTGTCAAGGCCGGTTGCGGCACGAATGCCGGGGAATTTGCGAGTATCCGCGCAAGCCCTCGCGCCGCCGCCCCAATCAGGATGCGCTCGCGGCAAGACTCGCAACTCCGCATCTTCACCCATACGGCCGCCTGGGTTCCCATACTCTCCCCGCACATCAATCCACCGGCAGTTTCACCGGATTGCTATTCAAATAGACCGTAGTGTACTGAATCGCAGCGCCTCCGCCCGTGCAGCACACCTGGTAAGGCGGGAAACTGACAACCACCTCCTGATCCCCGCTCGAGGCGTCCGGCGGCACCTGTACGTTGAGTTGATAGACCCCAACCAGGCTTGGCGCCAGACCCGAGAACAACACATTCGCCGCCAGTCCGCCGATCGTTACCGTCGGAGTCAGATTCGTCACCGAAACCGCCTGGGGCGCTGGCGTACCGCTCGCCACGGCCGGCGTCACCAGGCCGAGTCCAGTGCCGTACAGAATTACGATCTCACCTGGCTGGGCGGGCGATTCCGGGGTGACCGGCGAATAGTCAGCTGCGTGCTGGATAGCGCCGTAACCATCGGGAGACGCGAACAGCCCGGGCGCGGTGCTCCTGGTATCCACCTGCGGGATCCAAGCCGTCAAACCATTCTGTGAGATCTCGACATCCAAGGGAGATCCCTGCTGGCCGGCCTCGAAGGGTACCTGCAAGTTGATCTGCTGGCCGTTGGCATCCGAGATGGACCACAAAGGTGCGGGAATTCCATCGATTTTCACTTGCACGCCGGCGAGCTCCGTGAGCAACGGATAGCCCGCGCCTTCCACCACTCCGGAGACACCCGTCAACCCGCTGCAGAAGATGCTTGCCAGCCCTCCCTGCGGCACCAGGCCGGCAGAGAAACCGGCGGCGTTGGCGATGGATTGGCGCGTGAAAAACGGCGGCGCGCCGGTCTGGCGTAACTTGACCACAAACGCACCGCCATTGTTCGAGAGTGGATTGGTAGACGCCAGCGTCAGCGCACCGTATCCCCCGGCATATGTATTTCCCTGCTGGTCCACTGCAATCGCCAGGCCGGAGTCATTCAGGCTGCCATTGAGATAAGTGGAATACAACAAGGTCGATCCGCTGTGATCCAACCCCGCCACAAAGGCATCCGCGCAGGGAACATAGCCGTAAACGCTGGTGCCCGAGGCGGTATAGACGTAGCACACGGTAGGGTAATAGCTCGGTTGAAAAGGCTGGTAGACGGGAAGTCCGTCATAGGTGTCGCCGGTGATGTGGGCGTTGCCCTGTGCGTCTACAGCGATCGCGTTTGCCGAGGCGGCGCCGAACAGCGTGGAGTAAACCAAGCCCGTGCCGGTGGCGTCCAACTTGGTGACAAACGCGGTTCCCTGGGTTTGCCCCGAGGTCTGTGACACACCTATCGTGACCTGAGAATAACTGGGAGGGCCGGCACCGGCCACGTATGCGTTCCCACCTGCATCGACGGCGATTCCATTGCCCCGCGTCTCGCCGGTTCCCGCCAGATAAGTCGAATAAACCAGCGCCGTGCCCATGGCGTTCAGCTTAGTGACGAATGCCGTGGGAACGTAAAAGCCGGCCTCCGGGGGCGGAATCTGTTGCCGATACGCGCCGGTAGTGATTGGGAAGTCCGGCGATGTGGTGTTGCCGGTGACATACGCCGCTCCGTTCGCGTCCACGGCAATCGCCGCGCCCTGGTCGTAACCCGACCCGCTCAGCAGGGTGGAATAGAGTAGAGCCGTCCCGCTCGCGTTGATTTTGGTGACGAAGACCGCTTGGCTTCCCTTGAGATCGGTTTCGAACGCGCCTGAAGTGGTGGGAAAATCTGGTCCCAGAGTGTAGCCGGTGACATATGCGTTGCCTGCCGGATCGAGAGCCAGCCCACTGGCTTGTTGATAAGAGGCCCCACCCACGTATACGAGATACAGAACTTGGGAACCCGAACTGTCCAGTTTTAAGACAAAGGCAGGAGTGTCGCCGGATGACGCATTCAGCGAGGGCGTTATATCTGGAAGCGCCATGCCTGACTCCTGAACGGTGCCGGCGACATATGCGTTGCCGCTCTGGTCCACGGCGATCGCAGCTCCGGCGCCGCCCGGAATCACCTTTACATAGACGAATGTTGAGCCGTCGGGCGTCAGTTTGGCGATAAATAAGTATTGGCTGCGGGACAAAGTGGTAATTTCAATCGGTGTGCCCATGGGGAACACCGGAGAATAGGTCAACCCGGTGACATACACGTACCCTGATGAGTCCACGGCCACACCAGTCACGGCATCCGTCAGGTAGCCGCCTAGAATGTTCGGCAACTGTTGCGGTGCGGTACCTGCGCCGAGCGCGTACAAAAACTGCGCCGCGTAAGACGCCTGGCTAATTGTCAACGCCAGCACCAGGCACCCCAGGCGCGCTCTCGGCCAGATCGCTGCGGACTGCACTGTGCCGCACACCTCTTAATATAAGACCCGCAAATCGCATTTTCAATGTCCCTTGGCTCCAGCCGCCTCCAGACGCTCAAGCCGGCGCCTCGCTCCACTCAGCCACTTCGCGCCAAACGCCTGAGATACCGGAGCCGGCCAACACGCACTGGGTCGGTTGCCTTTCCCCCTCGACAGCCGCGATCCTGCACACCGTGGCGGCGGGAACCCGCAAAACTGCACTCCCGGGTTGCGGTGCGGCGGATGGAAATGGTACGTAGTCAAGAGTGCGCTACTTGGGCATTCTCTGGCTGGCCACTGCGGCATGGGCATTTCAAGCGGCGCCCAAACGCCGGACCCCGCCGCCGGCTCCTTCAATCCCCACTCCGGCTGCTTCTTCCGCCAGCACGGAAGAGCAGACGCTCCAAAGCGAGGTTCTCGGCGGAACACGCTCCTACCGGGTCTTCCTGCCGCCCGCGTACAACCGCTCACAGAAGCGTTATCCGGTCATCTATTGGCTGTATGGTTACGAACAGCCCAACCAGGAGCGCGAAAAAGAGATCTCCGCTTACATAGCGACCCACGACGTCATCCTGATTTACGCCGGGCCTGTGGAAACCTCCGGCAATTTTCCGCTGTACTTCCCCGAACTGGTGGACCACATCGACCATACGCTGCGAACCGTGGCCGACCGCGATCATCGCGCCGTTACCGGCTACGCGGTCGGCGGCTTTCTGGCGTTGTACACGGCCGGCAAGTACCCCAACCTGGTGGGCAGCGCCTCCAGCTTTCTGGGAATGACCGAGTCGCCGGTTGGGCCGGAAGGCTTCGAAGTCGATTATCGCCTGCACGAGATCTACGCCAACTACGACGGCGTGCGCACGCGGCTGGTGGCCGACCCGCGCGAGCCGGCCCACTTTTACGACGAGCGGCTCAACGGCATCTGGCTGCATGCCTGTTCGAACCACGAGACCGTGGATTTCGATCGCCAGCGCGCCACCGAAGCCATCCCCGGAACCTTCGACTTCCACATGCACGCCTTCGCCGCGCCGCTGCCCAAGCCCGCCGTCTTCAACCATTGGGATGCCTATCCGAACTTCGCCGTGTGGGGGTGGGAGGTGGCCTCCACGCGGAGGCAGCCCGGCTTCACCATGCTGGACCAGGTTTCGGCCAAAGGCTTCCGCTCCGCCGTGCGGCAGTGGGCGCCCGGCGGCGCCACCATCCCGGAAGTGAAGCTGTCCCTGGCTTCCGCGCCGCTCTACGCGCCCGGGAGTACCCACCCGGTGACCATCGTCCGTTTGCGAGATGGCGAGACGCGCCACGTCGTGTTACGCGCCGATCCCAAAGGCCGCTTGAATTTCGATCTCAACGGTGACGCTTATCAGGTGGGGATCGGGGAAGAAGCCGCGCTGACCGTTTCCGGCTGGCAGGTGCAGGGCGCCGCGTGGGCCACCGCCTCGCAGCCGGATAAGATCCAGGTGCGGTTTCTGAATGCCGGCGCGGTGCGTTCGGCAACCGGGCTGGTGCGTTGGGAAAGCCCCGATCGGGATGTGAAGTTCGAACCGGCCTCCAGCCGCCTTTTCGGCCTTGGTCCGGAGGAGGCCGCCCCGCTGGCCGTCACCGTCACCGTCGCCGACGCGACCCGCCCGATCGTCCGGATCGTAGCCGCCATGGCTGGCGGCCACGTGGCCTTCGACGTGCCGCTCTTCCCGCCCTCCGCTACCTCCACCAGTTTCCAGATCGCCGACGGCCGGACCGTATCGGCGTGGCGGCACGGCACCGCACACGCGGACGCGGTTCTTGGCGAAGGCAACCGCGACGGCCAAGCCGCTCCCGGAGAGACCTTCGTCGTCCTGCTGCCGGATGGGGAGGCCCTGCGCCCGGCTGAGGTATTTTCCAACGATTCCTGCCTGGACACCGGCATGCGCGGTTCGGATTCCTGGGACGATTACGACCACCAGTTGGCCTCGTTCGCCTATTCGGTGATCTCCGTTCCGGAAAGTTGCGAGCCGGGCCACGTCCTGCACGCGCTGGCCCGCATCGTGACACCCGCCGCCGGAGGCTACCAGACCCGCTACGAGGCAATCGAGTTCCCGGTTTGGTGGCGCCACGGCCAGGAGCCGCACAATCCCCCCAGATAGATCCGCTTCCTATCGGCGCCACCGCACCACGCCCGCCACCTCTGGCCCCCCAGGCGCCGCTCCGACTCGCGGTCCCGTTGGGTCACCGCCAGGGCCTCAGGCGTAGCCCCTCCTCGTCACCCGCGCCCCGAAACCCAGCCCTGCGTCGCTTCGGCCCCGCACGTCGGATCGTCGTCGGCCCCTCTTTTTTCTCAGGCGCAGGCCCTCGTCACCCCGGCGGCCCCGGCCCGCGGGCTACCACTTGCTGCCACCTCTGCCCTCTGTCGCCATCCGGCCCTCGCGCCGGCTGGGTTACCGCTCAGCCCTCAAGCCCATCCTCGCCCCCCCAAACCCTGGCGTCGCTCCGGCTCGCCATCCACCTCGCCAGCCACCGCCCCCATCAGCCATGCCGGCTTACCCACCCGGATGACCGTTCGCAGAAAAGCCAGTGCAGCGTTGTAAGCTGTAGAATTGGCTGGACTCGATTTCTTTCATGCAGCAGTATCCTTCGGTGCCGCATTCCTCGCCGGAGCCATCAACTCCGTGGCCGGCGGTGGCACCCTGGTTTCCTTTCCCACCCTCATCTGGCTGGGCCTGAATTCGGTCACCGCGAATGCCACCAGCACGGTCGCTATCTGGCCTGGAACGGTCGGCAGCGCCTGGGGCTACCGGCGTGAGTTAGGCCGGGCCGAGGGGCGGTTTCTGGCGCTGATCGTGCCCAGCCTGGTGGGGGGTTTGGCAGGCGCGTTGCTGCTACGCTTGACCCCGCCAGCGATTTTCGACCGCCTGGTGCCCTTCCTGATCCTGTTCGCCACCCTGCTACTGATGGCTCAGGACCGCGTCCAGCGCTGGCTCAAGACCGGAGGCGAAGACACCCGCGCCACCACCAGGTGGCTGATTGGAGGGATGTTATTCCAACTCGGCGTAGGCGTCTACGGTGGTTATTTCGGGGCCGGGATCGGGATCCTGATGCTGGCCGCCTTGAGCATCCTGGGCCTCAAAGACATCCACGAAATGAACAGCCTGAAGGTGGTCTTCGGCGGGAGCGTCAACGGCATTGCCGCTATCTACTTTGTCTGGGCCCGGATGGTTTACTGGCCCTACGTCCTGCTGATGGCGGTGGGCGCCATTGCCGGAGGGTACGGGGGGGCGGGCGTGGCACGCCGCCTGGGAGGAAAGACCGTCCGGAAGATCGTGATCGCGATCGGTTTCGGCATGGCGCTCTCCCTGTTCATTAAAAAGTAAGAGGCCGGGCGCCTTTTTCCCCGATTTTCCGGCTGAGGGGCTAATGTTTCCAGGCCAGCCTGCCGATCAATACCATGGGATGATTGACATTCACAGCCACATCCTGCCCGGGCTGGATGATGGAGCGCGCACCCAGGACGAAGCGGTAAACATGGTGCGTATGGCGGCCTCCGCGGGAACCACCGATATCGTCGCGACGCCGCACGCCAATGAGCAATTTTGCTTCGATCCCATGGCGGCCGCACAGCGCATCGCGGTATTGCAGCAAGCTTGCGGCGAGACCCCCCGCATCCACTACGGTTGTGAACTCCACCTCACCCCGGACAACATCGAGGACGCTCTGCGGTTTCCGGCGCGGTACTCCATCGCCCACCGGGCTTACCTGCTCATCGAGTTTTCGGACTTTTGGATCCCCAAAACGGCGGGCGAAATTCTGCAGCGGCTGATGGCAGCCGGGATGCGGCCGATTCTGGCCCACCCGGAACGAAACCCGATCCTGCGGGGCCGGTTCGTCGACCTCGCCGCCTGGGTGGAGCAGGGCTGCCTGCTGCAGGTCACCGCCCAATCGTTGACCGGGAGCTTCGGCCGCACGGCCAAATCCGCCTCGGAGCAATTGATGCGCCTGGGTCTGGTGCACCTCCTGGCCAGCGATGGGCACGACACCCGGCACCGTCCGCCGGTTCTCGATGCGGCCTGGCAATATCTCGAAGACCGTTTCGGGCAGGCCACCGCCCAGCGCCTGCTAGTGGAAACCCCCCGCGCCATCCTGGAGGGGCAACCCGTTGAGGCGGCGGTCCCCATCAAACGCAAAAAATCCCGCTTCGCACTCTGGTAAGCCGGAACTTGCTTGCGCCCGGCAGTTCGGTGGTTTAGTCCACCCTGCGCACCAGCGTGGCCGTCCCGGAAATGAGCCCCAGTTCGGTCCCTAAGTGGCTAACCACCCAGGTCACTTCGAGAGCGCCGGTATCGAGCAGGCGGAGGGTAACCTCCCCACGCGCCCCCCCCGGGCCGCTCCAGGGCAAACAGGCTTCATTTTCGCCTGCCCAGCCCTCAAATTCGAATGTCACCCCGGGCGAGATAGCCCGATCGGCAACGCGGTATCGCGCCCGGTATTTACCGCGCACCCATCCGGACTCTTCGGTCAGCCGCAATTCGATGAATTCGGGCGGGTAGAGTCCTTCGCTGTGGACGTTCGGCTGCGGCACAAACAGCCACTCGCCCGCCAGGCTGGATCGCGGAATTGGGGGCGGAGGTTCAGTAAGTGCCGGCGCAACCAGCGCAGGCGGGTCCCAGACCACGGAGGGCGCCGCCGAAACGGGCGGATTCTGCGGAATGTGCGGCGCGGCATAGACTTGGTTGTTGGCGGATTCGGCGCCTCCTGGCCTGGCACCCTGGGCAATTGCGATCCGCGGGCTACGAACGGGAGCGGGCACACCACGCCGGACTGTGGCTATGGCTTGCTTTTTCGGCGCCGGGGCTGGTGGCGCAGGGATCCCCGTCGATGGAGCGGGTTCAGCCGCCGGAGCCCCGCGCGGCGGCCCAACCATCTGAGAAACCAGGGCCAGCACCATCGCGGCGCCCGCCACGGGCCACAGCCAGGCCGGGGCACGCGAAAGCCGTGAAGGGGGAGGTTGTGGCAGCGCCGGCCCCTCCCGATTGAAAATCAACTCGCGGTCGTACCGCTCCCGTTCCACGGGATCGGTGAGCACCGCCAGCATGGCATTCAGGCGCTTGGCCTGCAATTCCGCTAACCTGCGGCTGGCCTCGTCCCCGCAGTGGTCAGGGTGCAGAAGCTGCATCAACCGCCGGTAGGCATGGCGGATTTCGGCCACCGAGGCGGAGCGCTCGATCCCCAATTCTTCGTAGTGGTCCATCATGGCTTAGGGTCCCAGCCTTGGCGACACGCCCCGGCCACTCCAGCGACGCAGAAGAACCACGCGGCCAAACCGGGCCGCTGTTGCATCGGATAATCGACTAGCGCGTGCAGCAGGAACACGACCATACCCAACCCATAGATCGACTGGATTGCCGGTTTCCATGAGAGTGCCGCGAAAAAAAAGAGAAATAAAAAAAACGGCAGCCCGCCTTCCGCCGCCCATTGCACCCAGTCGTTATGGGCCTGGTTCACGAACAGACCACGATCGACGCTGGCGTAGCGCGGATAAATCCTGGACCACGTTCCCAGTCCGCTGCCGCTCCACGGCTTAGCCTCAATCATTTGCAACGAGGCTTTCAGGGCATCCTTGCGAAGCACCTCGGGGCCGACATTCCGCCAGCGCCCCCACACGCCCTGCCAGCCCACCACCGAAACACCGATGGCCGCCAGCACCACGAATTGTGCCGCTCCTAACGCCAGCCGCCGCCGTGCCACCCCGTGCCGCACCGCCAGCGCCACAGCCACGGCCACGATTTCCGCCGCCGCCAGCGCGGTCCCCGCTCGCGACGCGCTGGCGACCACCGAGCCGAACATCACTACCGAGGCGGTGGCAAACAGAGCCCGCCGCCGGGAGTGTGTCGCCGCCAGGTAAAGCGACATCGGCAGCAGAAGTTCGATCCAGGCGCAATACTGGTTGCGATTGACAAACGGCCCCATCACCTCTCCACTCAAGCCACTGTCGAAAAGGCAGAGGATTTTGCCCGGACAAGCAAACTCTCCAATGGTCGCCAGGATCGCCACGCACATGCCAAACAGGGCCGCTGCCTGGAGAAAACCGTGCCGCTCGGGCGTGTCGCGAATCAGGTCCTGCGCCAGCACGAAAACCACCAGAAAGGTGCCCCAGTCGAGCGCGGCGACCCACGTGCCCCCCCGATAAACGGTTGTTCCCAAAGCCAGTTGCAGAAGCGGCCAGAGAGCCGCGGCGGCCAGCGGAACGAGCGGCGCGCGGAGCACCAACGGGCGTGTCACCAATAATCGCCACGCCCCCATCGCAAAGACCCCGATTTGAAAAATCGCCCAGGCCCAGCGCCCCTGGACCCCCAGCGAAAGCACGGCCCAAGCTAAGAGCAGAGCCAGGAATACAGCGGGCAAGCGGCGCGGTGCGGTCATGGCATCCGATCCAACCGTAGTCCGGTCACCGCAATGTCGCCGGTGAGGCGCGTCGAGCCGGGAGCGCGCCGGTACATCAAAGCAAGCCGCGCCACCCCGGCCGGAGCGCGAAATCCGTGAGACAAATCGGCCTCCAGGGGCGCCCATACGGGACCGTTCTTGGGGTAGAAGAGATGCCACCGCAGGCCCGCCGCAGAGGGGGCATCCTCCGCCTGGACCGTTTGCCGCAACTGGTACTCTCGGCCCGGTTCGAGCGGAAGATACTCCCAGGCCACCACGCAGTCGTCCGCCTCGTCACCCGAGAAAGTAGCCCTCAGAGCGCCTGCAAAGCGCACTGCGGTTACCCCCGGCGCGCCCTCGACATGCCAGTCGAAGCCGTTTCCTGAAGGTGGGTGTTGGAAATCCGCATCGGTCAGCGATCGGCCGGCGGTTCCATCCAGCGGCTCGTACGGTATCAGGTGCCGTTGGGAAAGCAAATTCCACAGCTCCACCGCATCCGAAGCATAACCCAGCGCCAGTAACTCATCGGTGTAGCCCAGCAAAACCGGGAGGTCCTCGGCCGTGCCGGTTTGCGCGAGGCGCCGCGCCAGCCGCCCGGCGGCCTTGATTTCGTTGTGCCCGGACAAAAAGATCAGGAACTGGCGGGCCACCACCGGAGGCTGGCGTAAGGCCTCCGCAACCATCGTCTGGGGATCCAACAACTGTCCCAAGAGGTTTAAAACCGGCGTGACATCGCCCGGCGCAATTGCCAATGCCGCGTTGGACCATCGTATACATAGATCGGCATTTCCACGCCGAAAATAATACCCCGCCAATAAATATTTGGGTTGATATTGCCGGCTCAGCCGGGCGGCGGCCAGCAGGCTGCGCTCCGCCAACTCCAGATCGCCGGCCAACTCGGCCTGTTGTCCTAAGCTCATGCACCATTGGGGGTTATCGGGGTCCAGGGCAACCGCGGCACGGAGGCTGGGAAGAGCATCGTCACCCGTCACTTCCAACACTTCCGCCAAGCGGCTACATAAGGTTGCATCGAGCGGCGCCAGGAGCACCGCGTGGCGACGGTCCTCCAGGCGGGGACTGGCCGAGAGGCGGTCGGCCCAAGCCAAGCGAACCGTCCAGTACGCCGCCAGGGCCAGCAGGAAAAGCGCTCCGCAACTGAGGAGCGCACGGGCTGGAGAAACAGCCGGACGCCGTCGATCAGCTCGGAGGGAGCATGCCCTCTGCAAGGAACTCCAGCATAACAAAATTTTTCCAACCGCCACTATAAAGAATTCCGCAGACGCAACCGATATAGAGGTTAGTATGAAAACGAATCACTACTCCGTTCTTCCGCTCGCTGGAGCGGCGATCATGTTAACGACCCTCGTGGCTGGCCCGGCTCCGGCCGCAAGCACTGCAATCGGGCTGGCGGTAGCCAACGGAAGCTTCCAGGTGGACCAGGCGAAGGTTTGGGGCAGTTCGTCCCTGTTCGAAGGGAGCACCGTTCAAACGGCCGTTGCCGCATCGCAACTGCAGGTGAATGGCGGAGCGAATGTGCGTCTGGCGGCCGATTCCCGGGTCAAGGTCTATCGGTCCAGGATGGTTCTGGAGGAAGGCTTTACAGAGATCCGGGCAGCCAGCGGCTTTACCGTGGAAGCGCGGTCGCTGGTAATTACCCCGCGGACGCGCGAAGGGGTTACCCGAATCAAACTGGACGGACCGCGCAAAGTCACCGTGGCCGCTCTGGGCGGTTCAGTCGACGTAAAGAATAGCGGTGGGCTGCTGGTGGCGCGGGTAGCCGCCGGATCGAGCCTGGATTTCGAACAGCAAACCAGCGGCGGTGCTGCCACCTCCGGAGCGGGTTCGGGAACGCAAACGGGAGCCGGGGCTGCCGGATCGACCGCGAGCGGCGCCAGCGGATCGACTGCCGGTGCGGGTAGCACGGCCGGTGCCACGGCCGCGGGTGCCAGCGGTGCTGCCGGAGCGGCAGGCGCGGGCGCTGCCGGAGCCGGTGCCGCGGCGGGTATCTCAGTAGGCACTATTGCGATCATCGGTGGCGTAGCAGTAGCAGCCACCATAGGCGGGCTGGCAGCTACCGGAAGCTTGCCTGGGCAAAGCCAATCCACCCCCTCCGCCAGCCAGTAACGGGGATTCGCTCCCTCTGTGCTGGACTCGGAAACGTACTGGATTCGGAAAGCCATCCGTGGGGCTTGCGGCCCTTTGCACAACGCGCCGCAGGCCCCCGTCTGCTTTTGCGCCGTCTGGCGTCCCGCTCCATAATTTCAGATCTTCAGGCCTGATTGGCCCGTGGCGTGCACCAACCTCCACGACTCAAGAGAGGAGGGTCGCATATGGCTAAGGGCTTCGTATCGATTACTGTGGAACGCTGTAAGGGCTGCGGGTTCTGCGTCGAATTCTGTCCCACCCACGTTCTGGCACTTTCATCTGCTTACAACTCCAAGGGTTATCATGCCCCGCACGTGATTTCCGCCGAGAAATGCAGCGGCTGCGATTTGTGCGGAATGTATTGCCCGGATTTCGCCATCTTCGGAGCGCGCTATGCACGCTGATCCCAAAGGCGTCCTGACCGGTGTCCATTTTCTCGACGGCGACCACGCCTGCTGTGAGGGAACTCTCGCAGCCGGTGCGCGATTTAGCGCAGGTTACCCCATTACGCCTTCCACCGAGGTCGTCGAACGATTTGCGTCGAGAATTCCAACAGTCGGCGGCATCTTTATTCAGATGGAAGACGAATTAGCGGCTTCCATCGCCATCCAGGGAGCAGTTTGGGGTGGCGCCAAGGCCTTCACGGTGACCTCCGGTCCCGGTTTCTCGCTCATGATGGAGCATCTCGGGTACGCCGCCATGACCGAAACGCCCTGCGTTTTTGTGAACGTGCAGCGCGGCGGCCCTTCGACCGGCCTGCCCACCCTGCCGGCACAAGCCGATATGATGCAGGCACGCTGGGGTTCGCACGGCGATTATGCCATCATCGCGCTGTGCCCGAATTCCCCCCAGGAATGCTTCGACCTCACCATTACTGCCTTCAACCTCGCCGAGGAATTCCGCGTGCCGGTGATGATGATGCTGGACGAATGCGTGGGCCACATGACCGAGAAGGTGATCATTCCCGATCCCGAGCGCATCCAGGTCACGCCCAGGCGCTACACCAAGCTGCCTCCTCAGGAATTCCATCTCTATGAACCGCACGGCGACCAAGTCCCCGACATGGTGAGGGCTGGCGAGGGGTACCATTTCCATGTCACCGGCCTGACCCACGATGAGCGCGGTTATCCCAGCATGAACATCGAAACGCAGGACCGCCAGGTGCGGCGCCTCCAGGATAAGCTGAAACCGCTGGCGAACGGCCGCGCGCTCTTCGAGGCCGAGAATCTCGAAGATGCCGAAGTAGTCGTGGTTTCTTACGGTATTACGTCGCGGGTGGCGCAGCGCGCGCTCCAACTTGCCCGCCAGCAAGGGATTCGCGCCGGCAAATTCCGCCTCATTTCCGCGTGGCCCTTTCCCGAATCGCGCATTGCCGAGTTGGCCGGGCGGGTCAAGGCGTTCGTTGTCCCCGAGTTGAATCTCGGCCAGATGGTGCACGAAGTGGAGCGCGCGGTAGCGGGAAAGGCCAAAGTCATTCCAATCACCCACGCGGGCGGCAGCGTGCATGCCCCGGAAACCATTCTGAATGCCATTGTGGAGGCCGTGCGATGAACGAAACGACTCTCGAAGTTCCCTACGAAATCCCGCTGGACGCCCATAACCCCGTGGAGCCGTTCCTGCGAATGGATCGGATGCCCCACATCTGGTGCCCCGGATGCGGCATCGGCACCACCGTCAACTGCTTCACCCGCGCGCTGCTCGATTCCAAGGCCGATCTCGATAAGGTCGCGGTGGTCTCCGGAATCGGCTGTACCGGCCGGGTGGCCGGATACGCCAGCCTGGATTCCTTCCATACCACCCACGGCCGGGCCATCCCGTTTGCCACCGGGCTCAAGCTGGCTAACCCCGAACTGCAAGTAGTGGTCTACTCGGGCGATGGCGACCTGTTCGCCATCGGCGGCAACCATTTCATCCACGCCGCGCGCCGCAACATGGACCTCAAGGTCATCTGCGTCAACAACCTTACCTACGCCATGACCGGCGGCCAGACCGCGCCCACCACTCCCGGCCACGTCATCAGCGCGACCTCGCCTTATGGCGTTTTCGAGCCCGCCTTTAACCTGGTGGCCTTGGCCGAAGCCGCCGGCGCCAGCTATGTGGCCCGCTGGACCACCTACCATGTCAAGCAACTCGCGCGCTCCATGGAAGAGGTGCTTAAAAAGAAGGGCTTCTGCTTCATCGAGGTGCTCTCTCCCTGCCCCACCCTGTACCAGCGCCGCAACAAGATGGGAGATGGCCTGGACACCATGAAATTCTACAAACAGATGAGCAAAGTGCGTCACGGCGCGCCCACCAGCGATTGCGCGCTGACCAAATCCGGCGAGATCGTCGTAGGGAAATTTGTCGATCGCGACCGGCCGGGGTACTTCGATTTATTGAATGCGCAGATGACCGAAACGCTCGGCGAGCGCTACGCGGAACCGGAGGTTGTATGCAGCGAGTGCTGACGGAAATTCGGATCGCGGGCTTCGGCGGTCAGGGCGTCATTCTGGCCGCGGCCGTGATCGGCAAGGCCGGAGCCATCTTCGAAGGCGGCTATGCCACCATGACCCAGAGCTTCGGACCGGAGGCGCGCGGCGGCTCTTCGAGCGCCCAGGTGATCCTCTCGAAAGATCCCATCTTGTATCCCTATGTGGCCCAGCCCGATATCCTGATCGTTATGAGCCAGGAAGCCGCCACGCGCTTCACGCCGCAATTGAAACCGGGCGGAATCCTGATTACCGAGCAGGAGTTGGTGCGGGTGGATCATTACCCTGCGGGCGTCCGCGTGTATGGAGTGCCCGCGACCCGGCTGGCCGAGGAACTGGGCCGCAAGGTGGTGCTGAACATCGTAATGACCGGTTTCTTCGGAGCCGTGACGAGCCTGCTGGATCCCGAGTCGCTGCGCAAGGCGGTGGCGGATTCGGTCCCCCCGGCGATGCAGAGGCTCAATCTCCAGGCCTTCGACAAAGGCTTCGAGTACGGCTCCCACCTGATGGTGCAGATGGAAACGAACGGCAACGGGAATGGGGACGCGGCGCTGGCGCTGGAATCGGCCTGAAATCGAGCCGATAGCCCGACCTTTTCCGGGTCCCGAGTGTCGACAAAACGCCCCCGGAGACCCGGACAAATTGGACGCGGCGCACGCCCCCGGTCCCGCCGCGTCCAGCGCCCTTCCGCCGCTAATACTGTCTAAACGAGGCCGCCATTGCCCAAGCGAGGCCGGTCTCGGCGCCGGGCGGTCGCGCTTGGGACCTCGGCGCCAGATCGACCGCGATGGCGACGGAGTGAGTCGTCGCGCTGGAGCACCGCATCGCGGTCTCGCCCCTGGTCGCCGCGCCGGCCTCCGCACTGCTCCGCGCGGTGGCCTCCGCACTGCTCCGCGCTGGCCCCCCGCACCGCTCCGCGCTGACCCCCGCACCGCTCCGCGCTGACCCCGAACAACTCCGCGCTGACCCCCGAACAACTCCGCGCTGGCCTCCGCTCCGCTCCGCGCTGCCCCCCGCACTGCTCTGCGCGGTGGCCCCCGCACCGCTCCGCGCTGGCCTCCGCACCGCTCCGCACCGGCCTCCGCACTCTTCCGCTGGCCCCCTCCGCCACGCCTCCGCACCGGTCTTCGGCGTTGGGTCTCAGCGCCGGGTCGCCATGCTGGGCGACGCACTGAGTCGTCGCGCTGGGCCACCGCCCTCGGTCGCCGCCCTCCGTCGCACCGGGATCGACGCCGGATTGCCGTAACGGTTCACCAGAGCGGCGC
>DATJRE010000216.1:0-11072 GCA_035505095.1 Bryobacteraceae bacterium | reverse complement strand
ACAATCTTGCGCGGGTGGTTGGTCAGCAGCCGGATGGTGTGCAGCCCCAGATCGGAGAGAATCTGTGCGCCGATCCCGTGCTCGTGCTGCAACTGGCGCTGGCCATCGGCCCCCGTGTAATGCATGAACTCGCGGCCGTGGGATGCCAGCCGCGCGGGGCCAGCGCCATCCTGCGCCACTCGAAATCCGGGGCCGTTCTCGTGCAGATACACCAGCACCCCGGCGCCTTCCTCGGCGATGGCCCGCAGAGAGTTGCGCACCAGCCGGCCGCAATCGCAATCCACCGATTCGAACACATCCCCATACAGGCAGCGCGAGTGCATACGCACCAGAACCCCCTCCATCCCCGCGACTTCGCCGCGCACCAGCGCCAAGTGGTACTCGGGGTTGAGGTCGCTCGTGTAAGCGATCGATCGAAACTCGCCGTGGGGCGTCCGGATGCACCCCTCGGCCACCCGCCGCACCAGTTTTTCGTGCTTCAGGCGGTAGCGGATCAGGTCCGCCACGGAGATCATCTTCAGCCCGTGGCGCAGGCAGAATTCGCGCAGCTCCGGCACGCGGGCCATGGTGCCGTCGGGGTTCATGATCTCGCAGATCACCCCGGCGGGAGTCATTCCCGCCATGCGCGCCAAGTCCACGGACGCCTCGGTCTGCCCCGCCCGCACCAGCACTCCGCCATCGCGCGCGCGCAATGGGAAGATGTGGCCGGGGCGCGCCAGGTCGCCGGGGCGGCAATCCGGGTCGATGGCCTGCAAGATGGTGCGGGTGCGGTCGGCGGCCGAAATGCCCGTCGAAACGCCGTGGCGGGCATCGATGGATTCGCAAAACGCGGTGCCGAAATTGGAGGTGTTGAGGGCGCTCATGAGCGGCAGCCCCAGCGCATCGCAGCGTTCCGCGGTGAGCGTCAGGCAGACCAGTCCGCGCCCGTGGGTGGCCATGAAATTGACGATTTCGGCGGTCACCTTCTCGGCGGCGATGGTCAGATCGCCTTCATTTTCGCGGTCTTCGTCGTCCACCACCACCAACATGCGGCCGGAGCGGATTTCCTGGATGGCCTCATCCACCGTGACAAACGGCATAGACCCATTGTAGCCGCCAACACGCTGTTTCCCGCCAACAGCCGTGGGCTGGAGTTGGGTTGTTTAGACGGGCGAGGAGGCAAGCCGCTCACTGCGCCGGGTGCAGCCGTGCCGCCGCCAGCGCGTTCAGCGCCAGCGCCATCTGGGTTTCGTCGTGCAGACCGGCAATCAACGCCTCCAGCCGCGCCGGATCCACTCCGCGCGCCTGGGACATCACCGCGGGCAACCGCAGCGCCTCGGCGCCCGGAACCCGCAGGGCGAAGTTGTAGCGGTGCTGGCCGGTATCCACGACCTCGCAAAGCCCCCGCCGGTTGAACAGGACCAGCGAACTATCCGTGCCCAGCGCCGCCTTGGCGCTGTAACGGCGCAGCACCTTCGGGTCGAAAACGCCCCGGTGCGGCCTGGTGTACGCGTCGTTGGCGGCGTCGATCAGCAGCCCCAGAGCCATCAGTCCGTTGTCGGGGTCGGCGGGAAAGATGGCGCCGGCGTTGGCTGCCAGGGTGAACATCTGCTGCTCCGCAGGCAGGGATTCGATATCCTTCATGGCAAGCTGGAAGGGGCCCAGGGCGGCATCCCGCGGCCGGGAAGCGGCGGCAATGCCGGCATAGAGCACGCTTCGCTTGATCCCCGGAACCAGCGAGTCGGCCAGGGTGGAGGCCCACGCCACGTCCCGGTGCGAAGCTGCGTTGGCGGATTCGGCGAAATCGATCAGCGAGGCCACCTGGTTGCGCGAGACCAGGTCGCTGTTGCCCTTGTTCACCTCGCGCGCATCGGCGAAGCGTCCCGCGCCCATGGCCTGGAAGACCTTGGCCATCACATGGGCCCGGGCCGCGGCGTCGTCTTCCGAGTTCGGGTCGCCGGTGGCCGTCGCCAGCCGGGCCGCCACCTGCGAGGCGGCTGCTCCGTTCAACGCCTGCAACTGGACCAGGACCTCCTCAAGCTGGTCCACGTCGGCGGGCGCCAGGTCGCGAGCCTTGGCTAGCATCTGGAAGGCCACCGCGTAGGCGGCCACCGGATCGTATTCGGCGGTGTTGCGGGTGGTGAGCACCTTCAGCGCCGCATCGATATAGTCGCGCACTTCGTCCGGAATGGTGCTGGAGCGAATGTCCTGAAAGTTGGCGACGGAGGAGTCATTGATCGTGAAGACGTCGCTGAGCTCCTCATCGTCCGGAGACGGAAGAAGGCGGTGCGAAACGAACAGGTACTTGCCCAATTCCATCAGCAGGCCGGGGCTGGGCGCCTGCACCGCGGCGACGAAGTCCAGCGCTACGAAAAAGACGTCGTCGGAGACATCCGCGGCGCGTTCCCGAAGTTGGGAAAGGAACTGCGTCAGAAAAGGGATCTCCAGATGGTCCGGGTCCGAGACACTCATGGCCGCTTCGGCAAGCTGCCCGGCGCGGTCCGGGTTGGATTGGATTTGCGACTGCCCCAGGCGCAGGGTGTTGTTGGCGGCCTGGCGCTCGGCCTCCATCTTGGCGTGGGCGCGTTGGCTGTCGAAGTACTCCTCCAGCGTGGGGTCGCATTTGCGCGCACTGGCGGTAACGGATTTCCACAGAACCGTGAAGCTGGGAGCCGGCAGCACGTGGCTCGCGTCGGTGAAGCGCGACGGCGTAAGCTGGCTGAGGCCGCTGAGTGCGTCCCGATACATCGCCGCCGCGGCGGAGCGGTCCACCGCGCACACCAGGTTGGCCAGGCCGGCGGTGGCATACACCGTAACCACCGGCTCGTGGAAGGTTTGGTAACGCGAAGCCAGCGCCACGGCCCATTCGAGCGTGGGAGATTGCGCCTGAGCCGCCGCGGCCCCAACCAGCGCCCGAGCCAGGCAAGCTGCCGGGATTCGCATTCCAAAAGTAAGACGCCGCAGATGGCACAATCGTGGAACCGGGCGCCAGCGCCTTGCGTGCCGACCGGCGAATGACCCGGATCAGGCAAGACCTCATACGGCCGCGGCTATCCTCACGCCCGCGCTCGGAATCGGCATCCGCATCACGCCGGACGCCATGCGGGTGGAGATGGCCACCATGGTGCCGTGGCGCACCGGTTGGCTTCTGGCGATCGGCGGTGCGGCGGGATCGGCGCTGGCGGCAGTTGCCGGGTGCTGGTTTTCCATCGCGCCGGGCCATGACCATCGACCCGGTCACCGCGCTGCGTACGGAATGACGCGCGGAGCCGTGGCGGCCGCTTTCCGCGCCGGTTGGTTTGTGCTAGCTTTTTAGCATGGACCGCCCGCGTAGCTTCCCGCTCCTGGCCCTGTTAGCCGCGCTGCTGCTATCCGCAGGCTGTGCCGCCCGCGGGCCGCAGACCTGGCGCCTGGTTCCGCAGGACCGCGGGCAGGTGCTGGTGCCCCCGGGCATCCGGGCGCCGGCCGTCACGCAAGCTACGTTTGGGGCCGCCGCGCCCTCCTGGCGCGTTCCCTGCGCACCGGCCGGAAACGCCGTGACGGTTCAAAAGCGCGGCAAGCGTATCCGCGTCACGGTGGCTCGGGACGCCCTGCTGAAACAGCCCGCGGGATGGCTGGCCGAATGGACCGCTTCCGCCGAAGCGCAGGGCTGCCTTGCGCCGGGAGCCGGTCTGGAGTTCGCCATGCGCATCCTGGATTCGGTCCCGCTCGATCCCTCCGCCGCCTACCGGCTGTTGCACGGCGGCAGCGTGGCCAAAGGCTATATCGATCTCGGGCCGGAGAGCCGGCTGCAAGTGGTCAGCCCAATCATGAAGCAGGGTGCGGACCCGAACGCGCCTGTAATCGAAACCGTCACCACCAGCGGCGAAGGCAACCAGCTCGCCGTGGCCATTCGTACCTCCGATGCCCTGCTGGGAATCGAAACCGCCTGGTACACGTTTCAGCCGCAAGCGGATCACAATGGCGCCCGGATTGTGGCCCTTTCCGCGGAGCGCACCATCGGCGGCAAGACCGAACCCGCCGCCGCTCCGCTTACGAACTATCTGCAATTCGCGCCCGGCGCCCGCTTCTTCCGCCTGTATTACAAGGCGGATATCGCGGACAATGCCACCACCGAAATCATCCTGGCGGCGCCTACCCGCGCCGAACTCGACCGCCGCACCCGGGCGCTGGCCACCGATTCCACCCAGTGCCGCCAATCCGACCCGGAGATGTGCGTAGTGATCCCGCGGCGCGTGGCCGTCAATCCCTTCATGGTCGTGACGGTGAACGGCGCCGAAGTCCGGCTCACTTCGGGTAGCCGCGTGCGCGATGCGGTGCGCACCGGCAGAGGGCCGCGGCGGCTGCAAGAGGTTCTTCCGCAACTGGCGGTCAGCAAGCCATTCGCCGGCAAACTGGCGCCGGTGGAATTCGACCGCGCCAGCCAGGACATCTTCAACCTGATGCTGCTGGGCGGGGAAACGATTTCGTGGAAGTGAGGCTGGGCACGCCGCGTCGCTCAGCTACCATAAATGACACATGCGAATTCTGATCGTAGGAAGCGGCGGGCGGGAGCACGCCCTGGCCTGGAAGTTGGCGCAATCGCCGGGCGTGGAGGTGTTTGCGGCGCCCGGCAACCCGGGCATGGCGCGTGTGGGCACGTGCGTGCCAGGCAAACCGCTGGAAGCGGCCGAGGCCATCGGCGCCGATCTCACCGTGGTCGGGCCGGAAGCGCCGCTGGTAGAGGGCGTAGTGGATGCGTTTCGCGCCCGCGGCCGGCGCATCGTGGGGCCGGAGGCCGCCGCCGCGCGCCTAGAGGGCAGCAAGATTTTCGCCAAGCGGTTCTTCGCTGAGTACGGCATCCCCACCGCGGAATATGTAGCGGCAGCCGACCCGGAGGAGGCCCACCGTCAACTGGAGCGCTTCGGTTTCCCCGTGGTGCTGAAGGCCGATGGCCTGGCGGCCGGCAAGGGTGTGACGGTGGCTGCGGACCGCGCGGAAGCCGAAGCCGCCCTAGCCGGTTTGCGCGGGCCGCTGGTGATTGAGGAGTGTTTGCGCGGCGAAGAAGTCAGCTTCATCGCCCTCTGCGACGGCCGGAATGCCCTGCCGCTGGCCGCCACCCAGGACCACAAGGCGGTTTTCGATGGCGACCGCGGTCCCAACACCGGCGGCATGGGCGCCTATTGCGACGCCGCCATTCTCACCGCGGACCAGGAACGCGAAGTCCTGGAGCGCGTCATCTGGCCCACGGTGGCGGCCACCCGCTTCACCGGCTTTCTCTACGCCGGCCTGATGATGACCGCAGCCGGTCCGAAAGTGCTGGAGTTTAACGTGCGGCTCGGCGACCCCGAAACGCAGCCGCTGATGCACCGTATGGCCTCGGATTTCGTGCCGGCGCTGATGGCCGCGGCCGAGGGCGGCCTGGGCGGCGCGCGCCTGGAGTGGAAGCCCGGCCCGAGCGTGTGCGTGGTGCTGGCCTCTCGTGGGTATCCGGGCGCGTACGAAACCGGCCAGCCAGTCACCGGCATAGAGGCTGCCGAGGGCCTCGGCGCAACCGTCTTCCAGGCGGGCACGCGGCAGACCGCCTCCGGCATCCAAACCGCCGGCGGCCGGGTGCTGGGTGTTACCGCCGGCGGTGCCGATCTCCCGGCCGCCATGGCCCACGCCTACCAGGCTTGCGAGGCCATCCATTTCGAGGGAATGCATTATCGCCGCGACATTGGGCGCAAGGGCCTGAGCAGGTACAATAAGGGCTAGGACGCTACGCGGGCACGTAGCTCAGTTGGATAGAGCGGTCGCCTCCTAAGCGACAGGTCGGCGGTTCGAATCCGCCCGTGCCTACCATACTTAACATTGCACCAGCCTGCCCGCCTATGTCACAATCGGCTCTTCTGAAGCACACGGAATTCGAGTTGGACGGGAACTTGGGCGAACTGGGGCGTTTGGTCGAATATGTGGACCAATTCTGCCTGGCGGCGGATTTGGACGGCGACGCCCAATTCGAGTTGAACCTGGTGCTTGAAGAGTTGTTCACCAACGCCGTGCGGCACGGCGGTTGCGAGGGGATGAAGAACGCGGTCCAGGTGCACTTCGGGCTGCTCGAAAACGGCGGCGTGGCCGTGGAGTATCGCGACCGCGGCACACCGTTCGATCCGACTTCAGTCGCTGAGCCGGACTTGGCCGCGCCGCTCTCCCAACGGCAGCCCGGCGGCTTGGGGATTCACCTGCTCCGCCAGACCATGCGCGATCTCCGATACCAGCGGGCGGGCGATTGGAACCGGTTGACCATGCGGCGCGAGGGAAAACAAGAGGCAAAATCCATATGATCCAATTGGCACAGGAAACACGCGAGGGTTGGTGTGTAGTGGCCGTGCGGGGGCGCGCGGATTCGGAGGCGGCCGATGAGTTGGAGAACGCCCTGCGCGCGGCAGTGGAACAGAACCCGCGCGTCGCGGTAAATTTGTGGTCGCTGTCTTATATCTCCAGCGCCGGGCTGCGGGCAGTCTTGCAGGGCGCCCGGGCGGCGGAAGCCAAAGGCGTGGAGTTTCTGGTCTGCTCGCCCAACAATTCGGTGAAGAAGGTGTTCGACATGAGCGGTTTGCACCACGTAATGAAGATCCAGGAGAGATTGCCATGCTGACCATGCTGGAGGAGGTGGTCCTGCTGGCGGTGGATGAGCGCACCGGAAGCCTGCGCTCCACCCGCGAGTTCGGGACGGCCTACGCGCTGGTGGGGGCGGTATTTTTCGACCTGGCGCTGGCCCGCAAGATCGATACGGATACCGAGACCATCCACATCGTCGACCACACGCCCACCGGCAACTCCACGCTAGATCGCGTGCTGGCGCAGATGAGCCAGCGGCCCGACCTGAAGACCGTGCGCGACTGGATCGAGGAACTTTTCCTGGAGCGCGCCGATCTGGAAGGCGAGGCCCTGGCCTCGCTGATCGCCAGCGGCGTGCTGCGGCACGAGAAATCCAAGCTGCTGTGGATCATTGACGTGGAGCGCTTCCCGCTGGTGGACAACCAGCCGCACGAATACGTGAAAACGCGGCTGGCGCATGCCATCCTCTCGGATGAAATTCCGGATACCCGCGACATCATGCTGGTGAGCGTGGCGGAAGCCTGCGGCCTGCTGGGCTATATCCTCAGCGATGCCGAACTGAAGCGCCGCAAGGAGCGGATTGGCGTGCTCACCAATCTCGAAACCATCAGCCGCAAAGTGCGCGAGGCCATTCTGGGCCTGGATCAAAGCGCGCGCGCGGCCACCACGCGGGTGATGTAGCCAGACCTGCTTTCCCTTGGCGCCGGCGCCCTGTCGGCGGCGCCCCGCCGTGGCAGTGGTAACTTGGAAGGGCATGCCTTCGCTTCCGGACCGTTCCTTCGGGTTTGCCACGCGCGCGCTGCATGCGGGACAGCGTCCCGATGCCGAAACCGGCGCGCGCGCGGTGCCGATCTACCAGACCACCTCCTACGTCTTCGACGACACCGCGCATGCTGCGGCGCTGTTCAACCTGCAGCGCTTCGGGAACATCTATACGCGCATCATGAACCCCACCACGGCGGCTTTCGAAGAGCGCATGGCGTCTTTGGAGCGCGGCGTGGGGGCGCTGGCGGTGGGCAGCGGGCAGGCCGCGCAGTTTGTCGCACTGGTCAGCCTGGTGGAAGCGGGCGATGAGATTGTGGCCGCCAAAACGCTCTACGGCGGGACCTACACGCAAATGGACGTCAGTTTTCGCCGGCTCGGCATTCAGACCACCTTCGTCGATCCGTCCGACCCGGAAAACTTCCGCCGCGCTATCACCCCCAAAACGCGCGTCCTGTATGGCGAAACCATCGGCAACCCGGGCATGAACCTTCTCGACATCGCCGCGGTGGCCGGGGTGGCTCACGAGCACAATCTGCCGCTGATGGTGGACAATACCTTTGCTTCGCCCTACCTTTGCCGGCCCATCGAGCACGGCGCCGATATCGTGGTCCATTCGGCCACCAAGTTCATCGGCGGCCACGGCACTTCAATCGGCGGTGTGATTGTGGATAGCGGCCGTTTTCCCTGGGGCGCCGGCCGCTTCCCGCAGTTGCTGGAGCCGAGCAAGGGCTACCACGGCATCCGCTTCTACGAAACCTTCGGCGACTTCGCCTACATTATGAAAGCGCGCGTGGAGGGGCTGCGCGATTTCGGACCGGCCCTCAGCCCTTTCAATTCCTTCCTGTTTCTGCAGGGCCTGGAAACGCTCAAGCTGCGCATGCTGTGCCACTCCGAAAACGCCCTGGCGGCGGCGCGTTTTCTGGAAGCGCACCAGCGCGTGGCGTGGGTGAATTACCCCGGCCTGGAAAGCAGTCCCTCGCACGTCCTGGCCGGGCGCTACCTGTCGCGCGGCGCGGGCGGTATTCTGACTTTCGGAATCAAAGGCGGATTGGAGGCCGGCCGCCGCTTCATCGAAGCGCTGCAACTGGTTTCGCACCTGGCCAACGTGGGCGACGCCAAAAGCCTGGTGATTCATCCGGCATCCACTACGCACCAGCAATTGACCACTGAGGAAAAGCTTTCAGGCGGCATCACCGACGATCTGATCCGCCTGTCGGTAGGTTTGGAAGAGACGGACGATATCTTATGGGATCTGGATCAGGCATTGAAAGCCAGCGCGTAGACCAGTGCGCGGTTTCATTTGGCGAATCGGAAGCGCTTTCCGGGGCCGATGGGGTAGGCGGGAATTCGCCGGTCAACCGCACCGCCTTCGCCTCCACCGCGTACCAGCGGATGCGCATTCTGGAGCGCTACCGGCGCATCGCCATGGTAGGGCTGTCGTCGAACCCCTTCCGGCCCAGCCATTTCGCGGCTATTTACCTGCTCTCCGAGGGGTACGACGTGATTCCCGTGAACCCGCGCGAAACCGAGGTGCTGGGGCGCAAGAGCTATCCTTCCGTGCTGGAAGTTCCGGCCCCGGTGGAGGTGGTGGATATCTTCCGCGAGCCGGCCGCCGTTCCGGCCATCGTCGAAGAGGCCATTGCCGCCGGCGCCAAGGTGGTCTGGATGCAGCTTGGAGTGATTCACGAAGAGGCCGCACGGCGGGCCCGCGAGGCCGGCCTGGAGGTGGTCATGGATCGCTGCATGAAGATCGAACACGCCCGTTTCTTCGGCGGTCTCACGACCATCGGGATGAATACCTCGGTGATCAGCGCGCGGCGGCGCCGGCGCTTCGCCTGACACGCCGCTGAGCGCCTTCTGCGCTCGGAATGCACTCTCGACATTGTCTAGCCAGTTCTCATACCAATTTTTATTCGCGGCCGAGACGGCTGTGCCCTGGCAACGCAAGATCCGGCGGGTCGGCCAGACCAATATGACCGAACACGATCCGGTGGTGCTCCACTTGGCAATGAGCGGATTACTGGGACAGCTGCAGGGTGGACGCCGTGCTGGCGAGCGTCACGGGCATTCTGGCGTTCTACCAGACCAAGGTTGGTTAATCACCGCAAGGGCAAGTTCCCGGGCGCCCGCGACTTCTTTGGCGATTGCTGCGCGGCGGCCTGCCCATGATTACGCGGATGAGCCCGGATCTCACTTGGGAGGATTTAGCGCTTTTTCGGGCGGTCGAGGACCCGGTACGCCGTCACATACGACCGCGCCACCAGGGTCAACAGCCCACGTGGGTCTCAACTCAAACCAGCCTAGCCTACCTCTTCGTTAGCGCGGCGCAGCAGAGCGCGCATGTAAGTGATGCTGTAAGTGTCGGCGATACGGTGGCCTGGGTCGTTAACCAGTTGCGGATAGTGGTCGGGGATCAGAGAGGCCGTGCACTTCACCTTCCGGAAGGCCTTCATGATCTGGTACATGTCCTGGTACCCGTCATCCTGAAAAGTCTCATGAAAACGCGGCAGCGGTGAGCTGACGTTGCGAAAATGGACTGCAAAGATCTTTCCCCGGGCGCCGAAGTCATCGATCATGCCGAAAACGTCCTTCCCCATCTGGGTTCCACCTTCCGACCAGGTTCCCACGCAGAAGGTCAGTCCCCAATAGGGGCTGTGCCCCGCCACTTCGTCTGCCCGTTTGTATCCGTTGTAGTCGATGAACATCTTAGCCACCCCGTTCATCATGGCCGATGCCGCTGTTGGCGGGTCGTCAGGATGGAGCGCCAGCCGCACATCGGCTTTCTCGGCTACCGGAAGCACGGCCTTGATGAAATAGGTGTAGTTGGCCCACATATCATCAGCCGTATAGATGCGATCGAACCTTTGCTTTTCGACTTTTCTATGGAAGTCCTGCACGTCGTACTGGCGAACCTTGTAGCCCCGCTCGGTTACGATCTCATCTGTGGTGTAGGTGTTGCCGGGGTGGAAATCGATCTTGCTGGAGTATATTCCCAAGCGGCCGACGTTCTTGAGGAAGGTCTGGAACTTTTCAATGTCCTCGTCGCGTCCGGGCTGGCCCAACTGGATCTTGAGCGAGTGATAAATCGGCTCACAGGTACCCTGATGGATCTTGATGTTATAGCGCGCCATCCGATCCTGAGTGCTCTTCATCATGTCGAAATCGGCCGTCAGGGGGAACAGCACGTGGACCCAACGGATCCCGATCTGCTTCAGGAACAGTAGTTGGTCGTCGTTCGCACTAGCGGATATCTGCGTAGCGATTTTTGTGTTGTCCGGGTCGTACTCGTCGATGCGCCCAGCCGCCCGCGCCACGAAAGGCCCGGTTGATACGGCTTGGGCCGCTGCGGCAGCCAGCGGGAGCTTGAGAAAATCCCGGCGGTCCGGGCCCACGGGACCACCGGACTGCTTGTTTTTTCGGAACTTCATTGAGCTGCCTCCCGTTTCTCTTCTGGCGTGGAACGTTTCCATCTATATCACGTGACATGCGGGACGTCAACGATAGTGTGAATCCAAGACATTTTCAGTGGATGAAAGTTGGCTTTCCCGGCGCTCGCCCCTTGACCCGGATATCCAGCGGGGCCTCCTTAACAGGCCACCTGCTCGGGAGAAGGCCATGATTGAAGCTGCGTTGCGTGAATGCGGAGGACGCGTCTACGGGCCCTCGGGCGCCGCTGAGAAACTCGGTATACCGCGGACCACGCTGGAGTCCAAGATCAGGTCCTTGAAGATCAACAAGAATCGCTT
>DATJRE010000215.1:0-60472 GCA_035505095.1 Bryobacteraceae bacterium | reverse complement strand
CCGTTCCTTGTTCGAAACTCACGGTGCGGTTGGCCGCGTCAACATCGTTACCGATCGCGATTCCGGGCAGCCCAGAGGATTCGGTTTTGTCGAAATGGACAATGACGGCGAAGGAGAAAAGGCCATCGCCGCCCTGAATGGGAAGGATTTCGGCGGCCGGACGCTGAGCGTCAATGAAGCCCGCCCCAAGACCGAGCGGTCTGGCAATGGCGGCGGCGGCTTCGGCCGGCGGCGCTACTAACCCACCGACCGCGTGATTTCGGCTCGCCCGCTTGCTTGCGCGCGCCTGAGTATCGAAACGGAGCCGCGACCGTTAGGGAAGCGGACCCCGCGGTCGAAGACCCAGGCGCGAAGCGCTTTTACGGGGTCCGGGGTCTGATCCATAGACCCCGGACTTCCAACCGCCCGGTAGACGCAACTTATGCCGGGCTGGAGACAGAATTTGGATGAGCCGTCCTGATGGACGAAGGCCGCCGGGCTTTTACCCAGGCTGGCGGGTTTGCCCATCCACTCCGCGGGTAACTTAGGCCGGCGCTCTGGCCGCGCGGCGGTTTCCGATGGGCCGCAGTTCGAAGATCAGTTGCCTCTGGCGCTCTAAGCGGCGCTCCGGTGAATCCAGTTCATAAGTGAACCCCGAAGGCTCCTTTTCCGCCAGGAACGGGTCCGGTTGTTGCAGGTGGTTGACCAGCTCGGCCTGGATATTGTCGGTTTCTCCGATGTACAGCCATTCCCGAGCATTGGAAATTCCGTAAACGCCCGAGGCCGCCGGGGCGTTCTTGTAGATCGAGATCAGACTGAAAGAACGATTTCCGTGGTGATTCTCAAACGGCACGAATCGGTTTCTCCTCCTGGCTGGCGCAACTGCCCTGCTTCACTGTTTCCTTCGAAACCGCGTCCTTCCGACAGGTCCGGTAACATCGAAGCCCTTCAATAGCAGAAGTCTTCCGGGAACCCTCGGCCAGGCATCCGGAGATCGGCATCCACGGGTAGCGGGAGAGACTTCCAATCGCTCCAATCGCCCGACAGGGTACAGAGACAAGCTGCGAACAGCCAGAAGAGGATCGCTGAAATGGATTGTGCCGGGATACCGTGGGGAAACATCATCGCCCTCCGCATTGACCAGGCTAAGAAGGGAAACTCAGGTGGTCCGACTTAGTTCGAACCAACTGTAGATTGGGCGAGAGTGCTCAGTCGGTTACTAATCTAGCGCCGTTCCTTCTTATTGTCAACCTTAGCTCAAAGGACGGGTACTGAACCGAACGGCGAGTCCGGCTCTGCGGGGCGCGCCTCACCAGTTTGGCGCGAGGGCGCAAAAACCTTAACAGTCCGCCCGCTTCTGGAATCTAGAGCCAGCGGACATTACAAGCGCGGTTGAGCCGCCGGATCGCGGCGCTGAAAGCCTGGTGAAAACTGGACGACGGCCATTGTCCCGCCAACTCCGAATGCACCACCGCCGAAACGGTTTGGCCGGCGAACAGAAAGTCCACCTGCGGTTTCGGGCCCAACGCCGGGTCGCTCCGCCAGGATGTCTCGAACTCGGTCTTGTCGACCGGACTGCTGAGTTGCGCCATGAATCGCTGCGTAAAGGTTACCTCCAGGGAGTACCTTGCGGCTTGGGCCGTGGAGTACTACCCATACTGCCCCGTTTCCACGATAACAGACTTCAGGGCTGGGAACTGCTATACTTACCTTGCAGCTTCAAGGCTGCGAAGTAACATATTTGTAAGTTAGCGTCCGTTGAAGGATGGAAACGATCATGAGCCAATCGTTCACATTTATCGATCCCGGAGGGAACCAGGCGCAATACACAGTCTACGAAAAGGATCGCCATGATGAGTTCTACTGGTCGACCGAGCATGGGGACTGCGGCTTGGCGCCCTCCTACGCCCAAGCCCAGGAGCGGGCCAGAACCGTGCTGAAGGCCAGCATGGCAGCCCGGCGCAGGGCCGGCCAGAATTACGGATTTCGGTAGGGCAACGGGAAATCTCATGAAAAATATCTTCGTAGGCAATCTGGATTCTGCTACCACCGCGACGGTCATCCGCTCCCTGTTTGAACCGCACGGCGAAATTCGCAATCTGAAGCTCATGACCGACCGCCAGACCGGCCGGTTTCGGGGGTTTGCATTCGTGGAGATGACGGACTCCGAAGCGGATCGGGCGATCGCTGCTTTGCATGAGAATCTGGTGAACGGGCGGCAGATCGACGTGCATGAAGGTCGCGCCAAACTGCACCGTGGGGTCCCTCCGCCGGCGCGGCGCGAGACGGGCGAGTAAAGTAATCTCGCAAGTGTCTCCCCCGAAGTTCGGCTCCCCTCATTGCGCTCCCCAATCCGCGCCATACCCCGAAAATTTTACGGACATCTTCGGATGAGGCGGGCGGTTTCCTCGTCATGACCCCTCGGCCGCCGCGGTACCTTTGGCCTACAACTTCTTGTTCTCCACGCTCTTCAGTTGTGTATCGGGCACGCCGTCGCACATGTGAACCGAGAAATCGGAAACGTGGTGCAGGGCGAATTCGGGCACTCCCTCCACCTGCGGCACCTGGATGCGGAAGAAATCGGCGCCCTGCACGTCATCCAGCACGAAGGCCGGGCGCTGATCTTCCTTGGCGGTGCGGATCTCCACGTTATCGAACTGAATGCCCTTCACGTGGCGCACGTAGAATCCGTGCGAGGGCATACTGTGCTGCGGACCCGCCGGTCCTCGCCCGCCACGAGCCGCCGCTCCTCCCGTTGCACCGCGCCCGCCCGCCGCGCCGCCCCTTCCGGCATTCGCTGCACGGCCATATCCCTCCGGATGCCACTGCCCATCGGGACCGCGGCCGTTGGGACGCGGCCCACTTACAAACATGGTCGGCTCGGGGTAAGTCTCTTCATATTCCGGCGGCTGGTAAGCGGCGTCCTCTTGGGTGCCGCCGCCCTCATGCAATACCTGAATGTTGCTGATCTTGACGTCCTCGATCTCATGGCCGGGAATGCCGCTGATGATCGATCCCAGGCGCGCCGCCGAATTCGAGCACACCAGGTTGTCGATAATCACCCGCTTCAAAGTGCCCACGGGCGTATTGTCGGGACCGCGCATGCGGTCGCCCAGCCGCAGAAAGATGGGCGCGCTGACAATGTCGCGCATGGAAATGTTGCTCACGGTGATGTCTTCGAGCAGCGCCCCATCCACCGATTCCAGCGCCAGCCCCTGGCAGCCTTCGAAAACACAGTTGGAAATCGTAATATTGCGAAAGCCGCCGTTCGATTCGGTGCCGAACTTAATCCGGCCGGTGTGAGGGACGCGGGCTTCCGGGCCGAATCGCTTGTAAGTGGCGTCCAGCATGGTGCCCTCTTCCCAACACCCGCTCACGTAGCAGTTTGTGATAGTCACAAACTCGGTCTGCTTGGGGCGGCCCAGCGAGTAATCGGCCTTCAGGCAGATACCGTCATCCCAGGGCGAGTTCACGTAGCAGTTGGAGATGCGCACGTTGCGGCAGGCATCCACATCCATGCCGTCGCGGTTGGTGTCGATCTTCAGGTTATCGATGGTCAGATTGTCCACGCCCGTGGCCAGAATCCCAAAATGGCCGCCGTGCAGAATCGAGAAATCGCGCAGCAGCAAGTTGTGGCAGTTCTTCAGGCTGATGGACTTGTTGCCCACGCCCGGAATCTGGGCGCCCTGGCCGCGGCTCAAACCCTTGCCCCAGATGCGGCCGTTGCCTTCGATGGCGATATTCTCAATGCCCTCGCCCCAGATCAGGCTGTTGTGGAAATGGCTGTGGCCGAAATCCTGGTACATGTCCCACTGGTTGGGCTCCGCGTGATCGTACCCGCCCGAAGACGCGCCTTCGGCCGGTGCGTCGGCCGCGATCAGCGTGGCGCCTTGTTCGAGGTGTAGCGTGATGTTGCTTTTCAGATGGATTGAATACGAGAGATAATTGCCCGCCGGAAAGAGTACATCCCCACCGCCCGCGGCCGCCGCGGCGTCGATGGCTTTATTGATGGCGACGGTATCGAGCGTCTTGCCATCGCCCGTGGCCCCGAACGATTTGACATCGAAACTGCCGGCCGCGGGCGGAGCGGCGAGGGCCATACGTGGGTCGGCAATCGCAGCCAGGGCGGCGCCGGCCACTCCGGCTCCCGCCAGGCGCAGAAAATGGCGCCGCGGATTCAGTTCAGTGGACATAGAAGTTTCTCTCCGGGAAAGGCGATCTCAGGCTTCCCAGAGCTATGGTAGCTCAGTTTTCCACGGCCGATAGCGGTAACGCTATCGCCGGCCCGGCGGCCCGCCGGCATCCACTTCCCGCAGCATCCGTTCGGCCTCTTTATCCCGCGCCGGCGCGTGCGCCAGATATAGCACCAGCATGCGGCGCGCTTCGTCCTTCACCTGGTTATGGAGCCAGTAGCGCGCCAAGGTTCGTGCGCACAACGGGTAATCCGGCGCGCTTTCGATGTACGCCGAGCATTCGTTGTCCATGTGGCGGAGCAGCCGCCCGAGCTTGTTGGAAAGCACCGCCGTTCCGGGCGGCGGCCGGCGCTCAAACACCACCGCCTGTGCATCGTCATATACCATTTGCCAATCCGTGCCCGCCGGATTGGCCAGCGCCAGCGCCAGCGGATACATGGCGCCCGAAACGTAATCCATGGTGTTCATCACCACGGCCTGCACGCCGTAACGGTTCAGCAGTTCCTCGCGCGGCCCGGCCACCTGGTCACTAATCGAGCCGGCGTTGGAAAGGATCTGCTGGTAATCGCGGTACACGCTCTCGCTGAGCGAGCGGCCGTCGATGAACACACGCGCCTGGGGCCACAGCCTCCAGATCAGGTAGCCGCCCTGCTCGTAGGTATTGAAGATGGGGCCGGCGATGTGATGTTCCAGCAGATAGTCGGCCGCGCCGGCGGGGAGGGTCCAATCGGCTACCCGCAGTTGAAAGAAGCGGCCCTGGGCGATCCCTGCCATCAGCACCGCCGCCGCCAGTATGGGCGGCGCCCATTCCAGGGCCGCGGGCACCGCAAAGCGGAACGGAAAATACGCCGCGATCAGCACCGGCGCCAGAAAGCCGATGAGCGGCGTGTTGCGAAAGGCCGCCAGCGATGCCGCTGCGAACGCCGCGAAGAGAATCCAATGGGCCGGCCGCACTTTTCTCCACGAGAGCACCAGCACCAGCGCTGCCGCATACAGCAGGATATCGAAACCGTACGGGGCGCCCCACAGCTTGGGCGGATGCCATTCGATAAGGTTGGCGGTCATGGGGCTGCGGCGGTAGGCCAGCACCGTGGAGACCACCCCGAAGCCGTTGGGATTGATCCCCGATACGCCAATCGCCAGGGCCGTCACCAGCCAGAGCCGGCGGCGATCCGGCGCGTGGGCCGTGGCGCGCCGCGGTAGCAAGCTTTCGGCACAGTAGGCCAGCAGCACCAGCCACCCCAGCAGAAAGCCGCCATGGCAATTCGCCCAGAGCAACGCCAGCGGCGGCAGCGCCCACCAGCCGCGGCGCAACTCCAACAGGCAGACGAAGACGGCTACTCCCAGGAAGCTGACCACCCCGGGACGATCGGCCGCGAAGGCCACCATCACCGAAGCCGCAGCGCACGCCGCGGCGATTCCCGCATAGAACTTCCCCGAGAGCCGCGCCGCCAGAAAGCCCGCCAGCGCGCACAGTACGGTAAGCAGCAGCGCCCGCGCCAGGACGATGCCCGGAAACGCGGCCACCGCGTAGACCGTGTACATCAAAAGCTGGCTTAGCCACTCATGCGTGAGGTTGAAGTGCCGTACCTGCTGCTCGCCCGGATAGGCCGGCGCGGCCGAGGAGGCGTAGGCGAAGGGATCGGGAACCGGCAGCGAGTGCCGTTGCGCCAGGTACTGGCCGGTTTTCAGGTGCCACCAGAAATCCGTGTCGGCGATTTCGGTGGAGAACAGCCCCAGCAGACACAGCGCCGTCAGCACCAGCGTGGCGGCCTTCAGCCAACCGCGCGGGGAGGCCGTTGCCGGAACCGAACCGGGCTCGCGCGGGCGGTCCTTGCGACGCCGTCCGCCGCGGCTCATGCCTCCATCGCGCTCGCGGATGCTGGGCGGGAAACCATATGCCCAGCTTAGTACATGGCCGGGGACAACGGCCCGCGATACACTCAGGGGATGCCGCTGCGCATCACCGTTTCCCGGCACTCGGTCTTCTACAGCCCGCTCATCGCCACGCTGGCCGCGGGCTTCCTGGAACGCCGCGGCGTGACGGCCGAATACGGCATCCTCGGCAAGGGGCAGCGCTCGGCCACGCTACTGCGGGAAGGCGCGGTGGACATCATGCAATCGGCCGTCGGATCGAACTGGCGCCCCATGGAACAGGGCGAATCGCCGCTGCCGGTTCACTTCGCGCAGATCAATCGGCGTGACGGTTTCTTCCTGGTGGCGCGCCAGCCGGACGCCGCCTTCGCGTGGAGCAAACTCGCGGGGCAAGCCGTGCTGGCGGACCACGCCAACCAGCCGCTGGTGATGCTGAAATACGCCGCCCGCACCAACGGCCTGGAATGGGCGCGCGTCCAGGCCATCGACGCCGGCGCCCCCGAAGAGATGTCGCGCGCCTTCCGCCAGGGCCGCGGCGCCTACGTCCATCTGCAATCGCCCGCCGCCCACCAGTTGGCAGCCGATGGCGTGGGTCACGTGGTGGCTTCCGTGGGCGCATCCATGCCGCCAGTGGCTTTCAGCAGCTTGTGCTGCCGTCGCGATTTCGTGGGCACCGAAACCTTCCACCGGTTCCTGGAGGCCTACGGCGAGGCCCGCCAGTGGGTGCGCACGGCGCCGGCCGAAGAGGTGGCCCGCGCGGAGGCCGGCTTCTTCGAAGGGCATTCGCTGGACGCGCTGGCGGCCGGCATCCGCGCCTACCAGGAATTGGGCGCCTGGGAGGGCGGCCTGGAAATTCCACGCGATCTCTACGAGCAGGCCCTGAACGTATTCCAGGCCGAGGCCGGACTCGCCCACCGCCATCCTTATGAAGCAGTCTGCCTGGCGGCGCTGTGAGCGGCCCGGCGATTTCCAGGCCGCCCGCTCCGCTCACCCCCAACCAGGTGCGCGGTTTCTGGGCCGCCTGGGCCGGCTGGACCCTCGACGGCATGGACTCGTTCCTCTACGCCCTGGTGCTGGTCCCGGCGCTGCACGAGTTGCTGCCGAAGGCGGGCATCGCGGCCGACCAGGCCGGCATCGGCTTTTACGGCAGCCTGCTGTTCGCCGTGTTCCTGGTGGGATGGGGCTTCGCCTTTCTCTGGGGACCGGTGGCCGACCGCTTCGGGCGCGTCCGCACCCTGGTGCTCACCATCCTCTGCTACTCGCTGTTCACCTTTCTCGGATCGCTGGCCGCCAGCGTCTGGCAACTGGCGGCCTTCCGCTTTCTGGCGGGCGCCGGCATCGGCGGCGAATGGACCCTGGGCGGCGTCTTCGTGGCCGAAGAGTGGCCCGAGTCGCGCCGTCCCCAGGGCGCCGCATACATGCACACGGGCTACTACTTCGGCACGTTTCTGGCGGCCGTGGTGAACTATTGGGTAGGCACGCGCTACGGCTGGCGCGCGGTGTTCGCGGTGGGCGGCATGCCCGCGCTGCTGGTGGCCTTCATCCGCTACGGCGTCCGGGAGCCGCGCCGCTGGCAACAGCGGGTGGGCGCGCTGGGCCACTGGACCGCCCATGCCGCTTTCCTGGCGCTGTTTTCCCCCGAGTACCGGCGGCGCACGGCGGTGAACGCGGCGCTGCTCCTGGTCTCCATGGTGGGGCTGTGGGCCGGCTCGGTGTATGTGCCCTCGGCGGTCACTTACCTGGCGGGGCGCGACGGCTACGCGGTGCCGGACGCTGCGCGCCTGGCCTCCTGGGCCACCATGCTGCTTTCCGCCGGCACCATCGCCGGCTGCCTGGCTCTGCCGCTGCTGGCGGCGCGCATGGGCCGCAGACTGGCGCTGGCGCTCTACTTCGCGCTGATGGGCGCATCCATCGTGCTGTGCTTTGGCGGCGCGTTCTACCTTCCGCGCCACGCTCTTCCGTGGTTCATCGCCGGCCTGTTCTTGCTGGGAGTGGGCGGCGCCAATTTCGCGGTCTACACGCTGTGGCTTCCCGAACAGTACCGCAGCGAATGCCGCGGCAGCGCCTTCGCTTTCGCCACTTCCTTCGGCCGCTTCTTCGCCGCTGCGGTCACCTTTCTGGTGGGGGCCGAGGTGGCCCGCCTGCACACCATCGGAACGCCCATCGCCTATACCGCGGTGGCGTTTGCCCTGGGAATCGCGCTGCTGCCGCTGGCCGTGGAGACCGCCGGCAAGGAGCTTCCGGCATGAACCTCAGCCACCTGTTCGATGTTTCGCTGATTGGCCGCCGCGACCGGACGGCCCTAGAGTGGCGCGGCCGCAGCTTCACCTTCGGCGAGTTGGACACGCGCAGCAACCGCCTGGCGCAACTTCTTGCAGCCCGCGGCCTGCGGGCCGGCGACCGGCTGGCGGTCTACCTGGCCAACCGCATCGAGTGGATCGACCTCTACCTGGCCTGCGTCAAGCTGGGTGTGATCGTCGTGCCGGTCAACATCCTCTACCGCGGCCGCGAAATGGCCCACATTCTGCGCGATGCCGATCCGGCTGCGCTGGTGGCCGAGAGTGCCGCCCGAAGCGCCATCGAATGCGCTGTGCCGGTGTGGGATCCCGCGCAGATGACCGAGGAAGCCGCCAGCCTCCCGGCCGATCGTCCGGCGGCCGCGCTGGAGGGCAGCACGCCCGCGGCACTGGTCTACACCTCCGGCACTACGGGCGCATCCAAAGGCGCCGTGCTGACCCACGATAACTTCGCTGCCAACGCCATCGGCCTGCTGGCCTCCTGGCAGATCGCGGAATCCGACCGCTTCCTGCTGGCGCTGCCTCTGTTCCACGTGCATGGCCTCGGCAACGGGCTGCACTGCTGGCTCATGAGCGGCTGCCAGATGCGCCTGCTGGAACGGTTCGAACACCAGACCGCCGCCGCATGCTTTCTGGATTTCCGCCCGACGCTGTTCTTCGGCGTCCCCACCATGTACGTTCGCCTGTTGGAGACGGCGCCCGAGGCGGCCCGCGAAATCGGCGGCTTCATGCGGCTGTTTGTTTCCGGGTCGGCGGCGCTCGCTCCGCAGGTGCTGGCGGAGTTCCGCGCGCGCTTCGGCCACACCATATTAGAACGCTACGGCATGAGCGAGACGCTCATGATCGCCAGCAATCCCTATATCGGCGAGCGGCGCGCGGGCACCGTGGGGCTGCCCTTGCCGGGCGTCGCCATGCGGCTGGTGGATGGCGAGATCCAGGTGAAAGGCGCTAATGTTTGCGCCGGTTACTGGCGGCGCGAAGAGGCCACCAACGCGGCCTTCGTGGAGGGCTGGTTCCGCACCGGCGACCTGGCCGTGCGCTCACCCGACGGCTATTACACCCTCTGCGGGCGCAAGAGCGACCTGATTATCTCCGGCGGCTTCAACATCTATCCGCGCGAGATCGAGGAATTCCTGGAAGAGCAGCCCGAGGTGGCCGAGGCCGCCGTGGTGGGCCGCTCCGACCCCATTCGCGGCGAAGCCCCGGTGGCCTATGTGGTGCTCAAGCGCGAGGTGGAAGGGGCCGAGCTGGCGCGCCGCTGCCGCGAAAAACTGGCGTCGTTCAAGACCCCCCGCGAGTTTCGCGCCGTGGAGCGGCTGCCCCGCAACGCCATGGGGAAAGTGCAGAAGCACCTGCTGTGAAGGGGTAGCCAATCTTCCCCAGCTCTTCATCACCGCGCTGGCCCGAGCGCGGATGCTACACCGCCGACAGAATGGAACCGTCGCTCGGGTGGCTGAGGATTCGCGCCATCCCGGCCGGTTACTCCGCGTACAGGCCCATGCGCTCCTTCACCAGTTGCACGGTGCTGTTGGCGATGGGCGCCACGCGCTCGGCGCCCGCGCGCAGCACGCCCGCCAGGTATGCCGGGTCGGCGGTGATCTGGCGGTAGCGCCGCTGGAACGGCTCCAGGTGGGAAATCACCATCTCGGCCACACGTTTTTTCAGATCGCCGTAGCGCATGCCGGTGAAGCGCGCCTTCATTTCCTCGTCGCTCGCCTCGCTGAACGCCTGGTAGATGGCCAGCAGGTTGAGCACGCCGGGGCCGGCGGTATCGAAATCCACCCCGGGGTTGGAATCGGTGGTGGCCCGCATGATGGTCTTGCGGATCTTCTCGGGCGGATCGAGCAGCGCCACCGCGTGGTTGGCCCCTTCGGCCGATTTGCTCATTTTCTGGGTTGGGTCGTCGAGGCCCATAATGCGCGCCCCCACCGTGGGCAGGCTGGTGCCGGGCACCACGAAGGTCTCTTTATAGAGCGAATTGAAGCGCTGGGCGATATCGCGCGTCAGCTCCAGGTGTTGCGCCTGATCCTCGCCGACCGGCACGATGCCGGCCTGGTAAAGCAGGATGTCGGCGGCCATCAGGACGGGGTACTGCAACAAGCCGTCGCCAACGGATTCCTGTTTCGCCGCCTTAGCCTTGTACTGCGTCATGCGCTCCAGCCAGCCCACTGGCGTCACGCAGGTGAGCATCCAGGCCAGCTCGGCGTGGGCGGGCACGGCCGATTGCACCATAATGGAGCATTGCTGGGGGTCGATTCCGGCAGCCAGGTAGAGCGCCGCAATCTCGCGGATTTTGGCGCGCAGCTCGGCCGGTTCCTGGTACAGCGTGATGGCATGCAGGTCTACGATGCAGAAAATGCACTCGTAGTCGCCCTGGATTCGCACCCAGTTTTTCAGCGCGCCCAGATAATTGCCGATGTGCAGGTTTCCGGATGGCTGCATGCCGGAGAAGACTCGTGTTTTCATGGTAGAGGAAGCGAGGGCAATTCTTTATCGTAAGCAATTTCGAAGTCACCGTGGAGAAGCTGGTGTATGGCGGCGATGGCTTGGCGCGCCTGGACGGGCGGGTGGTGTTGGTGCCGTTCGTGCTGCCGGGAGAGCGCATCCGCGCACGGGCGGAGCGCGAAAAGCCAGGACTGGTGCATGCGCGGGCGGTGGAAACCGTGGAAGCGGCGGCCCAGCGCGTCGCGCCACTCTGCCCGTACTTCGGCCGCTGCGGGGGCTGCCATTACCAGCACGCGGCCTACGAGTTCCAACTCGCCGCCAAGCAGTCGATTCTGGCCGAAGAACTGCGCCGCCTGGGGAAAATCGAAGTGCCCGGTGAGATCGCCGTGGTGGCGGCCCAACCTTTCGGCTACCGCAATCGCGTGCAGTTGCACGTCGAACACAGTCGCCTCGGATACCGCGAGGCGCGCTCGCACAAGTTGTGCGCGATTCGCGAGTGCCCCATCGCGTCGCCCACGCTGAACCAGGCCATCGCGGCACTGGCGGGGATGGCCGGCGATGGGCGGTGGCCGCGCTTTCTGCGCTCGCTGGAGCTGTTCACCGACGAGCAGGCTGTGCAGTTGAATGCTCTCGAAACCGATGCACCGCTCGCCCGCCGCTTCTTCGAATGGTGCGGCGAAACGATTCCCGGCCTGGTGCACGGCGCGCTCGATTACCAGGGCCGCTTTCGCGTCAGCCCGCGGTCGTTCTTCCAGGTGAACCGTTTCCTGGTGGATGCGCTGGTGGAGACGGCGCTCGATGGCGCCGAAGGCGAAACGGCAGCCGACCTATACGCGGGCGTAGGCCTGTTTTCACTGGCCCTGGCGCGGCGCTTCGCGGAAGTGCAGGCGGTGGAATCGGGCGCCGGCGCCGTGCGCGACCTGGAATTCAACGCCCAGCGGGCAGGCCTGACGAATCTGCGCGCGCAGGTAGCGGGCGCCGAAGAGTACCTGGCCCGCCTCGACCGCGCACCCGATTTCCTGCTGCTGGACCCGCCGCGCACGGGCTTGGGCAAGACCGTGGTGGGCCGGCTCGCGGAGCTGAAGCCCCCGCGGATGACCATCGTCTCCTGCGATCCCGCCACCCTGGCGCGCGACTTGGCCGCGCTCCTGGCCGCCGGCTACCGCTTGGAGAAGCTGACGCTGGTGGACCTGTTCCCGCAAACCTTCCACCTGGAGACGGTGGCGCGGCTGGTACGGTGAGCGATCCGGAACGCAACCCGCCTCCCGCGGCGCGCGTTAAATCGACCAGTCCGGGGCGTTCCGGACGGGCGCTACGGCACTGGCGCTGAGCCGCTGGTTTCGCCGGCCAGAAACTGCTCTAACGCTCTTACAAGTTCCGGTATCCGGTAGGATGCGACATTCCAGACTTCGTCCAGGTCAACGCCGATGTAATCGTGGATCAGCACGTCCCGCATGCATTGCGCGCCACAGAGCCGAAGACCCGCAGGTTCTGGGCGCCATACCGGCGTGCCACAGCAAGGATTTCCTCCCGCCGCCTGACGCGCAGGGTTTCCAGGGTGAGCATGTCTCCATTGTGTGGCAATTCTGCCGGAAATGTCCCCTACAGCCGCACGATTTTCGCGTCCGGGAAGGCCTTCAGCGCATTGCGCGTATCCACGATCAGTCGCGAGCGCGCCACCAGGCCGGCGTAATCGAAGGACGAGTGGTCCGTCACGATCACCACGCAATCGGCCTCCGCGGCGGCCGCTTCGGGCACGGCCTTCAAGTCCAGGCCGTCCACGCGCAACGCCGGCACGAAAGGATCCGTGTAGGTGAGCCGCGCTCCGCGCCGCTTCAGCAGCATCATCACATCCAGCGCCGGAGATTCCCGCAGGTCGTCGATGTTGCGCTTGTAAGCCACGCCCATCACATGAATGTGCGATCCCATCACCGGTTTGGCCGCCTGGTTCAATGCCATCTGCACCTTTTCCACCACAAAGTGCGGCATCTGCCCGTTGATGTATCCCGCCAGCTCGATAAAGCGCGCTTCAATCCCCGCCTGCCGCGTCTTCCAGGAAAGGTAAAACGGATCGATGGGGATGCAATGCCCGCCCAAACCCGGTCCCGGGTAGAAGGGCATATAGCCGAACGGCTTGGTGGCCGCGGCGTCAATCACCTCCCACACATCGATGTCCATGCGGCTACACATCATGGCCATTTCGTTTACCAGCCCAATGTTGATCATGCGGAAGGTGTTTTCGAGCAGCTTCACCATCTCGGCCACCTGCGTGGAGCTCACCGGCACCACGTGCTGCAGCGCCTGCGCATAAAACAGCCGGCCCATCTCCGTGCAGGCCGGCGTCACGCCGCCCACCACTTTGGGGATGTTGGCGGTCTGGAACCGCGGATTGCCGGGGTCCACCCGCTCCGGCGAAAAGCACAGGAAGAAATCCGTGCCCACATGCAGGCCCGATTTCGCCAGCATCGGCAGCACCACTTCATCGGTGGTTCCCGGATAGGTGGTGGATTCCAGGATCACCAGCATGCCGGCATGGAAGTGGCGGGCCACCTCCTGGCAGGCCGACACGATATAGCTCATATCCGGGTCTTTGGTTTTGCGCAGGGGGGTGGGCACGCAGATGTTGATGGTATCCAGTTCCCCCACTGCCGCAAAATCCGCGGTGGCGGTGAGCTTGCCGCTCTCCACAAGCGGGGCCAGCATCGCGCTGGGAACGTCGCCTACATAGGAATCGCCGGCGTTCAAGCGGCGGGTTTTCTCGGGGTCCACGTCGATACCCGTAACGCTGAATCCCGCGCGGGCGAATTCCACTGCCAGGGGAAGCCCCACGTAGCCCATGCCGACAATCCCTACGCGCGCCCGCCGTTGGCGGATTTTATGTTGCAGCATTTCGGCGGTGGCGTGTGCTACGGCTGTTTCAGACATGTCCCCGCTATTTTCTCACAGGAAGAACTGTCCCTCCGCCACAATCTCGGCCGGGCCGGTGAGATACACGCTGCTCTCCCAGCGAAGCTCCAGCGCCCCGCCGGAGGTCCGCACCGACACCGGCGATTTGGCCATCCCGCGCGCCACCGCCGCTACCACCGCGCCCACCGATCCGGTCCCGGAACTCATCGTTTCGCCCGCGCCGCGTTCCCAGAAGCGTACGTCGAGGGTATGCTCATCCAGCGCGCGGAGGAAAGAGACGTTGGTGCGCCGCGGGAAATGCGGGTGCGATTCGATCTCCGCCCCCAGCGCGCGCCAGTCGAAATCGAACGTCGTGACCGGAACGGCGCATTGCGGATTGCCCACCGCCAGCAGGGTCACGTCAAGCGGTCCGCCATCCAGCGGCAGGAAGAAGCGTTCGGCTACAATCTCCGGCCGGCCCATATCCATCTCGAAGACGAAGGCCAGTTCATGCCGCTCCAGCAGGCGCAGGGTCTTAATTCCCGCGCCCGTGCGCACCCGCACCACTCCCGCCGCCAGGCCATGGCGAATCAGAAACGCCGCCGCGCAGCGCGTGCCGTTGCCCGACATCTCCGCCATGCCGCCATCGGAATTGTAGAGCTGGATGGCTCCCTCCGCTTCCGCGCCGGCCGGCGGCGTCACCACCATCCAGCCATCCGCGCCCACTCCCGTATGGCGGTCGCAAAGGGCGCGTGCCGTCTCCGCGCGCAAGCCGTCCAGCCGGTCCTCCGGCACGTCGGCCTCCCAGGTCAGCAGGAAATCGTTCCTGGTACCGTGCGCCTTGGTGAAGGGAATTTTCATGGCTCGGCTTCCACCACGACTGCCGTGCCGTAGGCCAGCACTTCGGTGACGCCGTTCATGATCTCGGTGGCGTCGTAGCGCGCGCCGATCACGCCATTGGCGCCCAGTTCGGCGGCATGTTTCAGCATCAGGTCGAAGGCGTCGCGGCGGGTCTGCTCGCACAGGTCGCTGAACAGCGAGATATTGCCTCCCACAATGGTCTGCAAGCCCGCGCCCAGCGTGCCAAACAGCGAGCGCGAGCGCACGATGATCCCGCGTACCACCCCCAGGTTGCGCTTCAGGCGAAATCCCGGCAGATCGAACGCCGTAGTTACGTTTTCATGCGGTACCATGGTGACCTCCCGTCCGGTGATAGATCTCGACCACCGGCTCGTCCTTTTCCACAATCCTTAGTTCCTGGCGATAGCCGGCGCGCGCCACCGCCCGCTCGATGGCGTCGCCCTCTTTCACCACTGCCCACTCCTGCCAGAGCCACAACTCCGGCCGCTGCTCGGCGGCCACGAACGGCAGCCCGTTGCACACACTAAAAGTCTCGCTCAACGGAATGCCCATTTCGCGGTAGATGCCGAAGAAATCGTCGCCGCCCGAACTGACAATCCCCGATCCCCGCAAGTAGCGGGGGCTCAGGTAGTCGGCGGCAGCCTGCATCCAGGCGCGCCGCCCGGTGGAATTGGCGCGCGATTCGGCCCACGTGATCCAGTTCTCGGGCTGCGGATTCGCCACCCAGTGGATGCCGCCCGCCACAATGATCAGCAGGGCCGTCACGGCGCGCAGGTTGCGCGGCACCGCCATTACCAGGGCGCCGGCCGCCAGCGCCAGCAGGGGCAGCGCGGCCAGGCCATAGCGCGTGTTATACCAGGAGTGCGGCCACAGGTTGGGAACGAAGATGGGGCTGGCGCCCGAGTGCATATTGAGCACGTAGAACGCTGGCGGCAGAGCCAGCAGCGCCACCGGCCAGAAGACCCGCCGCACCAGCGCCACCACCGTCCCCGCCAGCGCCATCAGCGGCAGCCCCGGCCCGGCCACCAGGCGCACGGCGGTCTGATAGTAATAAAAGGCCGCGTCCCAATTGCCGTGCCCCGGATATGGTTTGCCGCCCTGAATCGCGGCCGCCGAGTAGGGGCCGCGGTAGAAATCCAGCGCGTCGCCAGTCAGGTACCAGTTGTGGGCCAGCCAATACAGCGGCCCGAGCGAGGCCACTGCCGCAAACAGCAGCGCCACCATCCACGGACGCGCCTCCCGCCACCCGCGATGCTCGCCGGGCCAGCGCTTCCGCCCGGCCGCCCACAAAAAGTAGGCCGTTGCGAACGGAATCAGGAACCATCCGTCGTAGCGCGTCAGGGCGCCCAGGCAGGCGGCCACCCCCGCGCCTACGGCGGCGCCCCATCCCAGGGTGGCGCGGAAGCGCACACTGAAATACAGCAGCGCCATCAGGCAGCCGAAGAAAATCCCTTCGGTCATGGGGATGGATTGCAGGTACAGCATGTTAGGGTTGAGCGCCACCAGCGCCGTGGCCGCCAGGGCCGCGGTATTGGAACGAAAGATGCGCTTCACCGCGGCAAACAGGAACACGCCCCCCGCCACAAAGCCGGCCGCCGGCGCAAAAGACCCCGCCAGGCCGCTGCGCCACAGCGAATCCACGGCCGCAAACGGCAGCGTCAACACGTGCAGCAGCGGCAGCCAGACCGAGCCAAGCTGGTCGTAGCCCGGAGTTTGGGAATCCACCATGCGCCGCGCCGCATTCAGGTGCGCCTCGGCATCCCCGTACCATAACAACCAGCCGTGCAACTGGAAAAACCATACCGCTCCGGCGCTCAGCAGAGTCAGGAAAAAGGCGCAGGCCAGCATTGCAAAGCCAGACTGCCGCGCCGCCCACGCCCATGGCGTGCCGTGGCTTTGGACCCGGACCCGGGTATTCGTACCGGCCTTTAAAACGCCGTGCAGGATTGGAACTCCTGAAACCGTGCGTCGATTTCCGCGCGCGTCAGGCTGCGGAAGCGGTCCACTCCGAACTTCTCGCAGCAGAAACTTCCCATCACCGAACCGTAGATCACCGCCCGCCGCAGCGCCGCCATGTCGAGGCTCGCGCCCGACGGTTCAAAGCCCTCTCCGGCCAGGTAGCCGATGAATCCGCCGGCAAAGCAATCCCCGGCCCCGGTGGGGTCGAAAACATCGTCCAGCAGGTAACCCGGCGCAATGAAATGGCAGTCGCCGTGGAACAGTACCGCGCCGTATTCGCCGCGCTTCACCACCAGCGTGCGCGGCCCCATTTTTAGAATGCGCGCCGCCGCCCGCCGCAGGTTCTGCTCTCCCGAAAGCATGCGCGCTTCGCTATCGTTGATCAGCAGGAAATCCCACTGGGCGATGGTCGCGAGCAGTGCCTCGCGGAAATCGCCGATCCAATAATTCATGGTGTCGCCGCCGGCCAGTTTCAGTTGCGGCATTTGCGCCCGCACGCTTCTCTGCAGCTCCGGCTGAATGTTGCCCAGCAGCAGATAACGCTCCCCGCGATAGGTCTCCGGCAGCTTGGGATTGAAATCGGCGAACACGTTGAGGTCGGTTCGCAAGGTGGTCCGGTCGTTCATATCCGCCGAGTACACTCCCGCCCAGAAAAACGTCTTCCCGGGGACGCGCTCCAGCCCGGCGAGGTCAATCTGCCGCGAGGCCAGGAAGTCCACGTCTTCGGCGGCGAAATCGTCGCCCACGATGCCCACCAGCTTCACCGGCGTGAAATAGGCGGCGGCCAGCGAGATATAAGTCGCCGCGCCGCCCAGCATGCGGTCGATCTTTCCATGCGGCGTCTCTACGCCGTCATAGGCAACGGAACCTACTACGATTACGGACATGTAACTGACGATTGTAGCAACCGGTCAGCGCGCTGCGAGGGCCTGCAGCTTGAGCACCGTGGCCCAATTGCGCGTGGTGACGGCATCGGCCAGGATGCGGCCCACCTCCGAGGCCAGGGGGCTTTCCAGCATCCCGTCGGGGCACCACAGGTAAGCCGCGCGGGTGCCCACGGCGAGCAGGCCGGGCGCCCAACTCCGTTCGGCCAGCGGCAGCAGCTTGGCGCGGTCAAGAGGCGCTTTAAGGACCGCGATCAACAGCCGCGAAGGGTCGGTGGCGGCGTCGCGCAGGGGATTTTCGTTGACGATGGCGGCCAATTCCTCCGCCGTAATCACCGTCACGCGCGAAGTGAAGCCGAAGCGCCCCGCAATGGCTTCCTCAATGCGCACCTCGGCCCGCTCGGGCCGCTCGCGGCGGCTGGTGAAAACCACGTTGCCGCTATTGAGCAGAGTGGCTACACCGCTATAGCCCAGGCCGGCCATCAACTCCCGCAAATCGGCCATGGGGACGCGCTTGGCGGTGCCTACGTTAATCCCGCGCAGAAGCGCAATGTGAGTCGCAGGCATGGGCAGCTACTCCGGAAAAATGGTTCGGGTGAGATCTTCGGCCTTGCGCTCGCGGGTAGCCTGCCAATATCCCGCCGCGAAGGCGGCCGCCGCCAGCGTCCAGACCACCACCGCCTCGGTATCGATGGCATGGCGAATTGCCAACGCACCCAGGCACAGGCCGCAACGGATCAGCCAGGCGTAGAAGTTGCTCAGTTTGCCGCGCCCCCTGCGCAGCATCACCAGCGATTGCGCCAGCAGAAACGCGCACCCTATGCCCAGCGAGCCGATCAGGCCGCGCAGGAAATCCATAGGCAAGGGCATGCCTCCAGATTACACCGTCGCAGCGAACTCGTCCGCCCAGCTATCGCGTTGTTGGCGCAGGGACTGCCTCGCGAAGCGGGGTTCCCGGCCCGGGAGGCATCAGCAGGACGATCAGCACCACCACCAGCAAAACCAGCACCGTCATGACATCCGGATCCATCGCTATCTATCCTTGGCCTACACGAATTCTGTAACCCGCGATAGCGATGAGAACGGGAACCGGGGAGCAAGTGCGCTTCGCCTGAGTTCTGCCTTCGAGTCCTGTAGGGTATGCCCAGTATAGCACGGGCCAGCGGCGGCCCTTCGGAATTGGGCCGCCGCCTCGTTTCCGCGCCGCCTCAAACCAGCAGCACGATCGTCACCGGACGGTGAGGGTGATGCCTCTCCGCAGCCACCAGCACTCGCGAGCGCTCCTGCCAGGCGCGCCGTACGAGTTCCTCGATGTGCGGCTCGCGGCTTTCGAAGCGCCGCATCTCCCCGCCCATGGTTTCGAGCGTGAAACTCTCGAAATCGCCGAAGCGGTCGAAGGCCAGGCTTTCGATTTTGCCCACAAAGTGCAGCTCGTTCTGCGGGTGCGGCTGCGGATGCCCTTGGGGCGCCGGCAGTTTCACGATGCCCGTCCCGCTCGGCTGAATCGCACCCGGATTGCCGCCCATGAAGGTGACGCGCCCGGCAATCTGGCTGAGGTAGCGCTGCATCACCGGATACCAGCGGTTGGTCGATGGAATCGCCTCCGCCACCCACTTCATGATCGAAAGGTACTCCTCCTCCGGCTCCAGCAGCAGCGCCTTGGTAGACACCGGGATGGTCAGCTTGAAGCTGCCGGTGGTGCGCCGCCATTGCCCCGTGCCGGGCTTCTGCGCCACTGCCCCGGCCACGTTCGTCCCCACCGTAACGGCTTGCGCAGCCACGCTGGTAATCTGCTGGACCACCGCCGTGTAGGTGTCGCCTTTGTGAATACCGGCTGGCAGATCCAGCGTCAGCAGGCCCGCAAATGTCACGCCCACGCCGGGCGGAATCGGAATGTAGGTGACGCCCCCGGCGGGGAATCGCAGGGTGTGCGCGTCGGTGGCCTGCAGCAGGTGAGTAGTGTACAAGCTGCTGGCCGTCGCCACAATCCCATCCGCACTTACCGCCGGCAGGTACACCTCCGCGAAGCTGCCGGCCGGGACGCTGCCCCACGCAATCATCAGCTCGTCCGGCGGCACGCCATCGGGCAGATCCGGCTGGGTCGGCTTCACCTCGAACGTCTGCGGCACGCGCCGCGATTCCGGATTGCCGGGGTTCGGCGAACCCACAAACGCCAGGTTCCGCTGCGCCAGCTTGTCGTTGTTCGAGGGATCGGCCCCCGCAGGGATCGGGTCGGGATCGTAGGCAATCTCCACGATCAGGCACTGGTGCGCCGCTACCATGAACCGCTGGATCGGGAACAACGGGCTTACCGTGTCGAACGGCCCGTCTGCGCTCACCCCTGCAATGCGCTGCGGGTAATAGGTGTCGTTGGGCTGGTTGATGTCCAGCCAACAGCCGAAGAAATAGTCGGTTTCGCCGGAGCTGGCATCGATGTCGTGGCGGTTGAAATCGTCCTGCTGCAGATGTAGCTGTTGGCTCGGTAACTGCCGCGCCTGGGCGAAGAACGGAATGGTGAGGATTTCGTCGCCTTGCACGCCCAGCACGGGAATCGGCTGCCCCTCCGCGTTGGTGGCGCGCGCATAGGTGGTGCTGTTGTACGAAGCGTTGGTCTGCTGCGCCTGCCAGATGCGGAAGAAGACCCGCACATTGACGGCATTGGCCGTGTCGCGCAGCCGCACCCGCGCCACGGCGAAGTTGTACACCGGCAGCTTGGTGACCGGATCGGTGGGCTGCAACTGCAACACCTCGGAACCCTCATCCTGCGGCATGGCGTCGAAGTCGGCGCGCGTGGTGCCCACGTTATTGCGCAGGTTGGTGACCGCGGCGGTGATGTAGTTGATGGCAATCTGCGAGGCTGTGCCGGTGGTCGCGGGGCTTTCGCCGAAGATCGTGGTTCCGGGCTCCACCTGAAACACGCGGATGTCCTGGCTCAGATACCACGGCTCCGGCGGAGTGAGCGTCTGATCGCCATGCAGGATGAATGGATTCGGGTTGGGAGTCAGGGTGATCACCGCGCTGTTGGTCACCTTCTTCCCGGAGGCCGTAAAGGTTGCGTTGAGGGTTGCCTCCGTGGCGGAGGCGCCGAACACGCTGTCGTCCACAAAGGTGATCGAGTACGGGAACGTGAAGCGCTGCGGCGTGGGAGGCAGGGTGGGATCCTGCGGAATCACCGGTCCCGCAAAGGCGATCAGCATGTGCCCGGGGAAGGGCGACGGAACCGTGGGCACAATCGGCGGGCTGGCCAGTTGCGCACTCGACATTATGCCCATTTCCGCCGGCGTGTAGCCTTCCACTACCACGTAAAACGCCGGATTGAACACCGCGTTCGTGGGGGGCATGCCGTGCACGTAAGTGTCGATCTCGCCGGTGCTGAAGGTGCTGTTTTCGAGGATGAAGAAGCAGTCCTGGCCGGCGATCTGCACCGCTACGGCATCGGACGAGATGCCGTTGGCGATCACGTAGAGGTTCCAGGCGCCGGTGGCCAGGTTCGCCGGAATGTCGATGGTGCAGGATACCAGGTCGTCCGGCACGGTGGTGCCCGTGGCGATGCCCATGGTCGAGAAGTTATAGCTGCGTAAGTAGACCACCTGGTTGGTGCTCGACTGCACCAGCTTCACGATGGGGTAATTGGTGGCCATGTTGCCGTCGTCGCCATAGGCCACCGCCTGGGTCAAGCCGTTGAGCTGCGTCCCCGAAAGGGTATAGCTGTGGCCCGTCACCATGGGGTTGGGCACTGAAATGTTGGCCGGCTTCCACGCTGGGTTAGGCGCGCTGGTGGCGGGGTCGGGCGTGTAAAGATACAGAGTCTGGCCCTGCGCGCTCACCAGTAACTGCCCGGTGGGCAAAACCAGAAACCAGAGCTGAAAGGTATATGTGGTGGATGGGATGGGCGGCTGCACATCCAGATTGGGTATGGGGTTAGCGCTGCTGGAGGGATCGTACTCGAGGAACGTAACGCCTTGGGAGAAATAATCGCCTTGGTCTGCAACAGCCGACCCGCCCACGCAGATCACCTTGCCGTTGGGCATCACACACGCCGGGGCGTCGATGGCCGTAAGGGTCGCCCAGTTCCCGTTGCCGGAGGTGTCATTCGGAAAGGACGGCGCCGCCGTCCAGGTTCCCGGTTGCGTCGGATCGCTGGCCGGGGTGTACAGCGCGTTTTGTCCGGTGGCGCCGATCGCAAACAAAGTCCCGCTGGGCAGCACCACCGCGGGGCCGACCTCATAGACCAGCGCTCCGAGCAGGTACTGAAACACCAATTGATCCGGCGTCGATCCGGCCGTCACCCACTTATCGAGCGAAGGCAGATACTTCTCGCTCTTGGGAGCGTTCTGCACCTCGACGGTTGCCACGGTGCCGTCCTGCAGCAGCGTGAACCCCTCTTCTTCCGGGGCATCATTTTTGGTGGTGCTGCTGACCGCGCCGAACTCCAGTCCCGCCTGAACCCAGCTATTGTCGTTGGGGTCCCAAACGGCAGTCAGATTGGACCACGTCGAAGGCGGCTCGGTGGTGCTGGCGCCGCCCAGCAGCACCCGTCCGTCGGGCAGCACACTGGAACTGGCGTCGCCCCGCACGAATTGAAATGCCGCCGGCTTGACGATCTGCGACCATTTATTGGTGGTTGGGTCGAAGGTCTCGCCCAGCGGCGAATCGTTCTGTCCTGGTGGGTAGGCCGGATCGTCGGAATACTCGCCCCCGATGGCGAACACCCGCCCGTCGGCCAGCACGCCGGAGCCGAAGTACTGGCGCGCGTTGATCATATCGATCTCCGCCGACCAGTTGGGGTGCGAATAGTCCCCCTGCGTGTTAGGGCTCATGCGCAGCCATTGTTTAGCATTCTCTAGGTCGAACGGCGTGTTGTTGGCGTTGTGAATCAGGACTGAGCCGTCGGTCAGCAGGATCATGATGTCCGCGCCAAACGTACCCGTGGATGTGTTGGGGGCATTGAACGTTGCCCAGGAACCAGCCATTTTGCGTTTCCTCCGAGCGCGGACGCCTCAAGGCATTTCTCGCGCATTCGGGGATTAGTGCGCGGGCGGGCTATAGCGTTGCAAAGGCGCTAGGCTTTTACGCGGCCAGGGTACCGGTGTTTACTCGTGTTACTTCTGGTTGAGCGCCCACGCGAGGCCTTAGGCGTTTCCGCCGCCGGCTACTTACATTCCGGCGCCGGTACGTTGCCGCCGAGATCGCCCGCACTTTATGCTTCTCCATCGCGCCATTCAGACTCGCGAGATCCGTTTTCGCAAGCTGGTTCCAACTCGTCACGGCAATTGTCAGATCCTTGCAGTAACTTTCGTAAGCGGTCTGCATCACGGGCGTCGGCGCGGCGTCCTGCCCGTCGCGCACCCGCAGCGCTTTTTCGGGCTTGAAAAGGAAGGCCGTGTAGGTGGAAACCGCGCGGTCGATCTGGCGCAGCGGCGTCAGGTCGTCCAGAATCCAGAAGGCCCGGCCCCGCTGGTGGTGGGCATGTTGAGCTGCAACGAATTCCAGTGGTCGCCTTCATCGAAGGAAACAAACGCGGCGTTCTCCGTTCCGGCGTAGAGCAGTCCCTTGCGCGCCGGGTCTTCGCGCACCACGCGCGCAAAGCAACCTTCAGGAATGCCGGCGTCGGTCTCCTGCCGCGTCTTGCCGTAATCGTGGGTGCGGTAGAAGTGGGCGCGGAAATCGTTCTCGTCATGCCGGTCGATGGCGGCGTAGGCCGCGGCCGCGTCGAAGTGCGAAGCCTCCACGATGCTGATTTGCGTCAGCGGCCCGAGCGCCGCCGTCGCGCGTAAGCGCGATGATGCCGTTGTTGGTGCCGGCCCAGATCACCCCCGCCGCCACGGGTGAGGGCGCAAAGGCGTTGATGGCCGCGCGATTATTCGGACGGATGGTCTCCTGCTGCTCCTGCGCGCGTCCGCGTGCCGGCAGCGCGGGCTGCCCGTTGGCGCCGGCATCGGCGCAAAGAGCGAGACGCAGGCAGCCGCAAGGATAGCGCAAGGGTAACGGAGGGGCATACCCGAGATGGTCCTCCGAATCGCAGCGGTAGTGGTGGCAGGTGGTTCGCCCGCTCCGCCGGCGGCTCAAGAACTGGAATACCGCAGCCCGATGCGGCGCACCAGGTCGGAGAACCGCGGGTCCTGATGGATCGGCTGAAACGCCGACGCCACCTGGAGGAGAATCAATCCGCCTTCACGCTGCCGATAAGCGTTTTCCAGCCACTCGAAGGCCGCGTCTTTCTCTCCCAGAGCCGCGTAAACCTGGGCCACCACCATCGCCCGGCCGTCCTGCGGACTGGCGGCTCTCAACAGCTTTTGTAGAATCGCCTGAGTCTGGTCCGTCTGCCCGGCAAGAGCGTAAATGCGGGCCCGCACCGACTGGGCCCAGGTCGGGTCTGCGTTCAAGTCGAGAGCCTTCCCTGCCTCCAGGATGGCTTCCTGGTACTCCTTCTTCCCGGCGAACGCTTCCGCCAGGTAGAGGTGCGCCAGCGGAAAACCGGGATCCAGTTCCAGCGCGCGTTGCGCGTGGCGGATCGCTTCGTCGTTGCGCCCCAGGTACGTAAGGAGTTGGCAGGTGTCGGTCTCCACGATGGTCGAAAGCGGATCGTTTTCCTGCGCCCGGCGCTCTTCGTCGAGCGCCTCCCCGGACCTTCCGCGGGCCATCAGCCAGAATCCGTACCACTGGTGAGCCGTTGCGTAGTTGGGATTCAATTCGAGGGCCCGCTGGAACTCCCGTTCGGATCCCGGCCAATCCCACTCGTATTGCATCAAAACGAAGGCCAGCGAAGTGTGGGCCTCGGCCAGAGAGTCGTCGATCTCCAGCGCCTGCAAGGCACTGGCCTTGGCTTTGGTCATCGCCTCAGGCCGCGGCATGGTGGCGTTGGCCAAGGAGCCGAGCAGGGCGTATGCGTCCGCCAACCCCGCGTATGCCTGCGCGTACCGCGGAGCACGCGCGATGGCCTGGTTGAAGTAGTCGATGGCCCTCAGAATCCCACTCTCTGTGCGCTTATTCCAGAAGTATCGCCCTTCGAGATACATCTCCAGGACTTTTGGATCGAGAGGAACCGCGTTGGCCGCCCGCGCACTGGCCGCCGGCGTCAGCTTCAGCCGGATTTCGGCCGCAATCGCGCTGGTTACGTCGTTCTGCAAACTCAGAATGTCGGTCAGGTTCCGATCGTAATCCTGAGCCCAGAGGTTGGTCTGGTCATTCACCCGGATTAACTTCGCCGTAATCCGCACACGTCCGGCGTCGCGGCGAACGCTTCCCTCCATGATGTAATCCACCCCCAGCTCGCGGCCGATCCGCCGCGCATCTTTCCTGGTGTCCTTATATTGCATGGAGGAAGTGCGCGCGATCACCGCCAGCCGCGCCGGTTCCAGGCTGCCGAGCTGCGTGATCATCTCCTCGGTCAGGCCATTGCTGAAATAGTCCTGCCCGGGATCGCCGCTCAGGTTCACAAACGGCAGAACCGCCAGGCGAATCTTTTCCCGCTGCGGGGCGGGAGAGCGCCTGCCCTCGACCCCGAACCAGACCGCCACCAGCAGCACGGTTGCCATGGCCGCCCGGACAACCGTCCGGTAGGCCTGCCGGGACTTCGGTTCCACAACCGGCTCGTCGGCATCCACCTGGTTCACCGTCGCGGAGAACCGGTAGCCGCGGCGCGGTACCGTCTCGATCGGCGAGCGCTGATCCGCCCCGTCGCTCAGGGCCCTCCGCAGGGTGGCGATGTTCTGGACCAGGGTGCCTTCCTCAACGAACGTGTCCGGCCAGACCCGTTTCAGCAGTTCGTCCTTGGGCACCACGTGGCCGCTGTTCTCGACCAGCGCCAACAGTGTCTCGAAGGCCTTCAGAGTCAACGGCACCGGCTGGCCCCCGGCGTAGAGGACCCTTTCGACGGGGTCCAGGCGGAAACGGCCGAACTCGAAGAAGTGCTCTCTTTTCTTGCGGATCATCCGTTTCAGAAATCTTTCACAACAATTTCGCCGCGCCTGCGGGACATACCGCCAGGTTTCGCCCTAGTCTGTTCCGAGCGGTGGCATATCCGCCTCATTTTACGTGAGGCTACCCGCTCGAACAAGGAGGGGACGGCTCATGAACATGCAGGAAGTCGCGCGGATTGCGAGTTTAGTACCAGGCCTGCCGGCGGGCTACCAGACGGTTTTGAGCGGAAGGAGAAGGTCGAAAATGACCAAAACGGTCGGCCTGCTCGCCTTGACTCTGGCGGCGCTTCCGGCGATGGCTAGCTCGATCACATTTACCATCAGCGCCACGGCTACCGGCTCCTTTAGCGGCGGCTCGCTGAATGGTGATACCTTCACCAATGCCCTTATCACTTTTATCCAGACCACGGATACCACGGACATCAGCTCTTCGACGTGCGGCTATCCCTGCTCCCCTGACGTGGCTGGTAACACGGTCACCATAGCGGGCCTGGGTACCGTGACGCTCTCCGGCGACACGTATTTCTTCGACAACGCCATCAACATCGTCGGTATTACCAACGAAAGCGGTTCAGCCTACCTCGGCGCGGACGACGGGTCGGTGTTCGGCTCCTACACGTTGACCACCCTCCTGGCATCGGCATCCTACCCGATCTACAGTGGCTCCGCGGTCTCGGACGTAGCCACCAGCGGCGGCAGCCTGTCGATCACCTCGTTCGGCGACAGCGCCACCTTTCAGGCCTGCGCGGGATGCGCGGTAGCCAGCACTCCGGAACCCGGTCCGCTTGGGCTGGTATGCGTCGGAGCTATCCTGCTGGCCGCGGGTCTGTTTCGGCGCCGCCGCGGGTCTACGGCTTGCGTGCGGCCGTGAACCAGTTCGATTCGGAGCCGCCCTCCACCACGAAATTCATCCCGATGTTCAGGAACTGGATCACCGCAGCGTGCGCATCCTGGTTGTCGTGCAACACCAGCATCACCGAGCCGGTCCTCCGTCCCGGGCTCATTCTGCCGCCCGTTAGCACAGGGACCGGGTGCGTGTCCGGTTCGGCGGCCAAAGGGCGCGCCGTTCCGCCAATCTCCACGGTCTCCGGCTTCAGAATCATCCGGACAACCGGCACCGGATCGTAGAAACGGCGCAACTCCAGAATCCGCAGGCTGACCGCCGCTCCCCTGGGAACCAGAATCCGGTGGTTGCCGTCGCGAATCGGACCGGTCAATTTGGCCGTGACCCGGTCTCCCGCGGCGGCGGACGCCGGATCGATCTTCCGGTCCAACGCGATCCGAAACGGCAAGCCCGCCGGCAAATCGCCGGCCGCCGCGCCGGATTTCGAGGCCGCTGCCTCGTCCGGCCCGGGCGCCGAGTCGAAGCTCAGCGTCGATTCGCCCAGAAATTCGTGGCATCCCGAAAACACCGTGATGTTCCTCATTTCCACTCCATTGGCGTTGAGGATCTCCAACTCCGACCGTTTGGGCAGCAGGAAATCGGTGTCGTTCAACCGCAGGCGGCTGTAATCCAAAGTCGAGTTGGTCTGGCAGGCGCCGGTCTCCGGAGGGAGCCCTTCCGTGTGAACCTCCAGGCGCACCAGGTCGGCGGTTTGCGGATCCACCAGGATGTCGCCGTAATAGCCCGTGGTGACGCGTGCGCCTTCCCCGCTGTAAGCGTAGTGGCTCATCGGCTTGGGGACGTGGAATTCGAATTCCTCCAGCGTGCGGCCGGCTTCCGTGAGCGGACCCTTGTAAGAAAACGCGGTGTTGTCGGTGCGGAACACCACCAGCAGGAAAGAGGAAAAGCTGCCCGTAGAGAGGGCCCCGTTTCCTACCAGGTCGAACAGGCTGCGGTCTTCAAAGTGGCTTTCGCCCACCCAGGAATACATCTCGTGTGAAGCCGAGATCGCCACATCCAGCCGCAAACGGTCGCTGGTAGTAAGGCGGGGGCGCTTGCGCCGGTCGGGCTCGCAGGGCGCTTCGACGCGCGTGGGAGGCGGTTCGAACTGGAAGCGGTCAATGGTTTCCGTGCACATGTACCGGGGAAGCCGGTCGACCGTATCCAGCACCTTCCTGCTCACCCGCTCCAGCAGATCGCCGGCAGGCTGCGCGTGGGCGCAGGCAACCAGGCCGCACAGCGCTACAATCGGGGCCCGCATCGCTAATAGCATATCGTGGGGCGCCGCGCTTCAGTGGGTCATCGAGTAAATGATGTAGTTGATGCCGTAACGGTAGGCCAGCGCGGTCATGGGTTCGGGGTAGTAGGGCACGTCGGCAAATTCCCACGCGTCGCCCACATCGGTATTGAAATTCACCGCGACCACCATGCGGTTGTGGTAGTCGTCAATGGCGCGCCAGGCAGGCACGGACCCCTCCGGCTGCACCACCTGCACGGTGTTCCCGGGGCCGCGGCGCAGGTGCCGCGAACCGGGGATGAAGGTACGGTCCTTCTCCTCAATGTCGTACAGCACGTGCATCACGGTGTCGGATTCGTTGATGTCGAGGATGGGCTGGCCGGGCAGCACGCGGTCCATGGTCGCACGGAAAATCTCCCACTGCTCGGGTCCCCAGAAATCGTCCACCACCAGGTAGCCGCCGCGCAGCAGGTATTCGCGCAGGCGCGCAATTTCGGCGTCGGAAAGGCCCCACCAGCCGGTTTGGGTGGCGTAGATCCACGGGTAGTCGAACAGATCCGGATCGGTGAGGCGCAGGTGCCGCGGGTCGCCGGTGTCGATGCGGGTAAGGCGCTCGATGCCGGTAGTGAAGTGGTTGTCGGCGGCCGGCCAATCCACCAGCCACCAGCCGGACCCCAGGCCATCGCGCGACGACCGTCCCCAGCCGCGATGAAACTGCGGCAGGTCGGTGTACTCCAGGCGGATGAAGTGGAACTCAGCCTCGCGGCGCGGCAGCGGTGCATCGTCCAGACCGCGCTCCGGCACGCGCCCGCCGATGCCGCCGCCGAAACGCCCGAACTGGGCCATCGCCAGAACCGCCGCGGTCGCGAGGATGAGCAGCCGCACAAGCCGCATGGTGCTTCAGGTTCCTCTTGGCACCATGATAGTCGATTGCCGCCGGGCACGCTGGCACGGCGGCGCGCTACAATCGCGGAATATGGTGACAGGCATCGAGCACACCGCCATCGCATCGCCGGATCCCCTGCGGCTGGCCCAGTGGTACGTAGACGTCCTGGGGTTCCGCATCAACTACCGGTCCAAGAACAGCCGCACGGTCTTCGTGAAAAGCCAGGATGGATCGATGATCGAGATCATCGAAGCCGGGCGCGCCGCCGAAGGCGCCTTCCACTTGAACGACCCCGGACTGCGTCACTTGGCGCTCACCGTGGAAGATTTCGCTGCGGCCTGCCGGGCGCTCGGCGAGCACGGCGTCCGCTTTCTGGCCGAGCCCGCCACCCACGGCGGCAACTCGCTGGTCTTCTTCGCCGACCCCGACGGCAACATCCTGCACCTGCTGCACCGCGAAACCCCGCTGCCGTAAGAAGCCTCGCTTCATCGCGGCGCACAGGCATCGACTGATGTCGATATTCATGGGAGGAGGAAACTCCCGCCAGGCCAGAGGCGGGACCGGGGCCCATTCGACGCGGTGAAAACACGCTCACGATAGCGCTAAAATAGCCCCATGCTGCGTCGCGGCTTCCTCGCTGGTGCCCTGCTCGCGGCCCGCAGGCCCCTTCGGGGCGCTGCGAAGTTCGACCTGGAGGCCATCGAACGGCCTCGCGTGATGAAGGCCGCCGCGGGCTACCTCGCGTCTAAGCCGATTACCGTCACCGCCGCCCATTCGCCGCGCAGCGCCGGTGGGCTGCACGATTTCTTCTCCGAAGGCGACTACTGGTGGCCCGATCCGAAAAATCCCGACGGGCCCTACATTCAGCGCGACGGCATGAGCAATCCCGACAACTTCGTTGACCACCGCCGCGCCATGATCCGGCTGAGCCTCATCGTGCCGGCGTTGGCGGCTGCTTATCGGATCACCCGCGACCCCCAGTACTCCGCCGCCGCCGCGCGCCACCTGCGCGCCTGGTTCATCGACCCCGCCACGCTCATGAATCCGAACCTGCAATACGCCCAGGCCATCCACGGACGCTTCACCGGCCGCGGCACCGGCATTATCGACACCTTGCACCTGGTGGAAGTGGCGCGCGCCGCCGGGCAGATTGACCTGGCGCCCAGCGATCTGACCGGCGTGAAGAAATGGTTCGCCGAGTATATCCGCTGGATGACCACGCATCCCTACGGGATTGCCGAGCGCGACACCAAAAACAACCACGCCACTTGCTGGGCCACCCAGGTGGCTGGCTTCAGTTGGCTCACCGGGAACGCCGGGCAGACCGCCTATTGCCGCAACCGCTACCAAACCGTCCTGATCCCCAACCAGGAGGCCGCCAATGGCAGCTTCCCCCAGGAGTTGCGGCGCACCAAGCCATACGGCTATTCGCTGTTCAACCTGGACGCCATGGCCATCCTGGTGCAGACTCTCACCACGCCGCGGGAGAATTTGTGGAAGTGGCAATTGCCGGATGGCCGCGGCATGGCGCGCGCCATGGCGTACATGTACCCCTTCATCCTGGATAAAGAGAAATGGCCACTCCCGCCGGACGTGATGTACGACAAGGAGTGGCCGGTGCGCCAGCCAAGCCTGCTGTTCGCCGGGCTGGCCCTGGGTCAGCCCGAATACCTGGCGCTGTGGGGCCGGCTCAAGCCCGATCCCACGGTCGAAGAGGTGCTTCGCAATTTCCCCGTGCGCCAGCCGCTGCTATGGGTGTGAGCGCGGCTATTCCGAAGGCTGCGTATTCCAGTTCTTGCGTTTGAAAACTTCGTGCATGAACATCAGCGAATTGACCAGTGCCTGGGCATTGGTCTTCTGGTCGGCATCCAGGCTGGAAAAGATTTTGGAGAAGGCCTTGGCCTCCACCGTGCTGACCTGGGCCTCCAGGTCGGCATAACTCTTCACCGCCTGGTCGATCTCCGCCTGGCTTTTCCCCGCCTCGATGGCGGCGCCGACCTGCTCACGGCTCTTGACCATGTTCTCGCGCAAGGGCGTGACTTCTTTCTCTGTCTCGTCCATGATACCCTTGACGTCTTTCTTCTGATCCTTGTTGAGCTTCAGCATCTGAGCGAGCTGGTCGAGCGGCTCGGGCCGCGTCATGCCCACGTCGCCCATTTCGCCGGCGCTGCTGTTGCGGTTGCCGCGGCCCTGGGCCATTAGCAGGCCGGCCGCCAGAAGCAGAGTCGATAGAATTCTGAACGCCATACAGCCTCCTTAGTTCCTGCCCTGCCCTTGCATCCGGCCCCGCCCGCCCCCGCGCCCGGCCGAATTGAAGATGTCGGCCATCAGGTCCCAACCCTGCGGGGCCCTGGAATGCTGATTGGGTTTCAGCAAAGCGTAGATCTTGGCGAATGTTTTGGCCTCCAGGCCAGTTTCCTTGGCCACTTCCGCGGCATAGGCATCTTCGGCCTTCTTCACCTCGTCGTCGCCCTTAGCGTTAACCACGGCATCGGCGATCTGCAGACGCGCCCGGGCCACGCTTTCGCGCAGGCTGCCGGCTTCCTCGCGGCCCGCGTCTATAATGCTCTGGGCCTGCTCTTTCTGCTCTTTGTTCAATTTGAGCTTTTCGGCAAGCTGATCGAATCGCGACTGGCGTTGCGCGCGCGGCATTCCACCGCCCATGCCGCCGCCGCCACCCATCCCCCCGCCGCCGCCCATCCCACCACCACCACCACCCATGCCGCCCATGCCACCACCGCCGCCCATACCGCCGCCTTGAGCCAGGGCCGCGGCGCAGAACACGGTCGCCGCCACCAAAAGCTTTCTGAACATCCAACCTCCTTATCGGGCGGCCGCACACACGCGCCGCTCGCGCCATGAAATCACCAAAGTTTGGTTTCCTCGATTAAAGCACGATTCAGCCCGCGGCGAAAGCGCCAACCCGCGGGCGCTGCGTGCCGATCCTGTCTTCAGCCGCGCCACCGTCCATGCGCCCGGGCTACCGATTGTCCGGACAGCAGCTTGACGCCCGCCGTAGCTCGCGGGCCCACCGGTGCGCCATCAGCTTTCCCCGCCAGGCCCGCGCTACACCGCGTGCCGGTGCGTGCGGCGCAGCAATTCCTCGGCCCGCTGAAGAGCGGCTTCTTCAGCGGCTTCGCGTGTCGCCCCCGTCCTGCGCGCCAGGGCGGCTCCGGGCGACACATTGTCCGCCGTCGCATGCCACACGGCGCCCAGTCGGTAGCTGGTCAGTTTCACCGGCCAACCAGCCACTTGCAGCTCGCGCTCCTGAAATTCTTCCGCTTGCATGATCAGCCCTTCGCCGCAATGGCTGCGCCCTTCTCGATCGGCGCGCCCACCAGGTTGCCCCACTCCGTCCACGAACCGTCGTAATTGGTCACCTTGTCGAAGCCCAGCAGGTACTTCAGCACAAACCAGGTATGGCTGGACCGTTCCCCGATGCGGCAGTACGCGATCACCGGCCGCGAGCCGTCCACACCCTCGCCGGCATACAGCGCGCGCAACTCCTCGGCGGATTTGAAAGTGCCGTCGTCATTGCAGGCCTTGCCCCACGGGATGCTCGTCGCGCCGGGAATGTGGCCGCCGCGCTGGCAGGTCTCCGGCAGTCCCGGAGGCGCCAGAATCTCGCCCGTAAACTCCGCCGGGCTGCGCACGTCCACCATGGCCGCCAGCCGCTGCGCCGAAGCCTCCTGAACCTGCGGCAGAAAGGCGCGCAGAGAAAGGTCGGCCTCCTGCGCGTCGTACGAAGTCAGCGGAACCTGCGGAACTTCAGTCGAAAGCTCGCGGCCTTCCCCCAACCATTTCTTGCGGCCGCCGTTCATCAGGCGCACGTCGCGGTGGCCGTAGATCCTGGCCTGCCACAACGCCCATGCGGCGAACCAGTTGTTGTTATCGCCGTAAATCACCAGGGTGGTTTCCGGCGAGATGCCCGAAGCGCCCATCAGGGCTTCGAACTGCTGTTTGGACAGGATGTCGCGCCGCAGGCTGTCGCTGAGCTGCGTATTCCATGCCCAGGCAATCGCGCCGGGCACGTGCCCTTCGTTGTAGGCCTGTGTATCGACGTCTACTTCCACCACCCGAACGTGCGGGTCTCGGGAATGCTGCGCAACCCATTCGGTGCTGGCCAGGGCTTCCGGATGCGCGTAGTTTGCCATGCAGTTTTCCTCCTTGCGTATACCCCTAATTGTATCGACAAAGTGGGGATTGCCTCCCACCGGCGGTCTGCCGGCGCAGGATCAACCGATCCTGCCAAGCTGCATCGCCGGTCAGCAGGACTGGGCCGCGAACCGGCCCGCCCAAGGGCCCATTCTACCGCCGCCGGCAAGCTCTTCCGCCGAGGCGTTAGGATAAAGGAGTGATGCTCCAACGCGCTGTTTGCCTGTTATCCGTGAGCCTGCTGGCCGCCCAAACGGCTGCGGATCCAGGCGCCACCGCCAGAAAGGCGCTGGACCTGATGCTCGGCGGCAAGTATCAGGAACTGAATCAGATGTTCACTCCCGAGGGACAGAAGGTCTACTCCGTGGACGCCCTCAACAAGCTGGATGGGCAAATCAAATCCTGGGGAGCGCCCAGCAATATCGGCGCACCCACGGTCACCCGCCCGGGGCCGAATTTCGTGGTGGTGATTCCGGTCAGCTTCGCCACTCAGAACATTAATTTCACGGCCGCCGTCACTCCGGAAGGCAAGATTGCGGTTTTCCTCCAGCGGCCCGGCGAGATGCCCTGGCAGCGGCCCTCCTACGTCAAACCCGAAGCATTCCACGAAAAAGCCGTAACCGTCGGCGACGGAGATTGGAAGCTTCCGGGCACGCTCTCCGTCCCGGTGGGCAGCGGTCCGTTCCCCGCCGTCGTGCTGGTGCACGATTCCGGACCCCACGATCGCGATGAGACCGTATTCGCCGCCAAGCCGTTCCGCGATCTGGCGGAAGGCCTGGCCTCTCGCGGCGTGGTGGTGCTGCGCTATGAGAAGCGCACCCGTGTCTACGCGGCGCGGATGGCCGGCATGCCCCGAATCACCGTCCGCGACCAGACCGGGGACGACGCCTTGAAAGCCATCGCCCTGCTGCGCGCGCAGCCCGAAGTGAATCCCCAGAAGGTCTACCTGCTGGGCCTCGGCCTGAGCGGCTACCTGGCGCCGCGCATCGCCCAGGAAGATGGCAAGCTGGCGGGGATCATCATCGCGGAGGGCAATGCGCGCCCACTGGAAGACGTCATGGTGGATCAGGCCACCTACCTGCTGGCGAATCGCGGGGCGACCGCCGGGCCGGAGGTTACCGAGGCCCGGGAACTGGAATTGGTGAAGGCCAACGCCGCGCGCGTGAAGGCGCTGGAGCAGGCCGATTCGGATTCCCCGCCCATTATGGGGATGACCGCGGCTTTCATTCTGGATCTGAAGGGATATGACCCCGTCGCGGTGGCCAAAGGTCTTCCGGCACGCGTGCTGGTGATTCAGGGAGAGCGCGATTTCGAAATCACCACGAAAGATTTCAACCTCTGGAAGACCGGCCTGGCGGGCCGCAAGGACACCACCTTCCACAGCTACCCGGGCCTCAACCACCTGTTGGTGGCCGGGCAGGGGAAGAGCACCGAGGCCGAGTACCATAAGCCCGGCCACGTGGCGCCCGAAGTGGTGGACGATATCGCCAAGTGGGTCGCGCAATAGCGCTTACCAGTGCACGGTTTTGGCCGGTTGGAGTTCCCACACCTCGGTGCGGCTTCCGGCAAGTAACTCGCTAAGCTGCGCGGGCCTGCCGGTGAGCGCCGGAAAGGTGCCGAAGTGCATGGGAATCACCTTCGGCGCCTCCAGCAGGCGGCAGGCCGTCGCGGCTTCCCGCGGGCTCATGGTGAAGAGATCGCCGATCGGCAACAACGCCAGGTCCGGATGGTAGAGTTGCTGAATCAGTTGCATGTCCGTAAAGACGTTGGTGTCGCCGGCAAAGTACACCGCGCGCCCATCCGCAAAGCGCAGCACGTACCCGGCCGCCTCGCCGCCGTAGATAATCTGGTCGCCGTCCAGAATGCCGCAGCTATGCACCGCATGGGTCATGGTGATGGTGACGCCGCCCACCTGCTGCGACCCGCCCTTGTTCATGGGATGTGTGTTCTTCACGCCCTGCGATTCCAGCCAGTGACAGGTCTCGAAGATACCCACCACCTGCGGCGAAAACCGCGCAGCTAGCGGCACAGCGTCGTGGATGTGGTCGAAATGTCCGTGCGAAATGCAGATGGTATCCACGCGATCGAACTGGTGCCCCGGCGGATACGCCGGGTTGCCCTCAATCCAGGGGTCCATCACGATGACCTCTCCCGAAGGCAGGCGGAATTGAAACGTGCCGTGACCAAGCCAGGTGATTTCCATATTCGTTCTAGTCTCCTGAAAACAATATAGCTGTCATTGATGGCGATTTCTGAGTTCGCACGACAGGTTCGACGCCCCAAACAGGTAACTCGACGGGTTTGAAATATCATCCCTCGGTCGTGTATGGTCCCAAAAACCTGGGACCGTTGAAGTGGACCAAATGGCTCGGGGCGTCGGCAATCCAAACCTCAGTTTCCCAGGCGATGCTCTCCAGATATCTCATGAACAGCTTGCGGCTAGGGAACGCCGACACGTAAACACGTCCGGCCGAACAACAGGAAAAGATCTTTTCGAGTTCCGAGTGGCGTTTTGGGTCGACGGGACCGTGACTTGTGACCGATTCGATAAGGAAAAGCCAGTTATTCTTTTCGCAATAGAGAACCACATCCGGCAATTTCCCGTGGCTGTCGAGCACGAGACCCAGTTCGGCCAGGAGGACCTCATCGAAATATCCGTACTTATCACCGGTATCTCCGACGTAAACAAGACGGCCGCGAGCAACAAACCGAGGTGCAAATTCCTCTACGATTGACTTAATAAGGAGCGAGTGATCCCCAGCGGAAAGTGCGATCTCAAGGCCGTCCTTGACCTTTAAGGGCACCATTGCCATTTGACGTTCCTTCGCGTACATCTGAGCCAGCGTCCTGTGGACCAGGAGGTATTCTTCCAATTTCGACCGATACCCGTCCGTCTTGTACATCCGAAGGACTTCAAGAAGCGCCGGAGCGATCTGATAGACAGCATAAGGGCTGTTGACAGGCCGTCGCGGTTTATCAGGGTTGTACAGTGAAATGCCGGCCTGGACGAACTGGTGCATAGACTGCCTTCGAACCGTCTCACGAGTATTCGGGGCGTAATCTTTGTCGTAATGCTTTCTTGCCCAATCCATAGTTGGGGTAATCCCGATTCTTGGCGACTCAGCCTTGCTCCATTTCTTATAGGGCGTAAGATTTAGAAGCGCCAGCAGGCATAGCGCCGTCCTCTCGTTTTGCTGCGCTTTCGGAAGTCCCAGATCAACAAGGATTGATCGAGCCTCTTCCAGCCTCGTTCGTTTGCTCATGTGCGAGTCGGATCTTGTCGTCAATCTCGGCCTGTGTCATGCCCTCACGGAACGTTCGGCCCAAGGCCCGCAAGAATATCAGGTTTGGATATTTCATATTTCTGAGATCAGTAGCATTGACTTGCGTGTGGCCTGAAAACTCCCGAAAGTGTTTGTCCAGCATGGTGGAATTGAGAAAGCAAGCCAATCCTCTGGCCAGCACCAGATCGATACCCCGCCGCTGCGAATGGAAAACGTTCCAGTGATTCTCAAACCCAATCTGTCGATAGTCGATCTCTTCGGGGTTGTATAGGTAGGCAACCACTCGCCGCCTTTCCTCTTTTGACGAGAAGCGCTTCACCAGGACGTAGCGTTCGTTGGGCATGAGCCAACGTCGAACTCTTTCATTATCCTCAAGGGCGTTGGGTTTCTTGTGCCGCTTGGGATAGTGCAGAGTTCCCCCGGAAAAGTGATGGGGATATATGAGGGGGATTGAGTGGGGCAGGGGTTCGGCAAGCCAGTAGGCCCTCAATCTGAAATCAACAACCGGCCCAGTGCAGACCTCAAACCCGATTTCATTCAAGGAATATTGAAAGAGATAGGCGGCGTCATCGGCGTTCTGTTCTTCCAAAGGGACATGAATGAACACCTCTGGATCGGATGGCTTTACGATTTCCGAAAACGAAAATGAGCGCTCTTTATAGTCTGTGAATTTCTGATCGTGCGAAGACGAAACAACGATGTCGCCCTGCTCCTTGCCTTTAACTAGTTTGATGATGACGTTTTCCTGAAGAACGTCATCGTCTTTGAACGCTTTCGTACGAGACTCGAAAACGTGAATGCGTTCCAGGGAACATGTTTTCAAAATCAAGAATCGGAATCGCCTGTAATATGGGCCATTGCAGAAGGAGCGGGGAAGGATGGCGACAATTTGTCCATCCTTCTCCATCAAGAAGAGCGCAAGGGCGACAAATGCCGCGTAAAGATTTACGGTTTCAATGCCCACCTTCCGAAGCAAGGCCCGATGGACCGAATCGCTGCTCAGCTTCTTGTAGGGTGGATTCAGGATGGCGTGGGTGTACCGCCTGCCTTGGGCGAGGGCAATCTGTTGCACAGCCGACGCAATAAAATCTTCCGCGTGGACGCGATGCTTCACGCAAAGCAAATCGAGGTTCTGCTCAAGGTGCTTTCGCATCAAGGGGTCAACTTCCCAGGCATCGATCGACCCGACCTGCCCAAGTCTCCGGACAGCGGCGATAGTAAGGGAACCGATCCCAGCACCCGCGTCCAATAACGACGCCGGGCGAAGCGGGTCATCGAACAGTGTCGCCATGAACTGTGCGATGACGGAGGGCGTCAGGAACTGCCCTAGAGCCGTTTTTCGATCGGTCTCAAGTGCGTCGCTGACACCGGCCCGATTTTCATCCGGGTCCGCCATGACGGTGAGCGGTTGACGAACCATTTCAGCCATCTTCTGTTCTGACGGCAATGATAACGCATCGCCGCCCGGCCTGGCGGGATGAGCGGCACACCTGTTCTTATCGGCATCTTTGGGCTTCCCGGCACCCTACCTCGGATAGGCGAAATCCGCCAGCCGGATTCCCGCCAACCGGTAACGCACCCGCAGATGCCCCGTGGGCACTTCCGTGATCAGCCGCAGCGGCGCCAACTCCTCCAGGCTGCCGAAGGGCGTGGGGCTCGAAAACCGCTCCATGGTTGCAAATTCGTCCGCCGTCGGAATGGGCAGGTCGGCCGTGAAGCGCGAGATGATCCACTGCCTGCCACCATCCGGAAATTCTAAAGCCAGGGCAGCCGCAGGCCACGGGGAGTAGCACTCCAGGGCCAGTTGCTCCTCAAAATCGCGGCGGATCTCGCACACCCCAACTCCGGGAGTTACCTCCGCCCGCCGTTGCGGCGCGGGCAGGGAAACGCCGCGCTGGAACACGGTGACATCGAGGCTGCCATCCAGATCCACCGGGTTGTTCCGGATAGCTTTGAAATAGCCGCCGGGAAGGTCGATCGAAAGCCACCATTGCCCGGCCGGCTGCTCGCGTACCTCGCCACTGAGAATGGGGCCGCCCTGGATGGCGGCGCGCGCGTTGATGCCGGGCAGCAGGATGGAATCCGGTGCTGGGCCCGCCAGGCGCACCGGGATTTCGAGATGCGCCACGCCGTAGACGCGGCGCTCGCGCGAATACTGCGGATCGGCAGCCCGATTGGCGCCGGTATCCAAATCGACGTGAACGGCCGCCTCGCGCCACGGTCCCGGCGTGAGCGATGCCTGCACGGCGAAGGTCTGATCCTTGTGCACCGCTCCGCCGGCTATCACAACGGCCAGAACAACTCCGGCTGCCAGCGTTCGCGACCATCCCGTGGCGCGCCGCCCGTATTGCAGCCAAAGCACCGCGGCCGCCCCCACCATCAGCACTGCGGCGACTCCAGCCGTCTGGAGCCAGGACCCCGTGCCCGGACGGAAAAAGAAAACCGGGTGGCGCGTGAGGAAAGAGATCGCGGTGGTCCCCACAAACAGCGGCACGACGATCACCACGGCCGCCAGGATCACCTGCCGCAGACCGGTAGTCACCGACGCAATCGCGGCCGCCGGCAGAATCGCGAAGGCCGTCAAATAGAACTGCTGCCAGGCCAGCACCGTCATGTGATGCCACGGTGGAATGCCCAGGACGGCCATCACCGCCGCGTGCGCCACCAACGCCGGCAGATTCACGAACACAGCCACGAACAGCGCTTTAGCCGCGGCCAGGCCGGCGCGCGAGTAGGGCCGCGTCAACCAGTATTGGCGGTCGCCCGGCAGGCGGTCTTCGTGGATCGCCGCCATCACCAGGATCCAGCACGCCAGCGGCAGCGCGGTCCATACCAATCCCTCCGCCGGCAGCGGGCGCCGATGCGTATAGACCGGATCGAGCGCCGCGGCGGCCGCCACCAGCGCCCAAAAAGCCGCGATCTGCGGCCACAAATGGCGCGCATCTTTTTCGAAAATCGCCAGTACTTTTCGCATCGTCACGGGTTGGGGTCGCTTGCTGCCGCGCTATAAGGCGCGAGGCGGATTTCGGGAATATCCAGATCCAGCTCAAAGTGCGCCCGCGCCGGGCGCGTCTGAACGGCAATTTCTTTCCACGGCATCGGCCGCATCCACATGGCATCCAGGTCCGTCTCCCACAAGCCGAACCCGAAGCTGGTGGGATACGGAGCGTAGGAAATCTCGGGACGCATCGGCACGGGCTCCGGCGAGGCCGGCGGAGTGGGACGCGCTTCCGCTTCCACCCAGGCGGCATGAGCGTAGGGCGAAAAGCAGGTGAAGCGCGCCGGAGACGTCTGGCAAAAGCCAACCTCATTCACCCACCGCGCCATCACCGGCACCGGCAGGATGGCAGAGGACGATGGGCCGAACAGCGTGAACGCCGCCCTGACCCGCAGATGCACCGGCCGGTCTTTGAACGAACCGAGGAACCCGCGGTCAACCGCCATCGACAGCCAGAACGGCCCGTCCAGGTGCAGCGTGCGCACTTCCGCCAGCGGCGGCTGCCAGCCCGAATTCCGCCAGTCCCCACCCGGCGCCTGGACGCTTGTCGCCGTGTGCTCGCCCAAAACCGCCATGCCGTCGGGAATGCCGGTCAGTTGCACAGGCATGGAGAGCGGCGCCAGGTTGTCCTGGGGTTGCCGATGGGGTAGCAGGCTGCGTCCTTCCGCCGGATCGCGCGCCGCTTCGAAGTGAAGCCGGATCGCCGAAGCGTCCGCGGGTCTCGCCCCCAGGCGCTTCTCGATCGCAAATGCGCCCGGCCACAGATCCAGGTCCGGCACCGCGGCACAGACTACCACCCCTGCCGCCAGCATCGATGCCGCGTACCACGTTTTGCGCCGCACGTATTGCAGCAGCACCGCGCCGCCGAAAATCGCCGCCGCCAGCGCGCCGATGGCCGAAAACCGCATCCAATCCACTCCGCCCCACGGCGCGGGCATATGCCCGCTACCCAATTCCATCGCCAGCACCACGCCCAACACCGCCAACGCAACCATGGCGAACTGCCGGAGGCTGGTGGTCACCACTGCCACCGCCGCTGCCGGAAGCACCATCAGGGCAGTGAAGAAGACCTGCCGGGCTGCAAGTGCGCGCCAATACGCCAGCGGCGCCAGCCCATTGGCCGCCAGCGCGGCAGTCTGCATCGCCAGCAGCGGCAAATTCAGGAAGGCCGCCACAAACAGTGCCTTCGCCAGCACCAGGCTGCTTCGGGGATAAGGCCGTGTCAGCCAGTATTGCCTATCGCCGGGCAGGGGATGCTCATGAATCGCCAGCGCCACCAGATACCAGGCCGCCGGCACCAGCAGCCATTGGCAGAGCATGCCAGCCATGGCCCCCTGGAGATCGCGCGGAGTGGCCGCCTCCGCCCACCCGAGCAGGCCCATCAATGCCAGGAAGGCCGCCAGTTGCAATCGGAAATGGTGTACGTCCGTTCGGAAGAGGAGCAGAACCTCACGCATAAGGGGGCCGGACTATTGGACGCCTTTCCGGCCCGCTTTAACCAACGCCACAAAAATCGAGCGCAGCGGCATGGCGGTGGCCGTCACTTCCTGCGCGTCGGGGAACACACCGCGGATTTGCGCCGCGGTTCGCTCGCCATCGTACCGGGATTCGATAAACCGGATCGCGTTCCCGGCGGTCTGCGGCAAGAGCCAGTGCTCGGGCCAGGGCTTGGGAAGCGGCGGGGCCGAGGCGAACGAAAGCGCCATCTCGCGAAACCGCGCGCTGACCGACGCCAGTTCCTCGGAGAAATGCAGCCGGCCCTGGTCCAGGTAGCCGATGTGCGTTACGAAGCTCTCGATCTCGGTGAGGTCGTGCGAAGAAATGAAAATGGTGGTGCCGCCGTCGCGCGTCAGAATGCCTTCGATCAGTTCGTCGCGCACCACCGCATCCAGCCCCGTGAACGGCTCGTCGAGCACCATCAGGCGCGGGCGGTAGGCCAGCGAAGAGGCCAGCGCGGCTTTCATCCGCATTCCATGCGATAACTCGCGCAGCTTGCGCCCGGGCGGCAACTCGAAGCGCCGCAGCAGGCCGGCGGCCATCGCGGTGTCCCAGGTGGGGTAGAAGTGGCCAAGGTGTTCCAGGAAGTAGCCCACGGTCATCCAATCGGGCATTTCCTGATTCTCGGAAACGTAGCCGATTTGCGCAAAATCAGCGGCCGAAAGCCGGCGCGAATCCGCTCCCATCACCTCGCAATGTCCGGAACTGGGCACAAGCAGGTTCATCAGCACTTTGATGGTGGTCGTTTTGCCCGCGCCGTTCGCCCCCACTAGCCCATAAATGCTGCCGGGCGGCACTTCCAGGTTTACCCGCTCCAACACCGGCGTGCGGCGGTAGCGTTTCGAAAGATCGTAAGTGCGGATGGCGCAGTTCATTCGGCTCGCCCCATCATAGCCGAGACGGGCTGCCCGCCAGAGAATTAGCTGGCGCGCCCTTCATCCTCCCGCAACCCCGCCGGAACGCAATCCCGCAAGCACAGTCCGGCAGCCGAGCGTGGCTTTAGCATAGTTCAAGTCATCCACCGCCCAGTGGGTTATGTTAAATTGTCGCGAATGTCACAGAATTGTACAAATTATCGGGTTACACCGGCGCAATAGCGTGAAAGAATACCGCAATGCACTCCTCGTATCGAGTCGGACTCATTGGTGAGTTCAATCAGCAACAGAGGGCCCATCGGGCGATTCCCCAGGCGCTTTCGGTAGCCTCGGGCGGAGCGGTGGAAAGTGTCTGGGTCCCGTCGGACGCCGTTGGCAATGGAGAGTCGTTGGCGGAGTTCGCGGGCTTGTGGTGCGTTCCGGGTATGCCGTATCGCAGCGCCGAGGGGGTGCTGCGGGCCATCCGCCACGCGAGGGTCACACGCACGCCTTTTCTGGGTACCTCGGCCGGCTTCCAGTATGCGCTCATCGAGTATGCGCGCAACGTCCTGGGGCTGAGCGCGGCGGAGCACCAGAAGTCGCAACCCAAGGCTGCTTTGCCGCTGATCTCACCGCTGAATTGCGCGCTGTTAGGAGTGAGGGCGCGCGTGCGGTTGTCCGGCGGATCGATCCTGCACAAGGCCTACGGCAAATACGAAACGGTGGAGGAGTACCACTGCAGTTTCGGTCTCAATGGCCGCTACCGCCGCTTGCTGGAGGGTCAGAACCTGATGGTCGCGGCGGTGGACGATCAGGATGAAATCCGCGCTGTGGAACTGGATGGCCATCCGTTCTTCGTGGCCACGCTCTTCCAGCCGGAACTGGCCGCGCAACCCAATCCGCTGGTGGAATCGTTCACCACCGTGTGCGCGCGGAGCCTGGGTGCCACGCGGGCGGCGAGTTAGTTTCGCCGGTCCGCAACAATGCTGTAACTGGCAGTGCGGCGTGGGCGCGCACGGCGAATTCCGGCGCCTCATGCTGCACGGCCCTTGGTTTGTGTCCGTTCACCCGGCGAGGGATTGAATCGTCTCTGGTACATACGAATGTACTAGTACCGCGCCGGCCCCGCTGGCTTTGTGCCGAAATCGCCTTGCGACCAAAAGGAAAGCGGCCGCGCGGCGGTTTGTAGCGGCCCGCTCAATTGCAAACCCCAAATTGAGTGGATATACTCGAAAAGCAGTATTTGGATAGCTATTCGAGGGGGGCCGTATGCGAAAGAGTTGTGTGATGCGCAAGCTCCTTGTGGCCGGACTCGCCGCGGGCGCGTTCCTGGCGCTGCATGGGCAGACGGATAAGCGGCGCATCGCAATTTACGATTTCGATTACTCCAGCGTAAAGTCGGAAGTCGTCAGAAGTTTGGGGGCCGATTCGAATGTCGGCCACAACGTGGCGGAGATGTTGCTCAGCCCGCTGACCGAAAGCGGGGCCTACGAGGTGATGGACCGCTCGCGCGTGGAATCCATCATGAAGGAGCAGAACCTGAAGTTCAGCAGCCGCTTCGATTCTTCCCAAGCCGTAGCGTATGGGAAGATCCTCCAGGTGGATGCGATCGTCACCGGCACGGTGAACAACCTGAGCATTGAGCAAATCCAAAAGACCAAGGGGCTGTTGGGCGTGGGGCACAAAGTGGTAGACCTGAAGGCTACCGTGGAGCTGACCGCGCAGATGATCAGCACCGAGACCGGGCAGATTTACCTGGCGCCGTCGGCAGTCGCCGAAGTCACCGAAGAGGTGGGCAGGGAGTCGGGATTTACCGATCCCGGAGCGGCGGGCAGCCAGACGGGTTCCTCGCGCTCCGGCAATGTGCAGGCGGATTTGGTGCGGAAGGCGCTGCACCAAGCGCTTGATGACATTTCGAAGGACATGATTAAGAAGGCGCCCGGGCTGCCCAAGCGCATCTCCACCGGGCATGCCGCTCCGGGCCGCGGCTCGGAATTGGCATCGCTCGAAGGCCACTCGGGGATGTCTTCGCTCCCGATGCCGAACCGCAAGCCGATCTCGGGGCTGATCGTGGACATTACCAACGGCGAGATTTTTATCGACAAAGGCGGCAATGCGGGAGTCCGGCAAGGCGACAGCTTTGAGGTCCGGCATTATTTGAAGACCGTAACTACCTCCGCGGGCAAGCAGATCAAGCTCGACCAGAAGATCGGTGACTTAACCATCGTGGAAGTCAACGATGACTGGTCGCGGGGCACTTATGTGGGCCAGACGCCTCCGCAGAAGAACGATACTGTGCGGTTAAAACTAAAGTAAGGAGACGGCTAAGTGCGTCTGGTGAAGTTAGGTCTGGGATGGCTGGCCATCTGCGCGCTGACGGCGGCGGGATCTTATTATGGCGCCATCGAGCTGGACCAGGATTTGGGGTTGCAGGCCAAACTGTGTCCCAGTTGCGCGGCGGGAGGCGGGCCGGTTACGCCGCCGGTCTCTTCGCCCGGCAACGGAAGCCCCAGCCAGGGCAACCCGGGCAGCACCGGAAGCACCGGCGGCCCGGACAACGTCAGTCCCGTCACCAACCCGAATCCCCCTGTCGCTACGCCGCCTCCCAGCCAGTACACCCCCACTCCCGCGCCCGCTCGCAGTAATCCGCCGCAGCCGGGTTACCCGGCCCCCAGCTACCCCACCAATCCGCCGCCGCAACGGCAGCCTCAATACCAACCACCGGTTCAATCTCCCATCCAGAGACCGCCGACGCAGGCTCCTGCCCCTGGCGTGGATGTTTCCGGGCTGGTGGTACGCTATAACGCCCTGCTCGACCGCGCCAATGCGATCAACAACGAGTTCGGGCAAATTGAACGGGACTTGAAGAGCCAGGGCCAGTCGTTGCGCGGCGATATCCAATCCGCGCGCCAGACCATGATCCAGTCGATGAACGGCGCGGCGGCAGCCCTCCGGGCGAAGGATGGTTCCACCGCCAGCCGCCTGATGCAAAAGGCCGAGCAGGAGATCAATTTTCTGGAGCAGTCGCGCTAACGGAACTTAGAAATGGACAGCTCATCCGGACCGAACCCCGCCGAACAGACCCTCCAGCCGGGCACGGTGCTGTTCGGCGAGTACGAGATCCTGGGCACCATCGGCTCGGGCGGAATGGGCGCGGTTTACCAGGCACGCCACCGCAGCCTGGGCGGCCTGCGCGCCATCAAGATGATCCGCACCAACGCGGGACTCGGCAAGGCCGCCGAGAACATGTTCATCCAGGAAGCCAGAACGCTGCTCGATATCCACCACGACGCCATCGTGCATTGCTACGATCTGCTGAGCGACGCCAACGGAGCGTACCTGATCATGGAACTGGTGGAAGGTCCGTCGCTGCAGCGCCTGCTGCTGCGCGGACCTTTGCCCGACGACGAGTGGACGGTGCTCAAAGACCGCATCTTACAGGGTCTGGCGGTGGTGCATGCGCGCGGCATCGTGCACCGCGATATTTCGCCCGCCAACATCATTCTGCCGGGCGGCGCGCCGGAGAAGGCCAAGCTGATCGATTTCGGCGTGGCCACTCCCGACCCGGGCAAGCAGGCCGCCGGGTTCAGCGGCAACCTGGGGTATGCGTCCCCGGAGCATTTCGGGCTGTTCGGCGGACGCGTGGACGCGCGCTCGGATCTCTACAGCCTGGGGCTGGTGCTGGCGGAGACCACCATTGGCGAAGCGCTGCCCATGGGCCAGACCTTTTTTGAAGCCAAGGAACTGCGCAAGGTGGCCCCGCAACTGCCGGACTACGTGAACCCGGAAATCCGCAAGGTGCTGCGCGCCATGCTGGAGCCGAATCCGGCCAACCGCGCGGAATCGGCGCAGGCCGTGCTCGACGGGCGCTTGCCGGCCGCGGCCGTCAAAGAGGACAAGCCGGCGCTCCAGCCCATCCGCCAGCAGGTTCCGGCCGAAGCGGAATGGTGGAAGCCCATCGTCTTCACGGCGACCGCGGCGGGCATCGGGCTGGGCATCGGCATCACGCTTTGGCTGTGGAACTATACCAATATGCTGGCCAGCGCGTCGGCCGCGCAGCCTGCGGCCATCGTCGCGCCCATCCGCGCCGGCAACCCCACGCCGCCCGCGCCCCCGCCGCCCCAGCCGCAGTTGCCGCCGCCCGCGCCCGCTCCCGTTGCTCAGAAGCCCGCCGCTCCGGCCAATCCCGCGGCTCCCGCGCCCGCCGCGCCGTCTGCCGCCGGCACGCTTTCGCGCAACCAGGTGATCGCGGTGGCCGAAGAAATCGCCAGCCACAGTTGGATTTGCGAAGACCGCAACCGCTACGCCCCCTGCATCAAAACCGTGAAGTACGCTTCCGACTGGCGCCCCCACGAGCTGGTTCGCGGGGAGCCCTACAACTGGGGCGGTATCGACGCCCTGCCGCGATTCGACGCCAAGCTGGCCCAGGGCGATGCCGCCGGATCGCATAGCTGGGACGGCGTTTCCTCTTGCACGGCCGGCATCGATTGCTCCGGCTTCGTCAGCTTTTGCTGGGGGCATCGCGGCGGCCACACCTATTCCACCAGCAACATGAGCGGCATCGCGGAGCCGCTGAAGGTCAACGTCTATACCGATCTGAAGCCCGGCGACGCCCTCAACTATGCCGGCAAACACATCGTGCTGTTCGCCGGTTACCAGCCCGATGGAAACCCGATTATCTATGAAGCCAGCGGCGCCGCCGCGCGCGTGATCCGCAACGAGTCGATGAGCTGGTCGCGCCTGCGGCATTACCGGCCCCTCCGTTTTCGCCGTCTGAGCGACCCATGAATTTCACCCGTAAGGACTGGATGTGGCTGGCTGCGGCCGCCGTCGCGATCATCCTGCTGGGATTGCGCGTTTCGAGCCAGCCGCATCGGGGCGCCGCCGCGGCTGCGGTCCTCACGGCCACGCGCGTGATCCAGCTTCCCGTGAGCTACATCGAAAACGGCGACGTGCCGCGCGACCGCTTGGCGCTCTCCGCCGGCGCCGAAGACGAGTTGCCGGATGGGCCGGCCAGTTTCGATGTCACGCCGGATGGCGGGGTGGTGCTGACCGACCCGCTCAAGCAGCGCCTGGTCTACTTCAGCTCCGAAGGCCGCTTTGTGAAGGATGTGGCGCTCAGCTTCCGGCCGCGCCAAGTCTGGCTGGCCGATAACGGAACCCCGCGCGTGGAGGCAGCCGGCGGCATGTGGCTGGAACCCACCGGCGATGGACAAGCCCGCGAGACCGGCTTCCAACCCGACGCCCCCAAGCCCGATAGCGCCCGCCGCACCGGCCCCGACCGAGGCTTTGTGCTCGGCGACGCGCCCGGAATGGCCGAGAAGGCCGGCTTCCCGGTGCTGGTGCCGGAAGGCCTGGCATCCATCGAAAAGCTGGGCCGCGACGCCAAAGGCCGCGTCTACGTGGCGTTGGAAGAGCCGATCCCCGGCGACGAGATCGACGTGCGCAAGGTCATCCGCAAATACGCTGCCGATGGCACCCTGCTGGCCGAGATCCGCGACGTGCCGCTCGATTACTTCGTCGATCCGGTCCGCGAGTTCCGCATCAAGAGCGACGGCAAGGTCTATCAACTGGTGCCGCGCCAGAACCTGGTGGCCATCAATGTTTGGGATACCTCGGTGGTTCCGTAACGGGCCAGTCGGCCAACCAGTCCCACATCCGTCAGCTTGCGCCCTTACTTCTGCTTGCCTTTCGAGGGCCCGTTGTCCACCGCCCGCAGCCCGATATTCTTGGCATACGCACGCCGTTCTTCGGGGGTCATGCTATCCACCGCCGTTCCCACCTCCTTCGCGTGCCGCCGCGTCGAGCCGCGCTCCGGCTTCTGGCCGGCTTCCGCCGCGCGCACGGCGTCGTTCTTGGGGTTGAAGAAGACCACCTTGTCGTTGGTCACCGGCTGCCGCTGGTTGTGCTCATCGCGCCGATAGAGGTGCATATCGCGCGCGACCTCGCGCTCCCGGTTCCCCTCCGGCTTGTAGCGCACGCGCACTTCGATTTCGTGCGGCTCCTTCTGGTTGGCCACGGTGGATTTGCAGTCGTTCTCCCACTTCTTGAACTCGCCGTATTGGTTGGCGACGAAATTCTGGTGCGAGAGGTTGCGCCGGTCGCCCGGGTCGGCGCCGAACTCCGGGGAAATCAGATGGCCGGCATCGTCGCCGGAGCCGTGATACGCGGAGCGGGCCTTGTCGTCGGCGTCCTTCCCCACCTGGGTGTGCCGCCAGTTGATCACCTCTTCGGGGCGCCGCAGCGGACAGCCCTCCTTGGAGCGCGCAATGGTCTGCGTCCGCCTGCCTTGGGCATCATGCTGTTCGTCAAATTCGAACTCATGGCGCACGTCGCGCTGCGGCTTATACTCGCCCTCAAAACCCCCCGCGCGCATGCGCTTCTCCCGCTCGCGGTTGAACGCCGCTTCCGCGTCGGCGTGTTCCTGCGAGGGATGCTTCGCGCCGTAGAGCCGCTTCAGTGCGGCATTCTCCTCGGGCGAGCGCCGGTCGATCTCGCCGGGCATGCTCAGTGCCCCCCTTTGCGAATGCCGGGCGTTTCCTGGTGCGATGGCGCGGGCCCCGTCCGCCCGCTCTTCTCGCGCATCTGTTCGGCCAGAGACTGCCGTCCGGAAGGCTGCGCGTGCGAAGCGGCGGCCGCGGCGCGGCGCTGCTCATAGATCTCCGCCAGCTTTCCGGAAATCTGCCGGCCGCCCCGTTCAATGATCTCCTCGCTGCGGTCCTGCCGCGCGCTGAACGTCTTCATCTGCGAGCCATCGAGCGTCAGCCCCTGCCGCCCGTTGACCTTGTAGCCCTCCAGCGCCTCCGTCTCGGGATAGCGGTTGTGTTGCCCGATCGGGTCCTTCATCGGCGCGTGCAGGTTGTTGGGAACCGTCACCTGCCGCCCGCCATCCAGCCCCGTCGCCGAACCGGCACTGCACCACCGCGGCACCGGATCGTCCACGGTGGAATAGCGGTGGTAAGCCACGCCCGGTTGCTCCGGCGCCGTCTTGGGCGAGCCGAAAGTGTGCACTTCGGTGGCCGTGTACTTCTCCTTAAACTTCGGGTCGGCCACGATGTTCTGGGCTTCCATGCCGCCCAGGCTGTGCCCGGCGAAAATCAACTTATCGGATTTCCGGACGCCGCATTCATCCAGAGCGTTCCTCACGCTCTGGCGGTACCGGTCGTCCAGGTTGGCCGCCGCCGAGGCGTCCTGATTGAACCAGGTCGCCTGGGTGGGGTTCTGCGCTTCCGTGCCCGACATCAGAACTACGTAAGTATCCGGCCTTTTTCCGGCCTCGCCCTTCACCGGCACGATGGCGATCGGCTCATTGCCCCCGTAGCGCTCGAACACCGCCTTGGCCATGTCGCGCTCATCGGCGATGTGCGGGGTGGTCTGGCTGCCGGCTTTCAAAGCCTGCTGTTCGTTCCGGCTGAAATCGCCCATTTCTACCTCCCATGCCGCCGCGCCGTCACCGCGACTTAGTCTGCTGCGGTTTTTTCTGGTCGGCGTCGCGCTGCTGTTGCTGCTGCGCCTCCTGGTTCTTCTCCATTTGGCGGCCATCGGTACGGCCGCTCTTGCGGCGCATGTCGTCCTGGGCCGCGCGGCGCTCTTCCGGCGAAAGGCCATCGCCCCGGCCGCCCCGGCGCGCGTTGCCATCCTGCGCCTGCCGCTGCCGTTCCTGCTTCTGCTGATCCGGCTTCTGCTGATCCTGCCGCTGGCGGTCCTGCTTCTGTTGGTCCTGCTTCTGCTGATCCTGCTTCTGCTGATCTGGCTTCTGCTGATCCGGCTTCTGTTGCTGGTCTTTGCGGCGCTGCTCGTCCTGCGCGTTCCTGGGGCGTTCGCCCATGTCCCGCGATTTGGCCGATTCCTTCGGCTGATCCTGGCCTCGCGCCTCGTTCTGCCGGCGCTGCTCTTCCTTCTGGCGGTTGGGATCTTCGCCTAAATCGCGGCTCCGGTTCTTTCCCTCCGCCTGCGGCCCATTCTGCTTGGCCTGGTCCTTCTGCCGCTTGTCCTCTTCCTTCTGGCGATTGGGATCTTCGCCCAAATCGCGGCTCCGGTTCTTTCCCTCCGCCTGCGGCCCATTCTGCTTAGCCTCGGCGTCCTTCTGGCGCTTGTCCTCTTCCTTCTGACGATTGGGATCTTCACCCAGATCGCGGCTCTTCGGTTTCCCTTCGGCCTGCGGTCCATTCTGCTTCGCCTCGGCGTCTTTCTGCCGCTTGTCCTCCTCCTCTTTGCGCCGCGGATCTTCGCCCAGGTCCCTGGTCTTGCCTTGCCCTTCCACCGGCTCGCCCTCGGCCCTGGGCTTCTGGTGCTGATCTTCCTGCCGCTGACCTCCCTGGCGCCCCTGAGGATTCTCCCGATTCGCAACCTCCTGCTTCTGCCGTTGGTCCTCTTTCTGGCGCTGCTCCTCGCGGTCGCGGGCTTCCTGGGCTTCGCGGTCCTTCTGGTCGCGCCAGTCGGCGTTGGCCTGGCGGCGCTGGCGGTCCTCGTTTTCATCCCGCCCGGCGTCGCCCGACTTCGGCGCTCGATCGCGATTCTGCTCGTCCCGGTTCTTGACCGCCTGGTCGCGCTCCTGGCGCTGCTGTTCGTCGTCCTTCTGCTGCTGCTCCTGCCGGCGCGCCTCGGCCTCCCGCTGCTCGCGGGCCTGTTGCTCTTCCTTCTCCTTACGTTCTTGGTCGGTCATGCTTGGTACCTCACGCGCCCGTCGTTCAGGCCCCTCGTGCCGCCACCGCGCTCTTCGCCGGCTGCGGCTGGAACATGGCGGAAACGATCAGGTAGGCGCCAATAATCAGGTTCACGATGAACCACAAAACGATGCGCCGCTCGGGTACGATCTGAAACGGCGACGCGCCCGTCCAGATATCCACCGCAAAATGCAGCCCCAGCCCGAAGGTGAACGCCGCCGCATTCTGCACCGTCGTCTTCGCCAGGTTCGGCGACATCAGCCAGATCACCGGTACGATCACCGAATGCCCCAGCAGGTTCCAAATCGAGCCGAAGCCTACAATCTTCTCCAACGCCAGCGGAAAAAAGAACCCCGCCGCCAGCGAAATCACCGCGCTCAGGCTGGTGCCGCGCTGCGCCAGCAGGTAGACCACCAGCATCCCCACCGCCAGCACGGTCCACTGCACGTTCTTCTGCACCGGCTTCTGCCCGGTCATTTTGAGGGCCTCTTCGGCGTTCAGCAGGCCCGCGCCGAACTGTTTCGCCGGCCCCAGCGGCGTCGCCGACTTGCGCAGGATCTCGCGAATCTCGTCGGGATCTTTCTTGCCCATCGATACCAGCAGCGCCGCCACTCCGGCCACGTGCGGCGTAGCCATGGAGGTGCCTTGCAGCGAAAGCAGCCCCTCGCGCACCACTCCGTTCTGGCGGATGAAACTGTTCTGCCACACGCCGGCATCGGCGCCGCCCTTGTCCTGGTCGCCGCCCGGACCGGCGATTTCAATCTGGTCGCCGAAATTCGAATAGTCCGCCAACTCCTTGTTCGGACCCACCGCCGAAACCGCCATGCAACCCTGGTAGGCCGCCGGGTAGCTCACCGGCTCGTGTCCGTCATTGCCCGCGGCGCAGGCCAGGAACACGCCTTTGTCGTGGGCGTACGTAATGGCCTTCTCAAACACGTCGTTGTAGCGTCCGCCGCCCAGGCTCAGGTTGATCACGTTGGCCCCGTTATCGGCCGCGAAGTGAATGCCATCCACGATATTGGCCGTGTCGCCGCTGCCGTCGGCGCCCATCACGCGCACCGCCATGATGGTGGCTTCGGGCGCCACGCCGGCGCCCAATATGTGGTTATCGGTCGATTCGGCGATGGTTCCGGCTACGTGCGTGCCGTGGTGGTTTTCGTCCTCCGGCTGGTCGTCGTGATCCACGAAGTCGTAACCCTTGGCGAAGCTGGTCTGCTGGAAATCCTCGGGCAGTCGGTACTGCGTCTTGTCGGGCAAACCCACCCCGCTATCGATCACCGCGACTGTCGCGCCCTTGCCCTTGGTCACGGTCCAGGCCTGCTCCATGCCGATCATCTTCAGGTGCCACTGCTTGGGATAAGCGGGGTCGTTGGGGATGAACACGGCGCCCGAGGAGCCCGAAGATCCCGGCGTCCCCGGCGAGGCAAACAGCCCCACCGGATCGTTGGTATCGGCCGCTTCCACCAGCGGATCGCTGCGCAGCCCGGCCAGCACCTCGGCGCGCCGCGAGGAATCTACAAACGCCACCATCAGCTTATGTTTCAGTGACTGCGGGCTGTTGAAGATAAGCTGGATGCCGAACTTGCGATTCAGTTCGGCCACCTGGTCGCCGGTGGCGTTGTCCTTGAGGTCCACCACGATCTGGCCGTTCACCGGGTCCAGATTGGGGCGCAGGTGCGGCGCCGGCGGCTTCACGTCCTTGGCCAGTTGCATCAGCCCTCCGCCCACCAGCAGCACCACCAGCCCGAGCACCAGCAGCGGGTCGAAGCGATGCCGCTCGGGAGGTTCGTGGTCCGGTTCGTCGTGGTGCACCGGCGGCTCCACGGGCGGAGGCGGCGGAGCATGGCGCGGTTCGGGCGCGCGCGGCGCCGCCGGCCGGTCCAGCGCCGGGCGTGAAAGCGCCGGCCGCAGCGAAGGCTGCGCCTGCTGTTGCTCGGGTGCGGATTCGGGTTGCAGATCTTCCGGCTCGGGTTCCCAACTCATGGACGGCTTATTTCCTCCCCGGCGCCTGCTTCAGCTCCGGGTGTTTCGAAAGGATGTACTCGTAGCGGTCGCGGCGCTCGCCGGTGTGCTCGTTGTAGAGCGGCGTGCCGCCGGTATAATGCGTGCCCGGCGCATCGCCAAAGGGGTTCAGATGGTTCTGCTCCAGCCACGCGTCAATGCGCTGGCGCGTGCCCGCATCCACCAGCGAAGGCTTCTCCTCCCGCACCGGCACGGGACCGCCGCCGGGCGCAGGCCAAAGCATGTAGATGCCGACGCCGATCAGCAGCAGCAAGGCCACCACCAGCCCCGTCACACGCCAGGAATTCGGGCTGAATCGCCGTTCCTCGGTCACGGCCTCATCCACCAATAAAAATGCACTACGCTGTTAGTGATCATCGCCCACGCAATAAATACCACCAGGCAGATGACCAGCCACTTCAGCAGAAACTTGAGCATCGCAAGCTATTCGGTCAACGGGTGAACCTTCCACTTCAGTCTCTCCTTCGAGACGTGCGCGCGCGAGGCCAGGTGCACAATGGTCTCGGTGTAATCGATTCCGTCCGCGCGCGCCGGCACGGCCAGGTTGATGAACTCTTCCATGCGCACCATGTAATCGAACTGGCGATTGGTGGAAGTGGAAGACGAACCGCCGAAACTCTTTCCCGCAGCCGCGCCCAGGCCCGACCCGATCATCGTCACCAGCGTCTGGCCGAACAGTTCCGCGGCGAACTTGTTGGTGGATTCATCGGTGTTGCGCAGGAACATCTTCACCCCGCAGTTGCCCACCAGGTTCTTCACCACGCTCTCGCGGTCGTTGGACGCTTTCAAGAGCGCCGGGTAATTCTGGGTGGCGATGATGTTGGCGTGGTTGCTCTGCCGCGAGCGTTCGAAGAAATCCGAATCGCCCTTGCCGGGGGCCTGCGTGAAGAACGCCTGAAATTCGTCGCACAGGAAAAAGCTGGAGCGCGGCTTGTTCGGCCGTTTCAAAACCTCGCGGTAATACTCCAGCTTGAGGAATGTGCAGACCACCCGCGCCATGCGCTCGCGGTCGGCGATGGGCATAAAAACATACAGAATCTTGCCCTCTTCGATCATCTCGCTCACCCGCTTGGTCGATTTCCCGGAGAACAGCGTGACGTACGGCTCCATGAGGAACGGGTCGATCATGTTCGTCAGGTTGGCCATGATGCTGTTGCGGGTTTCGGGCGGCAGTTCCATCCACTCGTTGTTGAAGTACAGCAGCGGGCCATCCCACTCGCAGTCTTCGTCGTCCATGTTGTCGAAGCACTTGGAGATGGCCTTCATGTCCACCGACAAACGGTTGATCTGCCGGAAATCCGGCGGCACATCCGGATTGCTCAGGCGCAGCAGCTTGATGGCGTAGCGGATGAACTTGCGCGCCGAGTCGATCCAGAAGCTGTCGCCGCCCTTTTCCATCCCGGTGGATTCCAGCACCGCCGCGAAGCGCGCGGCGATCTCCAGTTCGTCGTCGTCCGAATCGAACGGGTTCCAGTAGATGCTGCGGTCCAGGTCGTACGGATTCAGCACCAGCAGATCGCGCTCGCGCCCGTACTTGCGGCACACCAGCCCGATTTTCTTCAGGTAGTCGCCCTTGGGGTCGAGGATCAGCCCGCTGGGCGGCTCGGCCGTAGATGCCGTCGAGGAAAGCAGCCCATCCAGCAGCGCATTCAGCACGCACACGGTTTTGCCAGTGCCGCTTTGGCCGAAAATGATGGAGTTTTTGTAAAAGTCCTCCCACGACCAGTTGAAGCCGCCCGCCTGGAAGCGGTAGTCTTCCAGGGCCAGCACTGGCGGCGCATCCAGCGCCTGGTCCACCTTCTGGAGATCCTGCGCCGTGCGCGGTTTGAACTGCGAGGTCTCGATGGTCTCGTCCAGAATGCGCGCCCGCTGGAACACCTCCGAAAAGAGGTTGCCGCCGAAAATCGGCAGCAGGCCCAGTCCGATCAGGCTGGCCCACCACGCCCAATAGACCGGCGTCGCCATGTCGGTGAGGCCCGAAAACTCCGGCCACATCATCAGCACGCGCAGAGCCGTGCACACCACCCACACCATCGCCAGGGTGGCCAGCACGCGCACGCAGCGCGCCAGCGAACTCAGGTACAGCCGCCAGATCTGCTCCACCGTCGGCCCGGCGTCTTCGTAGCGCCAGGCGTACCACTGCCGCATGTATTCCTCGCGCGGCCCCATGCAGGCATACAACAGCCCCAGCCACGCGGCGAAGTACGCCACCGTCAGCACCAGGCGGACATCGTGATCGCCGGGGTCCTTGGGGATCAGGTGAATGCACACGATGGCGGCGCCGCAGACCACCGGGATCTGCATAAAACGGTTGCGGATCTGCTGCACCGTCGCCGTGGTGGGCTTGGGGGTCATGGTGCCTAACGATAATAATCGGCCAGGATCTCGCCGTCCTCGTCCAGCCGCAATTGCACCCGCTTGGCGCCCTTCTCCTTAACCTCCAGGAACCGGTCGCCCAGCATGGTTTCCAGTTCCTGGGTGAGCGCCCGCGCGCCGAATTTTTTGAGCTTGTTGCCGCGCCGGAAGGATTCCATAATCAGCCCGGTATCCACGTTATCCAGTTCCAGGCCGAACTGGCTGGCGATCAACTGCATCTTCAGCGCGATGATTTCGCATTGGGTGAGGTCGTCGAGCGGCGAGAAAACGTAGATCCGATCGATACGGCCCACAATCTCCGGCCGGAACTTCCCGCTCACCACCAGGTGCGATTTGACCGCCGCCGCGCGCTCCTGCGGATCGGAGATTTCATTCGACAGCTTGGTGATGGCGTCCGCTTCCGCATTGCTGGTAAGAATGATGATGGCCTGCGTGAAATCGGCCGTCTCGCCGGAGCTTTGTTCCGTGAGCCGGCCATCGCCCATCATCTGCAGGAAGAGATCGTAGATGGACGGGTGGCCCTTTTCGATTTCGTCGAACAGCACCAGCCGCTTGGGATTGTTGAGCAGCGCGCGCGTCAGTTCGCCGCCCGCCGTGGCGCCCTGATAGCCGCGCTGCGAGCCGATCAGGCGGTTTTTGGCGGCCTCGCTGGCCAGCTCCGTGCAGTCGAACTGCACCATCGCCTTATCGTCGCCGAAGAGGTAATTGGCCAGCGCCTTGGCCAGCTCGGTCTTGCCGGTGCCCGTGGGACCCACGAACAGCAGGTTCGCAATCGGCCGATTGCGGCGCTCCTTGGCCCACTGGATCTTGATCAGCTTGACCACGTCGTCAATCACCGGGTCCTGCCCCTTGACGCGCGATTTCAACGCCGCCATCATCTCGTCCGCATTGATGCTGCGCGACATGCCGGTGGACTGCTTGGCCAGGAGTTTCTTCAACTCGTCCAGGTTGGTCAATTCGCTGAGTGGTTTCATGAGCAATCTCCTTACGAGGATGAGGCACGTTCTTCCGCTGCCGCCGCTGCCGCTTCGACGACCACGCTATCGCTCTGCCGCGCGAGCGCCGTACTGATGGGACCCGATAGAATCCGGCTGACCCTGGTGGGCGCCACGCGGAAGCTCCCCATCCGCCCGACTTCTTCCACCTCGCGGGCCAGCATCCGCGCATCCACCCGGCCCAGCGAGAGGCTGTACTTGTTGCACTCGTATTCCATCAGCCGCGCGATTACGCCTGCCTGCTCGGCCGGCTCCGGGAGCCGGAAGGGATACACGCCGTGCAGCGCCAGCGCCAGCATCTGGTCCAGATCCGTCGACCCCGCCAGGTGGTTCACCACCACCGTGAATCCCGTGCCGGCCGCGCTGGCCACGGGCTTGGGAAACGATTCCGCGTCCTTGTGTACCAGCAGAAAGAAGAAGCAGTTGCGGAAGCTCACCGGCGTGCTGCCATCCATCAGCGGTGCGCCCGTGAACGCTGTGAGCAGATCGGTCTGCACCTGGTGCGGCGCGCAATCGGGGTTCTCAATGATGAACGTCTGGTACCCGTTGCCGCGCGCGGCCGCCGCCACGCTGGCCAGGCTCGCGCCCCGCTCGGCCAAATCAATCACGCCCACCGCGTCGCCGCCATAAAGCGCCTTGCCGATCTCGATGGCCAGGCTCTTCTTGCCCAGGCCCTGGCGCCCCATGTAGAGGTTCATGCCCAGCGGCGGCATGGCGGCCATCGGCTGGCTGCGCTCGCGCATGCGCACGCTGTTCTGAATCTGGCGCAGGGTGCCGTCCACCACGTCGTTGCACGCCACGAATTCTTCCTTCAGCCGATAAGCCAGCGTGCGGTATTCCACGTCGGTTCGCACCAGCAGGTGCGGATTCTCGCCGGCCGGCGCGTTGGCCGCGGCCGCCCCGCCGCCTGAGCGCGCCGAAACCGGCTGCCGGGGACGCGCCGCTCCCGCTGCCGCACCCGAAGCCGCCGGCGCCGCCGGAGCGACCGCCGCCGCTGGAGCCGGACGCGCCGCCACCGCGCTGGCCGCCGCCGGAGCCAGCACGCCGCCGCCTCCCGGTCCCGGTTCCTTGGTCACCTGGCACACCAGGTCAATCACATGTTTCAGGATGGGGTTGCGGTACAGTTCGGCGATCTGCGCCCGGTTATAGCGCAGCATCCAGATAACGACGCAGAAAATCCCGGCAATCAGGGTGACGATCTTGCCCACCGGTCCATACTTCTTCAGGACCGTCATGAAGGTGTACGAGCCGAGAAAAAGGATCAGCGTCTGGATAATGGGATTTTGGAGCATAGTGACCTGCGGGCGGACCTCCGCCTACTTGAAGTTCACATATAGCCCCACCACAAATAGCACCAGCGCTCCGCGAAACCAGTTGGAATTCGTCCAAAGATCCACAAAATTCTGCCACATTGCAAGGGTCCTATTGCATCGCCAGCGGAATCGGCTGCGATTCGCCCGGCGCCAGCACGCCGCTGTACCACGTTCCCGTGCTGCTCTCGATGCCTACCGTAATCCCGCCCACGCCGTCTTTATCGCCCGTGAGGGTCATGTGCGGCAACTGCCCGTTCACCACCGGAATCACGATGCTGCGGCCCACAATCGTCAGCATGAACGAGCCGATCTTCGAGCCGGCGTCGGTGGTTAAAGTGACCCAGTCGCCGTCTTCGGCGCAACTGTCGTAGGCGCGCACGGTAATGAATTTGACTTCGTGCTTTTTGATGCTCTCCACCAATCCCTCCGAGGCGCTGTCGAGTCCCGGAATCGGCTGGCCGGCCTGGGCGGCGGCCTCCGCGGCGTCGGTGGCCTTCTGGTTGAAGTCCGTCGGGGTCAGTTGCATCGGCGTCGCCGGATTGGCGTTCTTGTTCTTCTGGTAGTTGGGACTCTGCGTTTCGGCCGCCAGCATGGCAGCGCTCCCCGGCATCGGCGCGGTCACACTCGTGCCGCCGCCGGTGGAACCTTTGTGCATGTAGTTATAGCCGAAGAACAGCACTCCCGCCAGCACCAGCCCCGCAACCACCTTACCCGCCGGCGAAGACTTTCCCGCCGGAGCAGGCGCACTTCCCCCTCCAGCCGCGGGCCCGGACGGGGGAACGGGGCCGGAGGGCGGTGGAGCGCCCGAGGGGCTTCCGCCGGCAGGCCGCACGGGCGGCGGTGGTGTTGTCTGCTCGGGCCGGCTGAGCCGTGAGACAGGCCGGGCCTCCTCCTGTGGTTGCTCGGAACCTTCCATCTCGGGATCCATTGGGTCGTCCTCCTGAGTGCCGCGAGCCATACTGGCTCGCCCGGCGGCAACTGCTCAAGCCGCAAGAGAGATTCTACACGAAAATCGCACCCAGATCCAAACGTGGGACCGTTCTCTCCGTCCATCTAAGGATGCGTGGCGCTGGTAGTAGTAGCGGCGGGTCCTTGAATGCCGAGCCGTTTCCGAATGCCCAACGGCCCATCCAGAATTTTCAGCGAGAGCACCGTGACCGCGGCCGACACCGCACACACGCCGAACCACAAGAGCAGCTTCTTCGCCATTGTTCACGGCAAGTTTACCACAAGCCGGAAATAAGTCCCGGCGGTCTGGCGTCGTATCTCAGCCAACAATCCGCTGTGCCGGAGGCGCATCAGGCACTGCCTCACGGCCGCGGCACCTGCACTAGATCCGCGCAAGCAGGCGGTAAACGACCGTAAAACGGGACCGCACACCACCAGCCGGCCCCTCCACCCTCTACGTCCCTTTCAACAACCGCTGCACCATCCCCGCCGCCAGCAGCGCGCCGCCAAAAGCCACTGCCCAGATCGGCACACCCAGCACCCGGCCGCTCGGCGTTTTACGCGCCGCGGCAGGCGCCGGACTGGAGGCCGCCGGTTGCTGCGCCGGCTTTTGCACCGGTGGTTGCGCCGGTTGCGACGCCGGTTGCGAAGGCTGCAAGACGGGCGTCCCGGCGCTCGCCGCCGCCGGCATCTCCTGCTGGAACTCGGTAACCAGCGGCACCCAGTGATCGCACCCGCTGGTACAGTACTTTTTGGCGATCAGTGGTACCGTCGTGTAGCCTTTGTTCAGATAACTGCGCCGCATGAACTTGGTGACGTGCTCCAACCCCTCTTCATAGGACACAAACGTCGAGGGCGGGCACGACCCCTTGTGGAACCAGTTCCACGCGTTGTTCACCGCGCAAACATGTTTGCCAAAAGTCGTTTCGGCGCCCGAAATAGCCACAATCAGCCGCGGATCGAGGTTATACTGCCGCGCCAGGCTTTCCAGCGCCGCGCCCACACCCGCCATGGCGGAATTCTTCTGCCGCAGATAGGCGTCGATCTGCGCCGCGCCCGGCGAAGTGGCGTCCCACTCCAGCGGGACCTGCGCCGCCATCGGCCATGCCGCCGCCACTACCAGCAGCAGCCGTCTCATTCGAATTTCGCCTGCTGCGCCAACCCGTGGAAGAGCGCCGCATAGTCCGCCGCGTGCGCGTCCCCGGTGCGGAAGGTGAGGTACAGCTTGTAAAGCCGCGATCCGTGCAGCACGTAGAGCGCGCGCGTGGAAAGCTTCAGGTCGCCATAGCTGTCCGTGAACGTTACCTCCACCGCCGGGTTCTTCTGCACGGCCGATTCCACCGGCGCTTCCGCTTGCGAACCCGCCATTTCGCGCTGGATATACTCCTGCAAATTGCGCGGCGCGGGCACCCGCGTAATGTCGATCTCCGCTCCGCCCGCCGGGGGAATGCCGCCCGATTCCCAATGCTCGAAGCTGGTCAGCGAAAGCGGCCCGCCCGCCTGCGCGATCCCCTGGTTCCAATGCCACCCCGCCGGGATCGCCACCTGCACTCCATCCGCCGCCGCCGTTCCCGCGGGCTGCGCCCAGAGCACGCCGCCGCCGGCCATCAGCGCCAGCCAGACGATTCGATTGAGGCCCTTCAGCATTTCGTCAAGCGCTCCATCGCCAACCGGAACCCAGTATAGTAACCCAGCGCCCCGGAATACAACACTCGCCCGGTGTGCCTCGGTGCTCCTCGGTGCGGCTCACTGCTGCGAATCGTGCGACGGCCCGTACAGCACCCGCCCGGGCCGCTCGCCGGTCACCACCCCATCGTGCAAAGCGAATTTCCCGTTCACGATCACGTCGCGGAACCCCACCGAATACTGGTGCGGCTTGTCGTACTGCGCGCGGTCGGCCACCGTCGCCGCGTCGAACGTCACCACGTCCGCTTTCATCCCCGGGCGCAGCAGGCCGCGGTCCCAGATCTTCAGCCGCTGGGCCGGATACCCCGACATCTTGCGAATGGCGTCCTCCAGCGTCAGCACGTGCTGCTCCCTCACATACACTCCCAGCACGCGCGCAAATGTGCCATAGCTGCGCGGGTGCGGCGAAGCCTGCCCGAAAATCGGAATCTCGCCATCCGAAGCGATCATGGTGTACGGCGACCGCATGATCCGCACCACGTCCTCCTCCCCGATGGCATGGTAAATAGCCGAGCAGCCGCCCTTGCTTTGCAGCTCGATGGCGGTCTCGGCGGCGTTCTCGAAGGTCGCCTCCCGCCCCTCCGCGCGCGTGATTTCGGCCACGTTCCTGCCGGCCAGCGTGCGGTCGAAAGAACAATTCGCGATCTGGATGTTTTTCGGGTCGCCCGCCCCGCGATCCTCCTTGATCTTCTGCACGATGACGGCCTTGATGCGCGCGCGCTGCTCCGGCGCGCCCAGCCGCTCCATCAGCGCCTTCTGCCCGCCCTCCAGCGCCCATTGCGGAAACAGCGCCGAGATGCCCGTGCTGGAGGCCGTGTACGGATACTGGTCGATGGTCACATCCACCCCGCGCGCCCGCGCCTCCTCCACCAGCTTCAGCGATTGGACGCTCAGCCCCCAACTCGCCTGGCCGATCATCTTGTGATGCGTGATCTGCGTGGGCAGCCCGCCCTCCTCGCCGATGCGGATCGTCTCGCGCACGCTGTCCAGGACGTGCGCCGCTTCGTCGCGCATGTGCGAGATGTGAATGCCGCCCATCCGCCCCACGACCTTGGCGATCTCGATGACTTCCTCGGTGGGCGTGAAATTCCCCGGCACGTAAAACAGCCCCGTCGAGAGGCCGAACGCCCCGTCCCGCATGGCCTGCGCCGCCAGCGCCTTCATCTTCTCCATCTCTTCCGGCGTCGCCTTGCGGTCGGCCAGCCCGATCACCGCCTGGCGGATGCTTCCCTGTCCCACCATGGTGGCGAAATTGATCGAGATGGGCGTGTGCGCGATGCGGTCGAGAAAAGGCGCAATCGGCAGCGGTGAGCTGCCATCCGGCCCTTCGATGATGGTGGTGACGCCCTCGCGCAGATAGTTCTCCGCCGT
>DATJRE010000214.1:0-7599 GCA_035505095.1 Bryobacteraceae bacterium | reverse complement strand
CCGGCCCGCCCGGCGATTCCACGCTCCGGGCCGCCTTTGATCGTCTTCAGGCCGAGATCAACCGCTGCTGCGAGGAGGAAAAACTCGTCGCCTAAAACCTGACTCATTTACATTACAATTTCTTGGGTAAGGACTCTAGTATCTCCGTTTTATTTGGGATGCGCCAGCACTACCAGCACTATGGTTTCGTCCATTTTGCGGCGGCAACAGTGGCCGCCTCGATAGCTCGTGGAGAGGCGATGGGACTGATATGGACTATCATTCCGGGACCCTGCAACGCTGATACGGTGGGCGCGGGTGGCAAACTCCAGTGTGCCTCTTGTAGCACTTTGATGAGCGAGTTTGCGAGTCCCATCACATCAGGGCCTGCCGGGTCGGGAACTCCCTGTACCGTGCCAAAGGTGCTTCGGCCATACCGGACCTCGGCAGTCTGGCCCGCAAAAGGTTTCAGGGAACCTACCAGGACACGCCGAGTTTCCCCAACTAATAGGTTCTCTCGCGATCCAATTTGGAGGATCTCTTGCGCTTACCCATCTGGCTCCGCAGGCGGCGGAGTCAACGCCCGTAAGACCCCGGATCGTAGCGGCGGAAGATCGTCCACGACCGTAATCCATACCGTTTCAACGTCCACTCTGTCATAGCGATGCCGCAACCAGTTGCCAAGGCCGCGGATATTGTGCCACGGCAAGCCAGGACACAAGCGGTCCGCGTCTTCTCCTAGCCGGATGGCCGCCTCGCTGATGACCAGAAGCTCGCGTTCGACCGCCGCCCCTGTCTTTGGGTCTGACCGGAACGCCTCCGAGTCCATATCACGCACGAACTGAACGATCATGTCGATGCTGTCGAGGATATCTCGCAGGGAAAGCGCCGGTTCCCTAAAAGGCAAGGACGGCCTCGCGCGAGGCCTTCGCGGCCACTGGCTCCTTGAGGCTTTTTGCGGGAGAAAGATCTACGCGAACACCCAGCAGGTCCGCGAGGCGGTTTTCAATGGCGACCATGTCCAGAAGCGACAGACGCCGACCGGGAGCGAACTCGGCGATAACATCCACGTCCGAAGTCTCGTGGACCGCAGTGCCGCGCGCGTAGGAGCCGTGCAACAGCAGATGCTCGACGCCGGCGGCTTTCAGCTCGGTTTCATGCTCCCGCAGTGTGGCAATGATCGAGAACTTGTCCATAACGCAACCCTACGCCAATATTCTCCCGCATATTGATGTTATTGTCGCGACCCATGGCCCCTGATCCCTGACTGGCCGTCGTCGGCCCGCTACCGGCGCCCCCCGACCGCCGGCTCGGCCAATTTCCCTGAGATTTCCCGCCGCGCCCCGCCACTATCCCAAGCAATGTGGCGACTCAGGCTTCTCGTGGCCGCGGTGTGTACCATCGCTGCCTGGGGACAGGCGCCGTCCTATACCTCGTCCGGTATCGTCAACGCCAGCGACTATTCCCCCGGCCCGTTCGCTCCCGGCTCGGTGATCGCCCTGTTCGGCACCAACCTTTCCCGGTCGGTTTACGCGCTCCAGGCTTCCGATATTCAGTTCCCGTATCTGCCCACCACGCTGAACTACACCCAGGTGATCGTGGACAATTCGCCGGTGGCGCTGTTCTATGTAGCGCCCGGCCAGGTGAATTTCATGGTCCCGGCTACCGATGGGGTCGGCCAGATGACCGTGCAGGTGGTGCGCGAAGGCCTGGCGGGGCCGGTGATCACTCTCCCGGTGATCAATGCCGCGCCGGCCCTGTTCATCACCGGAAATAACCTGGCCCTGGCCACCCACGGCGATTACTCGCTGGTGACTCCAAGCGCCCCGGCCACAGCCGGCGAAATCATCGTGCTGTTCGCTACCGGCATGGGTAAGACGTCGCCCGACCCGGGGCCCGGCGAAATTCCTACCTATGCCGCTCCGCTCGTCAATCTGAGCACGCTGCAGGTGACCCTCGCGGGACAAGCCGTGGACCCGTCGCTCATTAAGTACGCCGGCCTGAGCCCGGGGTCGGCGGGACTCTACCAGATCAACCTGGAAATTCCCTCGGGAACGCCCGCCAATCCCGCCATTCTGGTCTCGCTGGCGGGCCAAGCCAGCGCCGCCGGGCTGGTTCTTCCGGTACATTGACGCAACTTTCCGGCGCCCGACCGCGTTAGTGAGGATAGCGGCGCAGGCCGCGCTGCCGGCTGCTAGAATCGATGGAGGAGTCGTGATGGAGATACGCCTGTGGGTGGTGGTGCTTGCGTTAGCTGCCGGAGCGGTGTGCCCTGCCCAGGAGACTCCCGCCGAAGCTCCCAAACCTCCGCAGTTCACGGTAACTGCCGGGACCAAGGTTCCCCTCAGTCTGATCAACAGCGTGAGCACCAAGCATTCCATGGCCGGCGATCGGGTCTACCTGGAAACCGCCTTTCCCATTCTGGTAAATAGCCGCATTGTCATTCCGGTGGGCAGTTATGTGGCCGGAACTGTGACCGAGGTGAAGAAGGCCGGCCGCGTGAAAGGGCGCGCGGAGCTTTACATCCGCTTCGATTCGCTGACCCTCCCCAACGGCGTGACGCGCGACTTCCGCTCCCGCATGGGTGGGATGGATGCTGCCGCGACGGGCAACTTGGACCGCGCCGAAGGCACTGTGAAGGGCGAAGGCAACAAGGCAGGTGACGTTCGCACGGTGGCCGAAGGCGCGGGCATCGGCGCTTCGGTAGGGACCATTGCCGGCAGCGCCGCCGGCAGCACTGGAATGGGCTTGGGCATCGGCGCCGCGGCGGGTGCGGCGGCCGGCCTGGTGGGTACGCTGCTCACGCGCGGCCCGGACGCCATCGTTCCTAAAGGCAGCACCGTGGAAATGGTTCTCGACCGCCCCTTGAGCTTCACCGAGGGCGACCTGAACTTCGGCAATTACCAGCCGCCGCGCCAGTCGGCGCCGATAGCCGCAATTCCGGCCGAGGGGAAGAACGGCGCCGTCCCGGTACACCCGCGCATCCCGTTTTAGCAACCAGCCCGACAAATCCCGGCCCGCTTTTACGCGGCTTTACCGCCCCTACAAATGTCCTTTACAGTACGCCGCTACAGTCGTAGTTGAGGTAGCACTAAGATGAAGAAGAACTTAATACGATTCGGCAGCGTGGCGGCCCTGGCCGCCGGGATGGCCTTCGCACAGGCCCAGGCGCCCGCAGCCCCGGCCGCGCCCAATGCGCAAACCACTCCCGCCAAACCCGGCGCCGCTCATCGCCAGTTTCGGCAGCACATGCGTCAGCGCATGATGGACCAGCTTAACCTGACTCCGGTGCAGCGCGATCGGGCCAAGATTATCTTCCAGCAGGCCAGGCAGAACGCCCAGCCGTTCGCCCAGCAATTGCGGCAGAACCGGCAAGCCATGACGCTGGCGGTCAAGGCAGACGACGCCGCCAGGATCAGGCAACTGGCCATGGAACGAGGCCGTCTGACCGGCCAGGTGATGGCCATCCGTTCGGAAGCCGCCGCCAAATTCTACGCCAACCTGACGCCGGCGCAGCGCGCCAAGGCCGACCAGATCCATCAGCGGTTCGAGCAGCGCTGGCAGCAGCACATGGGTCCCCGGACGAACGGTACCGGAACCAATGGCTAATGGCTAACCGCCAACCGTAAAACCAACGCGCTACTCCTCGCGAAGCGCCACCATGGGGTCCACCCTGGTGGCGCGCTGCGCGGGAATCGCGGTCGCCAGAAAGGCCACCAGGGCCAGAATCGCAGCCACCGCGCTGAAAGTGGCGGCGTCGCGGGTACTCACTCCAAACAGCAGGCCGGCCATCACGCGGGTCAGCGCGGCGGCGCCCGCTAAGCCACAAACGATGCCAATTCCCGCCAGTTGCATTCCCTGCCGCACTACCAACCCCAGGATGTTGCCCGTCCGCGCCCCCAGCGCGACCCGAACGCCGATATCGTGGGTGCTCTGCGAAACCAGGTAGGACATCACCCCGTAAGTTCCCACCCCAGCCAGCAGCAGTGCGAAGGCGGCAAACGCCCCCAGCATGGTGCTGGCAAACCGCTGCCGCGCCAGCGACTCGTAGAGCCGATCCTCCATGCTCCGGACGCCGTAGACCGGCACATCCGGGTCGACTGCATGGATTTCGCGGACGGCCGCCGCCGAAAGTTGGGCCGGATCCCCCTCCGTGCGCGCCACCACGAACATGCCGTTATCGGGATTCTGCTCGTCCGCGAAATACACCGCGATCTTGCCATCCGTATCGAGGCCGTATTGCTTGACCGTGCCCACCACCCCCACAATCGTGAAAGGCTTCTTGGGATTGAACCACAGGTGCTTGCCAATGGGATCCTGGTGAGGCCAGAAGCGCTCCGCGAATTTCTCCTCGATGATCACCACCTGCGGCGTGTCCCCGGTGTCATGCTCCGAGAAAAAGCGGCCGCGGCGCAGCGGAATTTTCATGGTGCGGAAATAATCGTTGCTGGCGGTGCGCATGTCCACCTGCAGTTCCTGGCCGGGCGGCGGCGCATATCCCTCCACGTTGATTTGGCCCCAACCCACCGTACCGGTCAACGGCAGCACATTCACCGCGCCATCCGACTCCACTCCCGGCAGGCGCGCGATGCGGCTTTCGACCTCGCGATAAAACTGCGCCGTGGGTTTGTCCTGGCGGTACTTGGGGCCGGTGGCGGCCACCTGCATGGTCAGCAGGTGATCGGCGGAGAACCCCGGCGGCACCGCCTGTAACCGCACGAAGCTGCGGATCAGCAGGCCCGCGCCGATCAGCAGCATCAGCGAAAACGCCAGCTCGGAAACCACCAGCAGGCCGCGCAGGCGGTGCCGCGCCAGTCCCATCCCGGCATCGCCCTGCCCGCTGCGGCCGCCGGCTTTCAGAGACGTGTTCAGGTCCACCTTCACCGCGCGCCAGGCCGGCGCCACGCCGAACAGAATGCCGGTGGCCAGCGAGATGCCGAACGTAAAAGCGAGCACCGTGGCGTTGATTCCGATATCTTCCAGCCGCGGAATGTTGCCCGGGTTCATGGCCCGCACCACCATCAGGCTGGCCTCGGCAATCGCCAGTCCGGCCGCTCCGCCCAGCGCTCCCAGCAAGATGCTCTCGGTGAGCAGTTGCCGCACCAGCCGCTGCCAGCCCGCGCCCAGCGCCGTGCGGATGGCCACTTCCTTCTCGCGGCCGGCCGCGCGCGTCAGCAGCAGGTTGGCTACATTGGCGCAGGCGATCAGCAGCACCAGCGCCACCGACCCGAGCAGCACCAGCAGCGCACGGCGCACGTCCCCCACTACCTGGTCCTGCAGCCCCACCACCGTCATGCCGAAGGTGCGGTCGCGCTTGTCCTTGATGCGGATGCGGTTGGCGATCACGTCGATATCGGCCTGCGCGCGCTGGAGGGAGACGCCCGGCTTGAGCCGTACCAGGATGTTGTAATTCTCGTCGCCGCGGCGGGTCACCGCGTCGGCGCCCAGGGGCAGCGGCAGAAAGATGTCGATTTTGTCCATCGGGCCTTCCGATGGCATCACCTCCGCGTTGAGCATAAAGCCGCGCTCCAGCACGCCCGCCACGGTGAACGGATTCCCGTTCAGGGTGATGCTCTTGCCCACGATGGCGGGATCGGCATTGAACAGCCGCTTCCACACCCCGTCGCTCAGAATGGCGACCGCCGGTTTGCCCGGCTGGTCCTCTTCCGGCAGCAGCAGGCGGCCCAATCGCGGCCGGGCGCCGAGCATGCGCAGCAGGCTGGATTGGCCGCGCATAGCGTCCACGCGCTCGGGCCGGTCGCGGCCGGTCAGCGTGAAACTGCGGCTCTGGGCCAGCGCCATCTGTTCGAAGGAATGATTCTCATTCTGGAGGTCGATGTACTGGCCCGGCGACGGCCAGTCGCGGAAAATGCCAATGCCCGGCGAGTGCAGCCAGACCGCCGCCAGCCGGTCCGGATGCGGATAGGGCAGCGGCCGTAGCAGCAGCGCGTCCACTACGCTGAAGATGGCCGAATTGGCGCCGATTCCGATGGCCAGGGAAGCCACGATCACCAGCGTCAACCCCAGGTTGTGGCGCAACGCGCGCGAGCCGTAACGAAAGTCCTGCCACCAGGCGTGCATAGAGCCTCCTTAGGCAATGATAATAGGACGCACGCCGCGGCATTTGGAGAGGGAAGGGCTGCCACCATAGGCCCGCCGTTGCCTCGCCTGCGCGATCTAATCTCGGTTCGCGCGTGGTTTACAACCTCCCGGCAAGTCTGTGGCTAGTGTGAGATGCCCACTTCAAGACCAGGATCGCGGCCCTCCGGCTGGTTCGCTTGGAAATTTAACGTACTGAATGAAATGGCCGCTGAAGTGGTTCCACCGCCCCAAAGAGTGCCAATTCCGCACTCACGCCGTAAGACAGGCTCAGTGTAGAATTTTTCGTATGAATTGGCTGCTCATCGTGGGCCTGCTTTTCATCGCCAGCGGCTTTCCCCAAATCAGACCTACGGCAACCTCGGAGCAGTTTGAGAATCTCGATTTCGCGTTGGGATCGGTGGGTGACACGCCTCCCGGGTGGCACATGGGACCGAGCGGCACCTTGGCTTACGCCGCGCAGGTTGCGGCAGGCGCATCGTGCCAGTCGGGAAAGCAATGCGGGACGGTGCGGTCTATTGGGCTCGGGCCGCATGAACGGTGTTTCCTTTATCAGGATGTGGATGCCACGCCATACCGGGGCAAGGCCCTCGTCTTCAGGGCCGCATCGCGTGTTACTGGCGGCGGGCTGGCGCGGCTAGTGGTGCGTGTGCACCGGGCGGACAACAGCAGCACCTTCTTTGATAATCTGGACGACCACCCTATTCGGTCGGCGCAGTGGGATGCCTATCAGATCGTCTTCCCGATTGACGGCGAAGCCGACGACATTGAGTTCGGCATTCAACTGTATGGCGAGGGCACGGCATGGATTGACCAGATCTACATGAGTTCGCCGATTATCGAGCGGGAGAAGGAGATCAGGGAGGTATTCTCGAGGTTCAACGAGGCGAGAGACGCGATTGATGGGCGCGCCATGGCCGAGAACTATTCCGAGAGTGGCGAATACATCAGCCGGTCGGGGACGCGCGTTGTAGGACGGGCCAATCTCGAGGAGTTTTGGACAAGCGTATCGGGCAAGGCGAAACGGACCATCCAAAAGATCGATGTGCTTACACCGGATATGGCGGTCGTGCTCGGAAGAGCGAAGTTTGAAAATCCCGACGAGCAGCTTGATGAAGTATTCATACTGATCAAGGATAGCGACGGGTGGAAGATCCGGGTCCATCAGGCGATGCAGCGGTAGCTACTCAGCGAACTCAGGCGAGGGCTTCGACGAAGTAATACTGGCGTTTTCGGCTATTTGGAAAAACCACCGTTTTCCGATAACGGCAAGAAAACGGGTTGTCATCCATTAATGGGGGTTGATGGCGCTATAAATTCGAGCAATGGACGCGAAAGCCCACCTATCGTCCACAATCGCCCGTCATTCCGCACCGGTGGTTCGGGGATACGACGGGTCGAGCATGGATGAGGAGAAGCTTGCGCGCTTGGGGTCAAAGAGCCTCGTTAGTCCTTCAGATACATCTGGGACTGCTGAACATGGTGTTCGCGGCCGGTGGCGGGTGACGGCGTGGTGCGAAA
>DATJRE010000213.1:0-33454 GCA_035505095.1 Bryobacteraceae bacterium | reverse complement strand
CATCACTTCGTCGAAGATCAGCAGTGCGCCCTCGCGCGCGGTGATTTCGCGCAGCGCTTCCAGGTAGCCCGGGAGCGGCGGCACGCAGCCCATGTTGCCCACCACCGGCTCCACAATTACCGCCGCAATCTGCCCCAAGTGCCCATGAAAGGCCTGTTCCACGGCGTCCACGGAGTTGAAGGGCAGGGCGATAGTGGTGTCGCAGAACGCTTTGGGAACGCCTTGCGTATCGGCAATTCCGAGCGTGGCCACGCCTGAGCCGGCTTTCACCAGCAGCGAATCGACATGCCCGTGGTAGCAGCCTTCGAACTTGATGGTGAGGTCGCGCCCGGTGAAGCCCCGCGCCACCCGGATGGCCGACATGGTGGCCTCGGTGCCGGAGTTGACTAGCCGCACCATTTCGATGGACGGTACGGCGTCGCAGATGGCTTCCGCCATTTCGACTTCCTGGGCGGTGGGCGCGCCGAAGCTGGTACCGATGGTCAGAGCCTGTTCGAGCGCCGCCAGGATGTCGGGATGGCGGTGGCCCAGCAGCAGCGGTCCCCAGGATCCCACGTAATCGATGTACTCATTTCCGTCCACATCGAAGACGTGCGACCCTTGCCCGCGGGCCAGGAAAGGCGGGCTGCCTCCCACGCTGCGAAACGCCCGGACAGGCGAATTGACGCCGCCCGGAATGAGTTCCTGGGCGCGCCGGAAGAGAGCTTCAGAGTTGGAGCGGGTCATGAGTGGCGAATTCGACGCGGAGTCGCGGAGTCGCAGAGGAAGAAACGGAGAAGAGCGTTTCGCCCAGCGGGCTTTTTCTCCGCGCCTCCGCGCCTCCGCGTCCGCCTTAAGTCGGTCATGCCCGGGCTTTCCGCGGCACCAGGCGGCTGAAGCCCAGGCTCATGCTGATTTCGTACAGGCTGCCGTTCAGGTTTTCGAGCAGCCGGCGCTTCAACCCGAGGTAGGGCTGCTTGCCCGAAAACAGGTCCTGCATGACGCTCGAAAAACGCGGGCTGCGGCGCGTGAACTGCACCATGCGGGTGGGCACCGATCCGAAGAGGAAGCGCCCCAGGAAAATGCGCTTGGCCAGGCGTGATCCAAGTTCCAGGTCGGCGGCGAAATCGCGGCGCAACAGGCGGCGGTAGTGCACCACCCGTTCCGCCAGTCCGCCCACTTCGGCCAGCAGCGAGCGGGCCGCCAGGTCGCCCGAGCGAATGGCGTAGTACAGGCCTTCGCCGGTGATGGGGTCCACCAGGCCGGCCGCGTCTCCCACCGCCATCCAACCGTCGCCGGCCACGCGGTTATTCTTCCAGGAGCGTGTATCGAGCGAGGGCAGCAGATGGCTGTAGAAAGTCGCGCCTTTGGCGGGCAGGCCGTGATCCACCATGTACTGCTCCAGGCGTTTGCGGAGCGCCGCGGCGGGCACTCCCTTGCCGCAGATGCCCACTGAGAGATGGCCGCAACGCGGGAACACCCAGATGTAGCCCTCCAGGTGCGGAAGGAACTGGATGTCGATGCGGGCTTGTTCCCGCGGCACGTAATAGCCCAGCGCCGACATGGTGTCGTCGGGACCGAGTTCGGTGCCGACCTGCCGCAGCGGATTGCGCGCGCCCGTGGCCACGATACAGAAATCGGCGTCGGCCACGCCGCCGGAGGTGCGCAGGCGCCACGTCGATCCGCAGCGCGCCATCTCGTTCACGCGGGCCCGCTCAATCTGCGCCCCGGCGCGTTCGGCTCGATCCAGCATCATGCGGTTCAGGTCGAAACGCGAATAGATCAGCAGCGGATCGTTCAGTTTGAGCGAAACCTCACCCGCGTTGGGCGCCGCCAGCACGGTTTCGGTGACCAGCCGTTTGGGCGTGGGGTTATCGATCAGAAACGGATACTGATGATAAGCCTTGTAAGTGAGGCCGCCGCCGCAGGGTTTTTCCCAGGCCAGCTTTTCATCGAAGAGTTGCACGCGCAAACCAGCCGAGGCCAGTTGCTCAGCGGCAAACGCTCCCGCCGGCCCTCCACCCAGGATGGCGACTTGCTTCATTACTTTTTGGTGGGCGGCAGGTCCTCGGGTGAAGGCATCTTGCCCGCACCGCCCGGCATGGCCCCTCCGCCGTGAGGATTCTCGCCGCCCGGCATCGCTCCTCCATGAGGATTGCCCGCCACGGCGCCCGGAGCCATGGTGCCGTGGGGAGCGCCGCCGCCGGCATCCTGGCGGCCGGTTACGACCCATTTGCTGTTGCGCTGTTCCAGGTGATACTTAACCGACATACCGTTGCTGGCCGGGCCGCCTTTGGGAGTAATGGAGGCGGTCACATCGGCCTGGCTGCCGTTGATGTGCACTTCGGTGAGGGCCACATCCATGCCCGACATATTGAGGCCCAGCGAAGAACTGGAAAGGTGATCCATCACCCCTTGACGGACAGCCTCGGTACTTCGTTCGCCACGGTTGCAGGCGGCGAGCGAAAGAAGAACGGCGAAAACTGCGGCAATACGCACTCTTCGATTATACAAGGGCGGGTGCGGGCGCTGGACAGGCTGCGAATCCGCTGTCGCCGGCTGAGCGCCGCAGCACTGCGATCGCTGGCCGAGATTGCCAAGCGCGCGAGACCCGGCTGCGCCGGCCGCGAGCCGCGGCGCGCCAATCGTCCGCGATCCTGCCGTCCGCTTCACGGTATAAGATGGGGCGTGGATCTTCCAGTCAACCCGCCTGTTCTGCCGATGCTCGCCAAACGAGTGGATACTTTGCCCGCCGGCGGAACATGGATTTTCGAACCGAAATGGGATGGCTTCCGCGCCATCGTTTTCCGCGACCGCGACGAAATCCAGATTCAGAGCCGTGACGAAAAGCCCCTCAACCGCTACTTTCCCGAACTGTCAGGCCCGCTGCGCGCGCAGTTGCCGGAGCGCTGCGTGCTGGATGGCGAGATCGTCATCGCCCGGAGCAGCGGTCTGGATTTCGAGGCGTTGCAGCTCCGCCTGCATCCAGCCGCCTCGCGGGTGAAGCTGCTTTCGCAGCAAACCCCGGCCTCGATTGTGTTCTTCGATCTGCTGGCCGAAGGCGGCCGCGATTGGCGGGGCGAGCCGTTCGAGGGGCGCCGCCAGCGGTTGGAGACGGTGCTGCGGGAGTGCGCGGCGCCGGTGCACGTGACGCCGGCCACGCGGGATTCGATGGTCGCCGCGGATTGGTTTCGCCGCTTCGAGGGCGCCGGCCTGGATGGTGTGGTGGCCAAACCGGTAGCCGGAACGTACGAGCCGAACAAGCGCGTGATGCTCAAGGTGAAACACGAGCGCGATTGCGATTGCGTGGTGGCGGGGTTCCGATGGTATAAGGATAGCGAGCAAACCGCGGTCGGCTCGCTGTTGCTGGGCCTTTTCGACGAGGCCGGCGCTTTGCAGCACGTGGGGGTCTGCGCCAGTTTCGCCGCGGACAAGCGCCGCGAACTGGTGGAGTTCCTGGAGCCGTACCGCCGCGACGCACTGGCCGGCCATCCGTGGAAGCATTGGGCGGAGATGCCTGCCGAGGGCGAAATTGGGCGCCGCATGCCCGGTGGGCAAAGCCGCTGGAGCCAGGGCAAGGACTTGTCGTGGGAACCGCTGCGCCCCGAGCTGGTGGCCGAGGTGGCGTACGAACACATGCAGGGTGCGCGCTTCCGCCACATGGCGCATTTTCGCAGGTGGCGCACCGATAAGATGCCGGCCGACTGCACCTACGCCCAGCTCGAAACGGTGCCGCCCGAGGAGTTGGCTGCTATTTTCGCCGCAGGGCGGTGAGGGGCTGACGGTTGGCGCACTGCGGTATGTAGGGGACCGGCCATGGTGGCACAGGTCCCGACCAGCGGCCAGTGCGCGCGCCCGGCCGTGAGGCTCCCCTCGCAGCTGCGGCAATCCACTGCGGGTACAGCCGAGGAGATTCCCAGGCTCAGTCTCCGACTGCGTGATTCGGTTCGCCCGCCTGCTAACGCGCACGCCTGCCATCGAACCGGACCCGGTAAAAAATCGGCGCCACGCCCAGGCGCACCACGTTCACGACCGTAAATCCCGACCGCGTATCCGCACCACGGAAAATTGTGTGCGACCCATCCGGAACTCGTCGATCCCATCGCCTGGGGCCATACCCATCCCAGTTTACGGAACGGCGACTCCACACTCAGGTTTTTTCACTGCTCCGTGGCTGCCTCTTTTTTGCTCTTGCGAGCCCTGGCCCGCCACTCCCGCGCCGGGTCGTCATCGGGGTCGGGGGTTTCCTGCGGCGGACGAAGATCGTCCGGCACGTGCCGCAGGTTCACGCGGATGCGCGTCCAGGTTGAGGATCGGCCGCGCATGGAATCGACCAGCACGTCGTCCACCGCCAAAAACGCGGCGGCCTTGGGATGTTTGCTCTTCCAGCGCTCCAGACCGGCCAGGGCAGCGTTGCGGTCCGGCGAGTTGGCCACCGTCACCAGCGGCATTTTGATTCGCGGCGCTTTGACGGCGGTCTTGCGGCGGGAGGGCGCCACCCGCGGCGCTTCGCCCTCCATCTTGCGAAAGTGCGGCGGCCAGGGCGCGTCGCCAAGCCCCTCGGCCTCGTCTTTAGCCGCCAAGTCCAGCAGCGGCTCCAGCGAACCCGGGGCATCGTTTATAGCGGCGTGGGGATCGCCGAGACGCTGAAAGCGCTCAGGCATGGTGAGGATGGTAAAGTCGGCCGGCTCGCAATCGGGAACCTCCCGCCAATCGAGTGGCGCCGAAACGCGTGCATCGGGCAGCGGACGCACCGAATAGGCCGAACAGGTGGTGCGGTCCTTGGCGTTCTGGTTATAGTCGAGGAAGACACCGTGGCGCTCCTCCTTCCACCACTTCGAGCTGGCCAGCGCCGGCAGCCGCCGCTCCACGGCGCGCGATAGGGCCACCGCCGCGCGGCGCACCTCGCCGAAGGTCCAGCGCGGATGGATGCGCACATTCACGTGCATCCCGCGCGAACCGCTGGTCTTGGGCCAGCCGCGCAGGCCCAGTTCTTCGAGCAGCGCCTTCACCTCCAGCGCCACGCTGCGCACGTCCGCCCAGGCAACTCCCGGACCGGGATCGAGATCCACGCGTAGCTCGTCGGGATGATCCAGGTCCTCAGAGCGGACCGGGTGCGGGTGCAGCTCGATGCAGCCGAGATTCACGATCCACACCAACCCCGCCGCGTCATCCACGACCACTTCTTCCGCGGTTCGGCCGGAAGGAAACGAAAGCGTCACGGTGCGCAGCCAGGCAGGCCGATCGGCGGGAGCGCGCTTCTGGTAAAACGCCTCGCCTTCGGCGCCGTTCACGAAGCGCTTGAGCACGATGGGGCGGTCGCGGATGCCGGCCAGCGCGCCCGGCGCCACCGCCAGGTAGTAGCGCACCAGGTCGATTTTAGAAACCTTGGTCTGCCGCGAAAAGTACAGCTTATGGGGGTGCGTCACGCGGACCTCACGCCCCTCGATCGCGAGCACTTCGGCGGACTCTTCCTTCTTCACGCTCACAGGTTACCGGTCCACCTGGGCCAGCTGCCCGAGCGGCCGCACACCGATGCCGCCCTCGCACACCACGCGGCCGCCATCCACCAGCGCCAGCCCGGCGCCCGGCACGCCCAGTTTGCGGATGGACTCTGCCAGGAAGGTCCTCAGCATTTCGAGCCGCTGGGGCGTCGATGGCAACGGCTGGTAGCCTTTCGGCCGCAGGCTCTGGGCGATGAGGGAAAGCTGCGCGGCCCACTTTTCGAAGGCCGTGGTGGCGCCGTCCAGAATGAGCACCGTCCCTGCCCCGCCGGCGCGCAGGGCGATGGCCTGAGCCTCAGCGCGCTCGGTTGGGGAAGTCTCGTAGTCGAATAACTGGCGCTCCTCCCATCCGTCACGGGCGGGAGTGGCGTTGGTGAGCTTCTGCGGGCGATGCTCCGCGGGGCGGAAGGCGGCCCAGGCGGCGCCCACTGCCGCAGTCGCATCCGCCGCGTGGACCTCCATAAATGCCGCAGTGGCGCGCGGGGTGTCTGAGGCGAGGCGCTCGGAAATTACCACCGCCGGCTTTTGCGGCGCGGCCTGCACGAAGAGAGCGCCCGTCACCGCCGCGTCTCCGAAAAGCGCGGCCATCCCATGGCTGCGGGTAAGAGTTGCAGCTTCATGGTCCCCAATTATATCTCCCGCAGGTCTGACGGCTGGCGTCTCCGACGCCCACTGTCAATCATGAGCGGGCCATCGCGCACTCTGGCCCTGTGAATTTGGGCTTATGAGGCCGATGCATGGCCGGTGCGCCGGGGGCTCGCGCAGCCGCTGGGGGCGGCCTTGGCTGGGAAATCGGCGGACGGTTGCCCCGCGCGCAGGCCCCACCGGACGCGCTTGCAGCCTGTATGCGCCTGGCAGGAAGCGTGGTAGACTCAGAGGTGCCAAACACCTGCGGATGTGGCGGAATTGGCAGACGCGCATGGTTCAGGTCCATGTGCCCGCAAGGGCGTGGGGGTTCAAGTCCCTTCATCCGCACCAATCAACAAACAGCTTCAACAGTTTCTCGGGCCGTCCGTCGATGGGCGGTCCGCTACTGCCAGGCGGGCTTCAACTCCCAGACATCCACATGGATGTTGGCGGCGTTGGCTCGGTCTGCGGAGAACTCCATCCCCTGGGCACCGGGCGGCGGGTAGACCAGGTTGGTCATGGCCACCTGCCCGCCCTGCGCGAAAACCTCCACTGTGGAGCGGTCCACCAGGATGGTCAGCTCCAGAGGCGTATTCCCAAGCGGCAGCGGGGCTGCAGTGCGCGCCGGGAAGTCCTTGCTGAAATCGGTAATACCCGATTGCGTGCGGTCGACGAATAGCTCGCCGCGGGCGTATCCCACCGTGGTGTACTTGCCGGCGCCGGCTAACAATCTCCACTGAATCGCCCCAGCCGCACCTGGTGAAGCCGTGCTGCGCAGTTCAAAACTCCGCCAGGGCACCTTACCCTTGAGCGCTCGGTTGAGTTCCGCGGTGTTGTGTCCCTGCCACGTGAAGTGGCCGCCGCGGAGGCCCTGGATCGCATCGACAGGTTCCTGCAGCAGCCGCAAGCCCTGCGGCAGCCTGCGTAGTTGCAGCCGTCTGGGGATGGTCATTTGCCCCCTCCAGGGCGCGGTGGGCACCTTGGCCGCATACTGCCAGTTGCTCATCCAGCCGATCATGACCGGGGGTTGGCTCCGCGGCATGGCGTTGAACGTCAGGGCGCAATAGCAGTCTTTCCCGTAATCAGTCCACAACGTGGTCGAGGACGGGTTATCGTTGGTGAAGCGCGTGCCGTCGAAGGTCCCCACGAAGTACTGCTCACCCGATCCACCTTGCAGCCCTCCCGGATTCAGCCCCACCTTGAGCACCCACCGCGACTGCGCAGTGCCCGCCACCGGAACCTCCGTCAAAGTCGGGCATTCCCATTGGCCGCCGGTCGCGCCGGACGGTCCGAACTCGCTCAGACGCTCCCAGGCTCTCAGGTCCCGCGATCCATAGAAGAGGACCTTGTGTTGGTTCGGCAGCGCCACGACCATCACCCATCGCCCAGCGCGACCCGACCAGAACACGTGCGGGTCCCGGAAGTCCGACAGATTCAGGTTCAGCACCGGGTTACCCGGGTACTTGGTCCAGGTTCGGCCGTGGTCATTACTGTATGCCAGGTTTTGCGTCTGGAGGGCCGGATGCGCCGCGCTGCGCTGTGTCTGCCCGGTATAGACGGCAACCATGCACGGCTGTCCCCCAGTGCAGAAACCGCTGCTGTTGTGGGTGTCCACGACCGTGCTGCCGGTGAAGATCATGACGCCGTTCTCCTCGGGCAGTGCGACCGGCAGCTCCTGCCAGTGCACCAGGTCACGGCTGACGGCGTGGCCCCAGCTCATGTGGCCCCAGACGTCGCCGAAGGGATTGTACTGGTAGAAAAGGTGGTATTCGCCATCGAAGTAGACCAGCCCATTGGGATCGTTGGTCCAGTGCTCCCGAGGGGAGAAGTGGTATTGGGGACGGTAGGGTTGGTTGTATGCGGCAGGCTGGCCCAAGGCCGTGGCGCAGGTGAAGAGGACTGCTACAATACGGCGCATGCCATCTGCCAGTTTGGCACAAGGCAACCCGCGGCAGCCAGTGGAACTAACGGAGGGATGGCGCGCAGCTTGGCACGAGCCGGTGCCGCGGCAGACCGCGCGCCAGGGTTGCTGAATGTTTTAGCGGCTCACGTAGCGATCCAGTTCGGCGTAGAGGCCGTTAGCGGCGGGGGGCGGGGCTACTTCGCCATACAGGATTTCGCGCTGGGTCACGGGACGTCCGTAGACCTCGCGATTGGCATCGTTGTCTGGCCTCAGAGTGGCTCCGCCCAAGTCGACTCCGGCGAAGAGACCGCGGGAGCGCGAGTAGGACAGAATCTCAGCGTGCATCTCTGCGTCGGTTTCGGCCTGTGCAGTCCGTCCGACCGGACCGGCCATAGCCCCGCCGCTGGCGCCAATGGTGAATTTGTCCTGCATCAGCTTCTGCTCACCGCTGCGGTTCTGAACCACCAGCACCACGTCGGTTTCTCCGGCGCCGAGCTGCAAGCCGATGCTGCCGCCTTCGATGATGACCGTGGACGGCGCGCTCCAGCCGCTGCTGGTACGGCAGACCATGATGCCTTTGCCGTACTTGGCGCCCAAAATGAATCCGACCTTTTTGACGCCGGGGATGATGCCCACGCATTGGGCGTTGCCCAGGATGTCTTGCGGGATACTCCGATCCGGCGCACTCATGATCTGATGGAGAACTGTCCCAGCGTCGGAAATCCGCTCCATGTCATCGCTGCGCGTGTCGGCGAACAAAGGCGCCAGTGTGACTACCAGCACCAATACTACTGCTTTCATAGTATGATTGACTCCTTTTCGATAGACTTATGCCGCGCCGGGGAATACCTGTATGCCACGGTGCGTCATACCCCTCTTAGAGCACGTAACGATCCACAATGGGCGATGGCGCCGTTTTACATATAGCGCCAGAAACGGGGGCACGCATGATAATAAGTAGTGATGAATAACCAGCCGGGCAACCGCCAAGAACAGCTTCTGGAGATGCTCGTATTCCTGTTTCTGATCGTCCCTTCGATGGTCCTGTCGTTCTTTGTAGTGCAGCAGGGTGGGAGCTTCGATCTGATCGCCTGGGCCACCATCTTGCGCGATTTCTCGCTGGTGGGGCTGATCGCCTTCTTCCTGTGGCGGAATCATGAGCCGTTGACGCAGATCGGTTGGACGTTGCGGATGGCCTGGACGGAGGTCGGGATCGGAGCGGCGCTGTATATACCCGTTCTGGTGGTGACCACTTATCTGGAACAGGTGCTGCGGCTGATGGGCTTCTCCGGGACACCGAAGAACTTACAGGCGCTGCTGACTCCCAAGCGGCCGGCGGAATTTGCGCTGGCCTTTTTCCTGGTGGTGGTAGTTGCGGTAACCGAAGAGACAATGTTTCGCGGGTACTTGATGTTACGTTTGAAAACTCTCACCGGAAGCAATGCGGCGGCCGCGATCCTCTCGACGATTGTCTTTTCGGTAGGTCACGGGTATGAGGGAACGGCCGGAGTAGTTACCGTGGGAGTGCTGGGCCTGGCCTTCGCCATCGTGTACCTTTGGCGGCGGAGCTTAGTGGCGCCGATCGTGATGCATTTCTTACAGGACTTTCTGGGTATTTTCCTGCTGCCGCTGCTCAACCATAAGTAAGGCTTGGGCGGTGAGGCGCGGCCAAGTGCCGTGAATAGCCGTCGTTTGCCGCGGGTTAAGGCATGTTATTCCGGTGTAATCACCAGGAACCGGGTGGTGCCGCCGTGGTTGACCAGCAGGATGATGGATCGCTGGCCGGCGGCGCGGACGGCATTGCGAAAATCCAACATGCTGGCGACGGGGGTTCGATTCACCTGTTCAATCACGTCGCCTTCCTGCAGGCCGGCGGCCGCGGCCAGGCTGGCGGAATCCACGCCGGCGACCACGACGCCGCGGAGGTTTGGCGGCAAGCCCAAGCCGGCGGCGATATCGGGGGTGAGGTTCTCGACCTGCACGCCATCGAGCAAGGGGGCTGGCTGCGCCGGCGCAGCGGGCGCGGTTTGGCGGGACTGCGGCGGGGCAGGCTCCTCACCCAGGGTGACGGGGATCTCCTGTTGGGCTCCGTTGCGCAACACCAGGAAGCGGACGGCGGTTCCAGGGGCCATCATGGCGATCGACAGGTTGAGGTCGTTACTGTCCGGAACCCTGTGGCCGTTGATCTCCAGAATGATATCCCCGGTTGCCAGGCCGGCCTGCGCCGCCGGGCTGTTCGCAGTGACATCCCCGACGAGTGCGCCGTAAGGCTGGCCGGATAAGCCGAAGGCTTGGGAAATCTCCGGCGTTACCGGCTGGGTGGTGACGCCCAGCCAGGCCCGGGCAACGCGGCCGTTCCTGACGATCTGGTCCATCACCTGGCGCGCCATGTCGATGGGAATGGCAAACCCGACGCCCTGATTGCCGCCGCTCTCTCCGGAGAGGATGGCGGTGTTGATGCCGATGAGCTGCCCATTCCCATTGATGAGGGCGCCGCCGGAGTTGCCGGGATTGATGGCGGCGTCGGTCTGGATGAAGTCCTCGTAATCCTCAATCCCGAGGTTGCCGCGGCCAACGGCGCTGACGATTCCCATGGTGACGGTCTGGCTGAGGCCGAAGGGGTCGCCAATGGCCAGCACGAAGTCGCCGGGTTGCATTCGGGTTGAATCTCCAAAGGGGATAGTAGGCAAATTCTGCGCATCCACTTTCAGCACGGCGATATCGGTTTCGGCATCCTTACCTACAATCCGGGCCTCGAACTCCCGCTGATCGGCCAGGGCCACCTTCACGTGGGTAGCTCCGTCGATGACGTGGTTATTGGTCAGAATGTATCCATCCGGACTGACGATCACGCCGGAGCCGAGGCTCAGCTCGCGCTCTTCACTAGGCACCTGGAACTGGCGCAGGAACTGGCTGCCGAAGAACTGCTGGAAGAACGGGTCCGACAGGAACGGCGAGGCGCTGGCCTGGGTACGGATGATTTTGGACGAGGATACATTAACCACGGCGGGCAGGCAGCGCTTGACCACCGGGGCAAATCCGGCCTGGAGCGAGATCCGGTAGGGCTGCCCGCCGTTTGCCGCGGACGCGGCCGCAACCGCCAACGGCGCTTGGGCCAGCAGCAGTGCCATCACAAACAATTTGCTTCGCATGTGTTTCTCCAATAAAGATGGGCGCATCAACTGGGGAACGGGCAATTTGTAGACCGCGGCGCCATTCGCGGCGGCGCGATGGTGCGCTGCTCTACGGTTCCCAGCCGCCGCCGAGGGCCTGATAGACCTGCACCAGCGACAGCCGTTCGTTCACCCCGGCGCGAGCCAGGTTCAGTTGTGCGGCGTAGTAATTGGCCTGGCCGGTCAAGACTTCCAGGTAGCTGGTGGCGCCGCCGCGGTAGAGCAGATTGGCCAGGCGCACGGCATCCTGAGCGGCGGCGGTGAGGGCTTCCTGGTGGATGCGGAATTCGCGATAGCCGTGATAGGCGGCCAGCGCATCGGAGACCTGGCGGAAGGCCTGCTGGATGGTCTGCTGGTAGGTGAGTAAGGCCTGTTGTTCCTGCGCTTCGGCGAGTTTCAGGTTGGACCGCAGGCGGCCGGCGGTGAAGATGGGCTGGGTTATGGGAGCGGTGATGGTCCACTCCGGCGCGGAGCTGCGGAGAAGCCCGGCCAGGCTGGGACTGGCGAGGCCGCCCACCGCCGTGAGGGGAAGACTGGGGAAGAACTGCGAGCGGGCCACGCCGATTTCGGCATTGGCGGCGATCAACTGCTGTTCGGCGGCGCGAATATCGGGACGGCGCTCCAGCAGGCGCGATGGGATGCCTACCGGGAGGGCGGCGGGCGCGGGCTGCTCGGCCAGCGGACGGCCGCGCGGGATGCCGTGGGGGTTCTCGCCAAGCAGGGTGCTGAGCAGGTCTTCCTGTTGCAGGATCTGGCGCTGGGTATCGGGAATGGCGGCCGCGGCGGTCTCCACCAGTTGCTGCGCCTGGCGGACATCCAGCAGGGTGGCCGCGCCGCCATTGGCGAGGGTTTGGGTGAGGCGCAAAGATTCCTGGCGGTCGGCGAGAGCCTGCTGGGAGATGGCCAGTTCCTGGTCCAGCTCGCGAAGCTGGAAATAGGCCATGGACACGTTGGCCACCACCGTGACGAGCACTTGGCGGCGATTCCAATCGGCGGCCAGAAGGTTGGCGCGGGCGGCCTCCGTGGCGCGGCGGTACTGGCCCCAAAAATCGGGGGTCCAGGAGAGCAGGCCCTGCAGTTCGATGAGGTTGAACAGGGCGCCGAAGCCGGCGACGCGCTCACTGGTGAAGCCGGCGCTGCCGCTGATGGAAGGGAACTGATCGGCGCGAGCGAGGCCCACCTGGGCCTGCGCCTGCAGCACACGGCTGGCAGCGATGCGGACGTCGTAGCTTTGGCCGAGGGCGGTGCGGATTAGACCGTCGAGGACGGGATCCTCAAACACGGCGGTCCATTTCTGGTCGCCCAGCGAGGCGGCGGTGGAAGGCTCGCCGGGGGCGGCATTGCGATAGGCCGGCGGCACGGCGACGGCAGGACGATGGTAATTGGGTCCGACGGTGCAGCCGGAGAGTACGGCCGCAAGCGCGAGTGCGGTGGCCGGTGCAGCGGTGGGCCCGGCGCGGCGCGTCATGCCGGCCCCCTTTCCGGGCTCGGCGATGCGGGCGCGCGGTGCAGCCGGGCGGAGAGGCGCTCCACCACATCGAACATCACGGGGATGAGAAAGATGGCCACCAGCGAGGCTGCCAGCATGCCGCCGATGACGGTGGTGCCGAGAATTTTGCGCGAGACGGCGCCGGATCCGGAGGCCATCCAGAGGGGGACGCAGCCCAGGATGAAAGCGAACGCGGTCATCAGAATGGGCCGCAGGCGAATGCGGGCGCCGGTGAGGGCGGCCTCTTCAGCGCTGCTGCCCTGGTCGTAGGCGGATTTGGCGAAGGCCACGATCAGGATGGCGTTTTTGGCGGAGAGGCCGATCAACATCACCAGGCCGATCTGCGCGTAGACGTTGTTTTCGAAGTGGCGCGCCAAGAGGGCCACGGCCGCGCCGCAGACCGCCACGGGGGTGGTGAGCAGAACGCTGAACGGCAGCGACCAGCTCTCGTATTGCGCCGCCAGAATGAGGAAGACGAACAGAAGGGACAGGCCGAAGATGGCGGCGGCCGGCACACCTTGGGCGGCCTTCTGTTCCTGGAAGGACATTCCGCTATAGTCGTAGCCCATCTCGCGCGGCATGGTTTGGGCGAAGGTGTCCTGAAGGGCCGCCATGGCCTGGCCGGAGCTGTAGCCGGGCGCGGCGGCGGCATTGATTTGGGCCGCGTGGTATTCGTTGTAGCGGATGGTGAATTCGGGTCCGCTGATGGGGCTGATGCTAGTGACGGCGCTGAGCGGCACCATCACGCCGTGATTGTTGGCCACGTAAAACTGGCCTTCTTCGGTGGCGCGGGTGCGGTAGGGGCCTTCGGCTTCCACGTACACCTGCCACTGGCGGCCGAAGCGGTTGAAGTAGTTGACCAGGTAACCGCCCAGAAAGGCCCCGAGCGTCTGATAGACGTCGCCGATGTTGACCCCCTGGCGCTCGACCTTGACGCGGTCGACGGTGACGAACTGCTGGGGGACCGCCGGAAGATACGACGCGTTGACGCCGGTGAGTTCCGGGCGTTTGCGTGCGGCCGCCACGAATTTGTTGACGTTGGCGGTGAGAAAGGGCAGATCGGCGCCGGAGCGGTCTTCCAGCATGAACGTGACGCCGCCGGAAGTGCCGATACCGGGGATGGCCGGAGGAGTAAACGAGAAGGCGGTGCCGTCTTCCACCTGCGCAAGCGAGCTGGTGATGTGGTTGCGAATGGCCTGGTATTGCTCGGCGGCAGTTTTGCGTTCCTCCCAGGGCTTTTCGGTGACGAAGAAGAAGGCGCTGTAGGTGTTCTGCACGCGCGTGAGGAGGCTGAACCCGATGACGGAAGTGCAGCCCTGGACCCCGGGTGTCTTCATGACGATTTGTTCGACCTGGCGGGCGGCGGCTTCGGTGCGCTGGAGCGAGGCGGCATTGGGCAACTGGAGGTTGACGTAGATGTAGCCGAGGTCTTCTTCGGTGAGGAAGGCGCTGGGCAGGCGGCCAAGGACCAGGACTCCGAAGGCGGCGATGGCTGCGAGCAGCAGCAGGCTGATGGCGACTTTGCGTATCAGCCAGGCGGAGATGCCGAGATAGCCTTCGGTGGCGCGGTGGAAGACCCGGTTGAACCAGGCGAAGAAGCGGGCCAGTGGTCCGTGCGACGGGGTGCGCGGCCGCAACAGCAGGGCGGCCATGGCGGGACTGAGCGACAGGGCATTGAACGCGGAGAAGATTACCGAGATGGCGATGGTGACGGCGAACTGCTGATAGAGGCGGCCGGTGATGCCGGGAATAAATACGGTGGGGATGAATACCGCGGAGAGGATCAGGGCGACGGCCACCACGGGGCTGGAAACTTCTTCCATGGCGCGGATGGCGGCATCGCGCACCGGCATGCCCTCTTCGATGTGGCGCTCGACGGCCTCCACCACGACGATGGCATCATCCACTACCAGGCCGATGGCCAGGACGAGGCCGAAGAGCGACAGCGTGTTGATGGAAAATCCGAGCAGCGGAAAGACCACGAAGGTGCCGATCAGGGACACCGGGACGGCGAGGATGGGGATGAGCGAAGCGCGCCAGCCCTGCAGGAAGATATAGACCACCAGCACCACCAGGCCGAGAGCTTCGAGCAGGGTGTAGACGATTTCGCGCATGCCGGAGATGACCGAAGCGGTGGTATCGAGGCTGACGTTGTACGTGAGGTCCTGGGGAAAGCGCTGGCTGAGCTGCGCGATGCGGTCGCGCAGGCCGCGGGCGGCATCCACGGAATTCGAGCCGGGCAACTGGTAGCAGGCGAGGATAGCCGAGGGCCGGCCATTGTAGCGGCCTACCAGATTGTAGGCTTGGGCGCCTAATTCGATGCGGGCCACGTCCTTCAGGCGGAGCGTGGAACCATCGGGATTGGAGCGGAGCACGATATTGCCGAACTCTTCGGGAGAGATCAGGCGGCCCTGGGAGCGCACGGTGTAAGTGAATTGCTGGCCCGGCGGAACCGGTTCGCCGCCGATCTGGCCGGCGGGGTTGACGGTGTTCTGCGTCTGCAGGGCCTGAATGATTTGCGGAACGGTGATTTGCAGGCTGGCGAGGCGATCGGGCTGCACCCAGCAGCGAATGGCGTATTGGCCGGCTCCAAAGACGCGCACCTGGGCAATTCCGGGCACACGGACCAACTCGTCTACTAAGTTAATGTAGGCGTAGTTCGCCAGAAAAACGCTGTCGTAAGTGCCGCCGGGGGAGTTGAGGGCAATCAGCATGAGTGGCGAAGACGGTGATTTGAGCACCGTGAGCCCGGCGGTGTTCACCTGGGGGGGCAACTGCGCCTGGGCCTGCGCGGTGCGCATCTGGGTGAGCACCTGGTCGATGTTGGGGTCGGTCTTCACCGAAAAATCGACGGTAATGGAAGTCTGGCCGGTGCTGGTGTTGACGGAATACATGTAGTTCATGTTGTCCACACCGGTGATCTGCTCTTCGAGCGGAGTGGCCACGGATTGCTCCATGGTTTCGGCGTCGGCGCCGGGGTAGTTGGCGGTGACCTGCACTTCGGGTGGGACGATGTTGGGGAACTGGGCGACAGGCAGAGTGAGCATCGATACCAAGCCCACGATGACCATGAGGATGGCGATCACCATGGCGACAATGGGGCGGTCGATGAAGAACTTAGTCATGCGCTACTGGCTCCCGCTTTGCGTATCGGGAATGGGGTGGACGGTTTGGCCGGCGGTGATTTTGGAGGTTCCCTGGGAGACCACGCGCTGGCCGGCCTGCAGGCCGCTGGTGATAATCCAATTCTGGCCGATGCGGTCGCCAGGCTCGACATTGTGAATGCTGACGCGGTTATCGGAGCCGACCACGGCGACCTGGTAACGGCCTTGTAACTCGGAGACGGCGCGCTGCGGCACCAGGAGGGCGCCATTGTGGACTACAGTGGTGGCGCGGATGCGGCCGAACTGGCCGGGACGCAGGAGATTGCCCGGATTGTCGAAAGCGCCGACGATGCGGATGGTGCCGGTGGAGGGGTCCACCTGGCGATCCGCAAAGAGAATGCGTCCGCGGTGCGGGTAAACGTTGCCGTTGGCGAGAGTCAGTTGGAGCGGCAGGGCGGTGTTGCGGCGCAGGAGGTCGGCGGGCGCGCCCGAATGAATGCGGCCGGCGAGAAGCAGATATTCCTGCTCGCTGATGGAGAAGTAGACTTTGATCGGATCGACTTGCGAGACGGTGGTGAGCAGCGTGGTGGGGCTGACGAGGTTGCCGATCTGGGTGGTGGCAATACCGGCGATGCCATCGACCAGCGCGCGTACTTTGGTGAAGCCGAGGTTTAAGCGGGCCGCTTCCACCGCGGCCTGGCTGGCCTGAATGGCGGCCTGATCGGTCTGAACCAGACCGGTGGTCTGCCGGCGGGATTGGATTTCGTTATCCAACTGGCTTTGGGCCACGGCATGGGCGGCGGCCAGAGGGGTGTCGCGGCGAACGTTGATTTCGGCCAGGCCGAGCTGCGCCTGGGCCTGCGCAAGCTGGCCGCGGGCTTGCGCCAATTGGCCCGTGGCCTGGTCAAGGGCAGCCTGGAAGGGGCGCGGATCGATCTCGAACAGAACATCGCCCTGGTGGACCAGGGAGCCTTCGCGGTAGTCCTGGCGGATGAGGTAACCGGAGACTTGGGGCTGGATGTTGGCATTGATGTACCCATCCAGAGTGGCCACCCAATCGCCGTAGACGGGGACATTTTCGGAGATGACGGTGACCACTCCGACGTCGGGCGGGCGCGGCTTGGCGGCGGGAGTCGGGCGATGGCAGGCGGCGAGCGAAGCGATCGCGCCCAGCAAGACCCCGGCCGGACCCCCACTTTTGTGCAGTACCCGCTTGAAGGTCCCGGCGCTCCGCCCGATGCACGGCGCCAGGTACATGGGCGGGGTCATTGACAAACCATCGCGCGGTGTTCGACTCAGCAAAATAATAGCCAATGTAAGCCCATTAACTAAATGGCGATTAGCCTACCCTCTCGAAGGGAACTACCAGAATACGGCTGTTGCATCCAATCAGGTAACAAAGGGTGGAAGGAGACCGAGCCATGGCGGCCCGGCCACGTTCCACATAAGGAGAATCAACATGAAAAAACTGGTTTTGGCGGCGGGAGCGCTGCTATTGGCAAGCTTTCCGGCTGCTTATGCTAAGTCGTATGAAGTGATACTCGGCAACTCGGTGCAAGCGGGGAATGTGGAACTGACTCCTGGAACATACAGGATCAGACATAAAGGCGACCGGGCTATTTTTATAAATCTCAATACCCATAGGACGTACAGGGTGCCGGCGACCGTCGAATATATGGCTCAGAAGAATCCTACCGACCAGGTGGTGACCGTGAACAACCAGTACGGGCAGCCGGTGATTCAATCGGTTGCGCTGGGCGGCCACGCGATCGACCTGCAGTTCACTGAGTAAGAACTGGGTCCGATCCGGTTTAGCCTGCCGGCGGTGCGGCCCGATGCAGGAGGTATGCGGGGGCGGCCGTCCACCGGCGGGCTGAAAGATGGAAAAATTTGCCGTGCAGTGAAATCTTGAGTGCAGTCTACGACGAGACGTGGTTCTGCATGTGTTTCTAGAATCAGCATGGACTATGCCAATTGCGGGGGACAGCACTGGTACAACGAACGTTTCAGGCGGCTGGTGGCTGGATTGCACCTCCCCGCCATTTCAGGCGTTCGAACGGTGAGGTCAATCGGGAAGGAGGCATTTCCGCCGCCTGCCAAAGAGTTATGGGAGGTGTTGTATGGTTAACGGTTCACGTTTGACGCTTACTACGATTTTGGGAATCATTGCAGGTCTATGCACCTGGTGGTGGATGGGGAGAATACCCGGTTCCGAGGCATGGACGGTGATCCTCTCGCGTGGATTACTAGGCTTTGGTCTCGGGATTAGCGCGTGGAGGGCTAACTGGGCAGTGCACGGGATTGTGCTGGGAATCATTTTCAGTCTTCCTGGCGCAGCCGATGCGATATGGATTCACGGTGGCGGGGCGGCCTTTTGGGGTTGGATCGTCTCCGGATTGATCAGCGGATTTTTCATTGAGCTGTTCGCATCGCCAATCTTCCATGTTCGGCCAGCGCGTATTGGCACGAGTCCTCAGCCGCACACTCCGTAACGGCCGGCCGACGCCGGCAAGGGCGGATGCGTGTTGTCTCACACTGGACCGCGAAGTGCTAATTTACAGCCGAAACCGAAATCGGAAAGCGTATGGGAAAGCCCCTATCGTAGGCTGTACCTTACGGGAGCAAAGAGCAGATGTGGACGCTGGTAGTGTATTTCGTGTTGGTCGTGCTGGTGGTTGCGGGGATATTGACGGTTTCCTACTTATTGGGACAACACCATTCCGACCCGGCGACAGGCGCGCCGTATGAATCCGGCATTCTTTCGGAGGGGTCGGCGCAGGTGCGCCTGTCCGCCAAATTCTATTTAATTGCGATGTTCTTTGTAATCTTCGACCTGGAGGCAGTATTCCTGTTCGCTTGGGCAGTGGCGGCGCGCAGCCTGGGATGGGCGGCGTTCTGGGAAGCAGTAGTCTTTGTGGGCATCCTGGTGGTGGCGCTGGTGTATTTATGGCGGGTGGGCGCGCTGGATTGGAATTTGGTTAGGGAACGTACGGAATAAGATGCAATTTTCCATTGTGAGACCGGAACGGCGGCCGGCGGCTCGTGTGGAGCAGAGCACGCTCGAAGAGGCCACTAAGCGGAACGTGATTCTTTCGCGGTTGCAGGACTTGGTATCGTGGGGCCGCAAGAATTCGATTTGGCCCTTTAATTTCGGACTTTCCTGCTGTTACGTGGAGATGGCCACCAGTCTTACGAGTAAGTATGATGTGGCGCGTTTCGGGGCGGAGGTGATTCGGGGCACGCCGCGCGAAGCCGATTTGATGGTGATCGCCGGTACAGTTTTTATCAAGATGGCGCCCGTGGTTCAGCGGCTGTATGAGCAGATGATGGAGCCGCGCTGGGTGATCTCGATGGGATCGTGCGCCAATTCGGGCGGCATGTACGACATTTACAGCGTGGTGCAGGGAGTGGACAAGTTCCTGCCCGTGGATGTGTATGTGCCGGGCTGCCCGCCGCGCCCGGATGCCTTCATGGAAGGCTTGGTACTGCTGCAGAAAGCTGTGGGCACCGAACGGCGTCCTTTGAGCTGGGTAGTCGGACCGCAGGGCGTGGAGCGGCCAGCCATGCCTTCCATGCGCGATTTGGCGCGGCCCGGCCGGCAGCAACTCGTGAACCTGCGTCCGATCGACGAAGTTTAAAACTATGACGGCTGCCGGCACCGCGATCGAGGAGCTTCAGAATCAATTTGGTTCTGCGATCCAAACGCAGACCACGGTTGACGAAATACCGACAGTCTGGACTGACCGCGGGCGGACTTCCGACATCCTGGCGCATTTGAAGAACGGAATTCCCGGCGGCTACCAGATGCTGTACGACCTGACGGCTATCGACGAGAGCGTCCGCGCACACCGCGATGGGGAACCGGCGGGCGATTTCACGGTGGTCTATCACCTGTTCTCCTACGAGCGCAATGCCTACTTCCGCGTCAAGACGGCGCTGGCATCGAGCGCCCTCTCGCTGGATAGCATCACGCCGCTGTGGCCGGCCGCCAACTGGTACGAGCGCGAAGTGTGGGACATGTTCGGCATTAAGTTTACCGGGCATCCCCACCTGGAGCGCCTGCTGATGCCGCGCACGTGGGTGGGACATCCGCTGCGCAAGAGCCATCCGGCACGGGCCACCGAGATGGGGCCGTACCAGCTTCCCGAGCAGAAGGAAGAAGAGGAACAGAAGGCCCTGCAATTCAATCCCGAGGAATGGGGCATGCGGCGGGGGGGCGACGACACGGATTTTATTTTCCTCAATGTCGGCCCGCAGCATCCGGGCACCCATGGGGTGATGCGGCTGGCGTTGCAGCTTGACGGGGAAGAGATTCTGGACGTGGTGCCGGATATCGGCTTCCATCATCGCGGCGCGGAGAAGATGGGCGAGCGGCAATCCTGGCACACCTACATTCCGTACACCGATCGGGTGGATTACCTGGGCGGGGTCATGAATAACCTGGCCTATCTCACGGCGGTGGAGAAACTGGCGGGGATCCCAGTGCCACCGCGCGCGCAGACCATCCGGGTGATGCTGGCGGAGCTGTTCCGGATCATCAGCCACCTGGTGTGGTACGGAACTTTCGCGCAGGATGTGGGGCAGCTTTCGCCGGTGTTCTACACCTTCAACGACCGCGAGCGCGCCTTCGGAATTATTGAAGCCATCTGCGGCGCGCGGATGCATCCGAACTGGTTTCGGATCGGCGGCGTGGCGGCTGACCTGCCGCGCGGCTGGGACGGGATGTTCCGCGAGTTTGTGAAGTACCTGCCGCCGCGGCTGGTGGAATACGACCACGAGGTGATGCGCAATCGCATCTTCAAAGCGCGCACCCAGGGCGTAGGCGCATTCACTAAACAAGAGGCCATTGAGTGGGGCGTGACGGGGCCGGGCCTGCGGGCCTGCGGTTTCGAGTGGGACTTCCGCAAGAAGCGGCCGTATTCGGGCTACGAGCAGTTCGCGTTCGATATTCCCACCGGCAAGCACGGGGATTGCTACGACCGCGCCGCGGTGCGGGTGGAAGAGATGCGGCAGAGCCTGCGCATTATCGAGCAGTGCGTGGACCACATGCCGGAGGGCCCGTACCAGTCCGACCATCCGCTGGCCACGCCGCCGCGCAAGGCCCACACCATGCACGATATCGAGACGCTGATCACGCATTTTCTGAACGTGAGCTGGGGGCCGGTGCTGCCGCCGGGCGAGGCGCTGGGCGCGATTGAGGCAACCAAGGGCAATAACGGCTACTACCTGGTGAGCGACGGCAGCACGGTGTCCTATCGCACGCGCATCCGGACGCCTTCGTTTGCGCACCTCCAGATGCTGCCGCTATTGTGCCGCGGACGGCTGATTCCCGACCTGCTGGCGGTGCTGGGGGCCATGGACTTCGTGCTGGCGGATATCGACCGGTGAGGAATTCGAGGGCATGCTGACATCTGAAGAGAGAGCTGAGATTGAAACGGAATCCACGCACTACCCGACGCGCGAGGCGGTGTGCATCGACGCATTGAAGATTGTGCAGCAGCATCGCGGGTGGATTTCCGATGAAGCGCTGGGCGATATCGGCGAGCTGTTGGGGATGTCGTCCGCCGACCTGGACGCCGTGGCGACCTTTTATAACCTGATCTTCCGGAAGCCGGTGGGCCGGCATGTGATTTACGTGTGCGACAGCGTGAGCTGCTGGATCCTGGGGTGCGAACGGCATTTCCAGCGGCTCGCGGAGAGGCTGGGAACCAAGCCCGGGGAGACCACCCCCGACGGGCGATTCACGGTGTTGCCGATAGTGTGCCTGGGGGCTTGCGACCACGCGCCGGCGTTGATGATCGACCGCGATCTGCACCTGGATGTGGAGCCGGCCAACCTGGACCGCATTCTGGAGGGCTATCGCTGAAATGGTTATGGAGAAACCACTCACGGGGCGGATGCGGCCAGGCGGAAAGATGCGGCCGGGCGGGGAAGTGGTGGACCTGCGCTCCTACGAACAGGCGGGCGGTTACCAGGGGCTGCGGAAGGCTTTGAGCGGAATGCAACCGGAGCGGGTGATCGAGGAAGTGAAGGCGGCGAATCTGCGCGGACGGGGCGGGGCCGGTTTTCCCACGGGACTGAAGTGGAGCTTCGTTCCGAAGGATGCGCCGCACCCTCGGTACGTGGTCTGCAATGCCGATGAAATGGAGCCCGGGACGTTTAAGGACCGGCTGCTGATGGAACGCGATCCGCACCAGTTGATTGAAGGGGTGACGTTGGCGGGTTATGCGGCCGGCTGCGATGTGGGCTACATCTTTGTGCGCGGCGAGTATCACCTTTCCGGGGAGCGGCTGCGCGAGGCGATTGCGGAGGCCCACCAGGCGGGTTACCTGGGGAAGAATATTCTGCGCTCGGACTTCTCCTTCGAGATGCATGTGCACATGAGCGCCGGGCGGTATATGTGCGGCGAAGAGACCGGGATGTTGAACGCGCTGGAGGGCAAGCGCGCCAACCCGCGATCCAAGCCGCCATTTCCAGGGGTCTCGGGGCTCTGGGGCAAGCCGACGGTCATCAATAATGTGGAGACGCTGTGCAATGTGCCGCACATCGTGAGCCACGGGGCGGAGTGGTTCCGGTCGCTGAGCCGCACCAAGGATGGCGGGACCAAGCTGTACGGGGCGAGCGGGAAGGTGAAGCGTCCGGGGCTGTGGGAGCTGCCGATGGGGACCACGGTGCGGGAACTGCTGGAGGAGCACGCCGGCGGAATGCGCGAGGGGCTGCAGTTCCGCGGGCTGCTGCCGGGCGGGGCCTCCACCGATTTTCTCACCGAGCAACATCTGGACGTGCCCATGGATTTCACCGAAGTGCAGAAAGCGGGCAGCCGGCTGGGCACGGGAACGATGATCGTGCTGGACGACCAGACGTGCCCGGTGGGCATGGTGGGGAACCTGATACATTTCTTCGCCCAGGAATCCTGCGGCTGGTGTACGCCGTGTTGGAGCGGACTGGGATGGGCGGAGCGCATTCTGAAGGCCATGGAGGAAGGCCACGGCAGGCCGGGCGATTTGGAAAAGCTGGCGTTTCAGGCGCGCTTCTGGACGCCGGGCCAGACGTTTTGCGCGCTGGCGCCGGGGGCGGCCGAGCCGCTGCAGAGCGCGCTGCAATATTTTCGCGACGATTTTGAGCGGCACATCAACGAACAGCGGTGCCCGTGGAGAACCAATGGCTAAAGTCTGGGTGGACAATCGCGCGTATGAGATGGACCCCGGGCAGAACCTGCTGCACGCGTGCCTGGGCTTCGGGATGAACCTGCCGTACTTCTGCTGGCATCCGGCGCTGGGATCGGTGGGGGCGTGCCGGCAATGCGCGGTGAAGCAGTTCAAGGACGAAAAGGACCAGCACGGAAAGATCGTCATGGCGTGCATGACGCCCGCGGCCGAGGGCACGCGGATTTCGATTCAGGACGCGGAGGCGGTGGAGTTCCGGCGCGCGGTGGTAGAGGGACTGATGCTGAACCATCCGCACGATTGCCCGGTGTGCGATGAGGGCGGCGAGTGCCATTTGCAGGATATGACGGTAATGACGGGGCACGATTACCGGCAGTATGCCTTTGAGAAGCGCACGTTCCACAACCAGTACCTGGGGCCGTTTCTGAACCACGAAATGAATCGCTGCATTCAGTGCTACCGGTGTGTGCGGTTCTACCGGGAATATGCCGGCGGCAACGACCTGAACTCGTTTTCGCTGCGCAACATGGTGTATTTCGGGCGCGACCGCGACGGGGTTCTGGAGAACGAATTCGCGGGGAACCTGGCCGAAGTGTGCCCGACGGGCGTTTTCACCGACGCTACGGCCAAGCGGCACTACACGCGCAAGTGGGACATGCAGTTTGGGCCCTCGATCTGCGTGCATTGCGGGGTGGGCTGCAACACCAGCGCGGCGGAGCGGTACGGGACGCTGCGGCGCATCGTGAACCGCTACCACGGCGAGCTGAACGGATATTTTTTATGCGACCGCGGGCGCTACGGCTACGAGTTTGTGAACAGCCCGCGGAGGATTCGGGAGGCCCGGCTCCAGGGGAAGGGCGTGCCCCGCGAAGAAGCGCTGGCGCGTTTGAAGGAACTGGTGGCGGACGGGGCGGTGGGGATCGGCTCACCGCGGGCGTCGCTCGAGAGCAATTTCGCGTTGCGCGCACTGGTGGGGGCGAGCCGGTTCTACTCGGGCATGGGCAAGCGGGAGGCAGGGCTGCTGCGCCTGGTGCTGCAGGTGATGCGGCAAGGGCCGGCGCGGATTGCGTCGCTGCGGGAGATGGAGGCGTGCGACGCGGTTTTGGTTTTGGGCGAGGATGTGACCAATACGGCTCCGCGGATGGCGCTGAGCCTGCGGCAGGCGGTGCGGCAGCAATCGATGGAACTGGCCGCGCACCTCAAAATTCCGCTGTGGATGGATCACGCGGTGCGGGAAGCTGCCCAGGACCAGCGGGCGCCGCTGTTTGTCGCCAGCGTGACAGGAACGCGGCTGGATGATGTGGCGGCGCTGACGTTTCACGGGGCGCCGGAGGATCTGGCGCGGCTGGGGTGGGCGGTGGCGGAGGCGCTGGGCGATGGCGGGGACGGGAAGCTCGACGCGGAGACGGGGAGAGGCCAGGAGATTACCGACGCGGCTGCGGAGATTGCGCGGGCGCTGAAGTCCGCGCGGCGTCCGCTCATCGTTTCCGGGACGGGATGCGGGAGCGAGGCGGTGATCGAGGCGGCGGCCAACGTAGCTTCGGCGCTGCCGGCCGCAATGCTGGCGCTGGCAGTGCCCGAGTGCAACAGCCTGGGAGTGGCGCTGATGGATGCGGCGGCGCTGGATGTGGCCGCGGGCACCCGGGCGGAGACGCTGATTGTGCTCGAAAACGACCTCTACCGGCGCGCTCCAGCGGAGTGGGTGGATGCCTTCCTGGCGCAGTTCCGGCACGTGGTGGTGCTCGACCATTTGGAAAATGCGGTGAGCGGGAAGGCCGAACTGGTGCTGCCGGCGGCCACCTTCGCCGAAAGCGACGGAACGCTGGTGAACCACGAGGGGCGCGCGCAGCGGTTCTTTCAGGCCATGGAGCCCGCGGAGGCGGTGCTGGCATCGTGGCGATGGCTGGGTGAGTGGCGCAACCTGGACGAGGTGCTTGCGGCGATGGCGGGCGCGCTGCCGCAACTGGCGGGGGCCGTGGGCGCAGCGCCACCTTCAACGTTTCGCCAGGCCGGGGAGAGAATTCCGCGCGAGCCGCATCGCTCCAGCGGTCGGACGGCGATGCTCGCCAACATCAGCGTTCACGAGCCCAAGCCGCCGGAGGATACGGATGCGCCGCTGGCCTTTTCCATGGAGGGGTATCCGGACGAGCCTCCGCCGCCGCTGATTCCGTTCTTCTGGACGCCCGGGTGGAATTCTTACCAGGCGGTCAACAAGTTTCAGGAAGAGATCGCCGGGCCATTGCGCGGCGGGCCGGCGGGCGTGCGCCTGGTAGAGCCGGGCCGCGGGAACGGATCTCTTGGTGAAGTGCCGGCGGGGTTCGCGCCCAGGGCAGGGGAGTGGCTGCTGGTTGGGCGGCACCACATCTTCGGCTCCGAGGAGTTGAGCCGCCAGGCGCCGGGGGTCGCGGAGCTGGCGCCGCAGGCTTACGTCGCGCTCAACCCTGAGGACGCGGCGGCATTCGGCGGCGAGGTGACGGTGGCCGGCCGGCGGGTTCCGGTGCGGCACGATGCGGGCCTGCCGCGCGGCGTGGCGGCAATCCCGGTGGGTATCGCGGGGTTCGAAGGAATCGAGTTGCCCCAATGGAGCAGGATTTCGCCGGTATGACCAGCCCTTATCCGTGGATCAGCATTTTCGGAATTCTGATTGTGGCCTTGACCATGGCGGCGGGGCTGATCTGGTTGGAGCGGCGGCTGCTGGCACTCTGGCAGGATCGCTACGGGCCGAATCGAGTGGGGCCTTTCGGGCTGATGCAGGTGCTGGCGGACATGATCAAGATCTTCTTCAAGGAAGACTGGATTCCCCCGTTCGCGGATAAGTGGATTTTCATTCTGGCGCCGGCGGTGATCATGGTCACGGTGCTGATGTCGTTCGCGGTGGTGCCGGTGGCGCCGGGCATCATCGTCACGGATTTGAATGTGGGGTTGCTGTTTGTGCTGGGCATGTCGTCTCTGGGAGTGTACAGCGTAGTGCTGGCGGGGTGGTCGTCGGATAACAAATATTCGCTCCTGGGTGGCCTGCGCGCGGCGGCGCAGATGCTGAGCTACGAAGTGTTCATGGGGCTTTCGCTGATGGGAGTGGTGCTGTTGGCCGGGTCGTTCGACCTGCCGCGGATTGTGGAGGCGCAGCGCCACCTGTGGTTCGTGGTTCCGCAGTTTCTGGGGTTCGTGCTGTTTCTGATTGCCGGGGCGGCGGAGACGCGGCGGCTGCCATTCGATTTGCCGGAGGCGGAAAGCGAACTGGTGGCGGGATACCACACCGAGTATTCGGGCATGAAATTCGGCATGTTCTTCGTGGGCGAGTACCTGGGAGTGGTCCTGATTTCCTCGCTGATCACGATCCTGTTTTTCGGCGGCTGGTTAGGGCCGGTGCTGCCGGGCATCGTGTGGTTCCTGATCAAGGTGCTTTTCTTTATCTGCTTCTTCATCCTGCTGCGGGCCTCGCTGCCGCGTCCGCGCTTCGACCAGCTTATGGGCTGGGGATGGAAACTGATGCTGCCGCTGGCGCTGGCCAACCTGCTGGTGACCGGCGCGGTGGTGCTGGCAATGCAGTGACGGAGTAATGGAATGCTGAGTGTCCTGCGCACGATGTGGTACGTATTTCTGCACATGTTTCGGCGGAGGGTGACGATTCAATACCCCGAGCAGAAGGCTTACCTGGCGCCGCGCTACCGGGGGCGGATCATCCTATCGCGCGATCCGGATGGCGGCGAGCGCTGCGTGGCCTGCTATCTGTGCGCGGTGGCCTGCCCGGTGGATTGCATCGCGCTACAGGCTACCGAAGACCAAACCGGGCGGCGCTATCCGGAGTTTTTCCGGATCAACTTTTCGCGCTGCATTTTCTGCGGGTATTGCGAAGAGGCCTGCCCGACGTATGCCATCCAGCTCACGCCGGACGTGGAGATGGGCGAATACCACCGCCAGAATATGGTGTACGAGAAAGAGGACCTGCTGATCAAGGGCCCGGGCAAATATCCGGGCTACAACTTCTGGCGCGTCGCGGGGGCGAAGATCGGCGGAAAGGATAAAGGCGAGGCTGAAAACGAGGGACGCCCGGTAGACCTGCACAGCCTGCTGCCCTGACACGCCCATGAACATCATGTTTTATATCGCGGGCGCGGTGGCGGTGGCGGCCACCGTGGTGACGGTGACGCGGCTGAACGTAGTACACGCGCTGCTCTACCTGGTAATTTCGCTGTTGGCGGTGGCGGTAGTGTTTTATACCCTGGGCGCGCCGTTCGTAGCGGCGCTGGAAGTGATTATCTACGCGGGCGCCATCATGGTGTTATTTGTGTTCGTGGTGATGCTGCTGAACCTGGGTAAGGCGGAGGCACGCACGGAAAGCGGGCTGTTGAAGCCATCCATGTGGATAGGGCCGGGAGTGCTGGCGGCGATCCTGATTGCAGAGTTGATTTACCTGGTGACGGCGGGCACCGGGGGCGCTTATCCCGCCGGGATGGTGGCGGCGCAGCAGGTGGGAATGGCGCTGTTCGGCCCTTACCTGCTGGGGGTGGAACTGGCTTCCATGCTGCTGCTGGCGGGGCTGGTGGCGGCCTATCACCTGGGCTGGCGCAAGCCGTCGCGTACGGAGGTGCGGTAATGGTTCCGGCACGCGACGCGCTGCTGCTGGCGGCGGTGCTGTTTGCCTTGGGGCTGGCAGGGCTGCTGGTGCGGCGCAATGTCATTTTCATTTTGATGTCGCTTGAGATCATGCTGAACGCCGCGGGCCTGGCCTTTGTGGTGGCCGGGCAACGCTGGGGGCAGCCGGACGGCCAGGTGGTCTTCCTGTTTATTCTGACCATGGCCGCCGCGGAAGTTTCGGTGGGCCTGGCGCTGGTGCTGCAACTCTACCACCAATACAAATCGGTGGACGTAGATGCAGCCAGCCGGATGAAAGGGTGACGCGATGCAACTGCTCTGGCTGGTTCCCGCCATACCGTTCGCCGGCGCACTGGTGCTCCTGGTCTTCGGCGCGGCTCTCTCGCGCAAGGCGGTGGCGATTGTCGGCGTCGGGACGATTACCGCCTCGGCGCTGATTTCGCTGCTGATCGCGGGCATCTACCTGAGCGCGCCGCCGGCGGGGGGCGCCTACCAGCAGTATCTGTGGCTGTGGATAGACGTGGGCAGCTTCCGCCCTGCCTTCGCGTTGTATCTGGACGCGCTTTCGCTGGTGATGATGGTGGTGGTGACGTTTGTCAGCGCGCTGATCCACCTGTATTCAGCGGAGTTCATGGCCGGCGACGAAGGCTACAGCCGGTTCTTCGGCTACATGAACCTGTTTGTGGCGTCGATGGTGACGCTGCTGCTGGCGAACAACCTGCTGCTGTTGTACCTGGGCTGGGAAGGCGTGGGGCTGTGCAGCTATCTGCTGATCGGCTTCTGGTACCGGGAGCCGGCCAACGGACGCGCGGCGCGCAAGGCATTCATCGTGACGCGGGTGGGCGATACGGCGTTTTCCGTCGGCCTGTTCCTGCTGTTCCGTGATCTGGGCACGCTGAATATTCAGGACCTGATGCAGCGCGCGCAAACCAATTGGGCCGTGGGGGCGGCCGCCGCAATTGCCGCCGCGGCGCTGCTGCTGGGAGGCGCCGTGGGCAAATCGGCGCAGTTGCCGCTGCAGACGTGGCTGCCCGATGCCATGGCGGGGCCGACTCCCACCAGCGCGCTGATTCACGCCGCCACCATGGTGACCGCGGGTGTGTACCTGATTGCCCGCACGCACGTGCTGTTCGCGCTGGCGCCGCCGGTGCAGTTCGCGGTGGCGGCCATCGGCGCCATCACCCTGCTGATGGCCGGGTGCAGCGCACTGACGCAGAACGACATCAAGCGCGTGCTGGCGTATTCCACCATCAGCCAGATCGGCTATATGTTTCTGGCGCTGGGAGTGGGGGCATGGGGCGCCGCGATCTTCCACTTCATGACGCACGCGTTCTTCAAGGCGCTGCTCTTCCTGGCGGCGGGCATCGTGATTGAGGCGCTCCACGAGGAGCACAATATTTTTCGCATGGGGGGACTGTACCGCGAGCTGCCGATCGCTTTCTGGGTCTTTCTGGCGGGCGGCTGCGCGCTGTCGGGGCTGCCGCTGATCAGCGCGGGGTACTTCAGCAAGGACCAGATTATCTGGAGCGCGGGGGCCTCGGCGATCGGAGGCATGGGATTCTGGGCGGTAGCCTTGGTGGGCGTGCTCTTGACCTCCTTGTACACGTTCCGGCTGATCTTCGTAGTGTTCTTCGGTGAGCCGCACACGCCGGTTTCGCGGCGGCCGGGATTGGCGATGGTGGTGCCTGCGGTGGTGCTGGCAGTGCTCTCGGTGATCGGCGGCTATGACCGCGGGCCGTTCATGAGCTTCATGTCGAAAGCGCTTCCCGGCTTCGTCGCAGTGCCGGGAAGCGGCGTCGCCGAGAACGTCAGCAGCGCGATCGCCGCCGCGGCATTTCTGGCCGGGCTGTTGGGGGCGTGGTTCGTGTACCTGCGCCAACCTTCAGTGGCGGAGCTGTTGGTGGCCAACCGGGCGGGCAGCGCGCTGCACAAATTCTGGTTTGCGGATTGGGGCATGGACTGGCTCTACGACCACGTATTCGTGCGCCCGGTGGTGTGGATTACATGGGCCAACCGGAACGACATTCTGGACTCCATCTATGACGGCATCGCGGCCCTGGCGGCGCTCTCGTGGCGCGGCCTGAGCCTGACGGAAACCGGCAAGTTGCGCTGGTACGCCATGGGGATCGCGGCGGGAACGGTGATCTTCGTGGCCATGGTGATGTTCCTATGATCCTGCTCTGGCTGATTCTGCTTCCGTTCGCGGCCGGAGTGGCGGCATGGATCGCCGGCCGCCGCAGCCCGATGGCCGCGCGATGGATTGCCCTGGTCACCATGGTGGCCGGTTTCCTGATCACGGTGTGGCTGTGGTCGGCAAACCGGCAATCCGGTTTCCGCATCTGGTTCGATGACCTGAACTGGAGCTGGCTGCCGGCCTGGGGCATTCACTTCCACCTGGCCATGGATGGACTGAGCGTGCTGCTGCTCGCGCTGCTGTTTTTCCTGGGCCTGGTTTCGGTGCTGGTTTCGTGGACCGAGATTCAGTACCAGGTGGGCTTCTTTCATCTGAACCTGCTGTGGATCGTGGCCGGCATCGCGGGCGTCTTCCTGGCGGTGGACCTGTTCCTGTTTTATTTCGCCTGGGAGCTGATGCTCATCCCGATGTATTTTCTGATCGCCATCTGGGGGCATGAGAACCGGCGTTACGCGGCGGTGAAATTTTTCATCTTCACCCAGCTCAGCGGGCTACTGATGCTGATTGCCATTCTCTCGCTGTATTTCGCGCACCATACCGCCACTGGCGTATACACATTCGAATACGGCGAGCTGCTGGGGACGCCGCTTGCTCCGGCCACCGAGATGTGGATCATGCTGGGCTTCTTCACGGCTTTCGCGGTGAAGCTGCCGGTGGTGCCGCTGCACACGTGGCTGCCCGATGCGCACACCGAAGCGCCCACCGCCGGCAGCGTGATTCTGGCGGGCCTGCTGCTGAAGACCGGCGCCTATGGAATGATCCGCTTCGTAGTGCCGCTGTTTCCGGACGCCGCGCACCGCTTCGCGCCGGTGGCCATGTGGCTGGGGGTGGTGGGCATTCTTTACGGCGCCTTTCTGGCGTTCAGCCAGAACGACCTCAAGCGGCTGGTGGCCTGCACCAGCGTAAGCCATCTGGGCTTCGTGCTGCTGGGCATCTTTGCGTGGAACAGCCTGGCGCTGGAAGGCGCGGTGGTGACCATGATCGCGCACGGCATCAGCACCGGCGCGCTCTTCGTGATTGTGGGCGCGCTGCAGGAGCGCATTCACACGCGCGACATGGGACAGATGGGCGGGCTGTGGGCGGCGGTGCCGCGGCTAAGCGGCGCGGCCCTGTTCTTCGCGCTGGCGTCATTAGGCCTGCCCGGGCTGGGCGATTTCGTCGGCGAATTCCTGGTGTTGCTGGGCACCTACGCGGTGAGCGTGCCGATGGCTGCGTGGGGCACCATCGGGGTGCTGGCGGCCACATTTTACGCGCTACGCATGGTGCAGGGCGCATTTTTCGGACCCGACACGCGCGGCTGGCGGATTGCCGACCTGGCGCCGCGCGAAGGCTTCACCATGGCCGTGATGATCGGCGTACTGCTGTGGCTGGGGCTGTATCCGCGGCCGGTGCTGGAGATGTTCCGCCCGTCCATGACCAACGTGCAAACCTACGCATCCAGGAGATTACCCTGACTACCGACGATTTCATCGCGCTGCTTCCTCTGCTGATTCTGACGGCGACCGTGGTGGTGGTGATGCTGGCCGTCGCCATCCACCGGCGGCACGTAGTGACGGCGATCCTGAGCTACACCGGGCTGGGAGTGGCATTCGCCTCCCTCTGGACGGCGCAGGCAGTGACGCCGCGCCAGGTGACCCCACTGCTGACGGTTGACGGCTACGCGCTGTTTTACATGGGGCTGATCCTGGCGGCCAGCATGGCGTTCGTGCTGCTGGCGTATGGCTATTTTGAGAACTCCGGCGGGCATCGCGACGAACTCTACATTCTGATGCTGGTGGCGACGCTGGGGTCGTTGGTGCTGGTCGCCAGCAGCCATCTGGTCTCGCTGTTCCTGGGGCTGGAGCTGCTGAGCGTTTCGCTGTACGGCATGATTTCCTACCTCCACACACGGCCACTGCCGCTGGAGGCGGGGTTGAAGTACCTGGTGCTGGCGGCGGCATCGGCGGCGTTTCTGCTGTTTGGGATGGCCCTGGTGTACTTCGTAACCGGGGCGATGGATTTTGCCGGAATCGCCGCGGGGCTGCCGGCGGCCGGAACCGACGAGCACTGGCTGCTGTGGCCGGGCATGGCGCTGATCGTTACCGGATTCGGTTTCAAGCTGGCGCTGGTGCCGTTCCACCTGTGGACGCCGGATGTATACGAGGGCGCGCCGGCGCCGGTGACGGCCTTTGTGGCTACGGTTTCCAAAGGCGCCATGTTCGCGGCGCTGCTGCGCTTCTTCTATGCTTCCGGAGCGCACGCATACGGGCCGGTGTTCGTGGTGTTCGACGTGATTGCCATTGCGTCCATGTTCGCCGGCAACATCCTGGCGCTGATGCAGACCAACGTGAAGCGCATCCTGGCGTACTCCTCCATCGCGCACCTGGGATACCTGCTGGTGGCCTTCCAGGCGGCGGGCGTACTGGGTGCGCAGGCGGTCACGTTTTACCTGGTGGCTTATTTCGTGACCATCATGGGCGCCTTCGGCGTGGTGACCGTGCTTTCGCACGACGGGCACGAAGCGGACTCGCTGGAGGACTATCGCGGCCTGTTCTGGCGGCGGCCGGCGTTAGGGGCCATCTTCACCGGGATGCTGCTTTCGCTGGCCGGCATTCCGCTGACCGCCGGCTTTATCGGCAAGTTCTACGTGGTGGCCGCGGGGGCATCGTCGGCGCTGTGGGCGCTGATTGTGATCCTGGCGGTAAGCAGCGCCATCGGCCTGTATTACTATTTGCGGGTCCTGGTGGTGATGTACGACCGGCCCGCCGAAGCTGTGGCGCAGCCGGCGCTGGTGCCCGCGGGCGGCGTGGCGCTGGGGGTGTTGGCGGTCTTGCTGGTGTGGCTGGGCGTGTTCCCCGGACCGCTGCTGGCGGCCATCCGGCAGGTGGCGGCGGGACTGGGGTAGAACACCCGGAAGCCGGCATCGCCCCTTGCCGCGCCGCCGGTCCCGAAGCACCGGTCATGATCCCCGCTAGGGCTAGGGAATCCTGCGTTTCAACTCGTCGAAGAAATTCAGCAGCATTGTGACGTGGACCGACCCCTTCTCACTCGCCATTTCCGGTGAGTAAAGCATGGCGAAACGCTTACCGTCCAGGGCCAGGTCGAGGTTCAGCAACCCCGACGCCCGCTGGATCGCCTGCCTGTCGAGTGAATCGGGGACCGGCGAAATTTATGTGCGGCCGTTTCCGGCGAAGCGCGAAGGCAGGTGGCAGGTTTCGAGCGGCGGCAAGCATCGTGTGGTCCGAGAAACAGAGGCTTTTGCCGACCAGATCGGCCAATCCCCGGCCGTAGTCCTGGGATGCATTATGGCTCACGAGCTCGGGCATCTGATCGGCCTGAGGCACCGCCCGGCCGGGATCATGAAGCCGCGATTCGAGAGGGGTGATATCGAGCAGGCAAACATGGGGCGTCTGCGTTTCACCGGGCAGGACGAGCGTGTGCTGCGCGCCTCCATCGGCAATGGATTGACCTTCGCCGGGGCTGCCTCCCCCAAAGAGATCGCGGCCCTTGGCGGTCGTCCGGCCAGGCTCAGTGGACAGTAACGATCCTGCGGGATCTCCCGCCCGATCAGGCAGTTTTCGTCCATGGGGACTGGGCAGTCGAGGTTGCAGCTCTGGCTCCGCCCGGCAGCGGGCAATCCAGCGCGATTTTCCGCCGGGCGGGCGGTTATACTTGAGCCGGATGCTCCGAAAGCTTCGCAATTTCTGGCAGAGGATCAGCGAGGGCATCGCCGTCCAGCA
>DATJRE010000212.1:0-5058 GCA_035505095.1 Bryobacteraceae bacterium | reverse complement strand
GGCCGTCATCAGCCAGGGCAGATGCGTATTCTGCGCGAAGGGCAGCAGATCGGCGCGCAGATCGCCGGCATGCACGCGCGGCAAGGCGAGATGGGAATCGACCAGGGCGCGGCCGTGGCCGGGGGCGTGCTTGCCGACCGGTTGGATGCCGGCGGCCAGCAGGCCGGAGGCCGTGGCGCGGCCCAGCCGGGCGACGGCGACCGGGTCGGCGGCGAAGGCGCGATCGCCGATCACGTTGCTGGCGCCCGCGATGCCCAGGTCCAGCACCGGCGCGGTGGCCACGTCGAAGCCGGCCGCGCGGCAATCGAGGCCGATCAGCGCGCCGGTGACGAACGCCGCGCGCAGCCCGGCGCGGCGGTTTGACGCGAACAAGCGGCCGATGGCGGCGGCTTGCGGGTGCGCGCGCCAGTGGGTCGGGCGGAGACGTGCGACGCGGCCGCCTTCCTGGTCCACCATCAGCACTGCCTTGCGCGGCAGGACGCGCCGCAGCGATGCGATCAGGGCGGCGAGCTGCGGCGGATCCTGGATATTGCGCGCGAACAGGATGACGCCGGCCGGGGGGTGGCGGCGGAACAGGGTGGCTTCGTCTGGGAGGAGCGTGGGGCCGGCGATACCGACGATGGCGGCGTGCATGCGCGGCAGCATAGCCGCCCCGTCTGCTGGCATCAGCCCGGGCCTCTGCCGGGCCTCTGCCGGGACGAAGCTTGCGGCGAGCGGGCACGGTCATGGAGTCCAGCCGTATTCCGCTTCGGGTTTGGCTCCAGGGCATGCACCTGATGTGCAGCAGCAAGAAGGGTTTCAGTGCCAACCAGTTGCGCCGCATCCTCGGCATTATCTTGAAAAGCGCGTGGTTCCTCGGCCACAGGATCAGGGCAGCGATGACGGACTTGGGCGTAGAGCCGATGGGTGGCGCGGGCGAATTCGTGGAAGCGGATCAAACTTTCATCGGGCGGAAGTCCACAAGCCGCGCCTATAAGCCGCCGGGCGAAAAGCAGGCAGTCTTGGCGCTGGTCCAGCACGGCGGTGGGGTCCGCTCCTTCCATATTCCGAACGTGACCGCAGCCAACATTCGACCCATCATCGCGAAGCACGCTCACACCGACTCCAGCTTCCAGACCCACGAGTCCAACGCCTATGGCTCATATTCCTTTGCTGATCGTGGAGTGGTCAATCACTCGCAGAAACAATACGTTCTCGGGACCGACTACACCAACACTATTGAAGGGCATTTCCTCAAGCGCGGTATTTACGGCATTTATCAGCACGTCTCGGAAGCGCATCTCCATCGCTACTTGGCAGAGTTCGATTTCCACTACACCAACCGGATCGCGACTGGTTTCAATGACACTGAGCGCATGGAGAAGGCGCTGATGGGCATTGCTGGCAAGATGCTGACTTACCGACAAGCTGGTGGAGGGCGGGCAGCGGGGGCTTCCGCCTAAGCCGGCGACGCGGGATCAGCCGTGGCGTAGAGGGTCGCATATCGCGGACCCTCGGCACGGAGAGTTGGCACTATCGCCGTCGAACTCGACGCCCAGTTGATGGTGGCGAGTCCTTGGTCGCGGTTGGGTCTAGTATCAGGCTGAACGGCCCAACAAGCGGCGGTACGTGCAAGGAGTCGCTGAAGAACATCACTTCGGCTCCCTCACGGGCGTCCCTCGCGCTGTAACCAAGGCTGTAACTGATGGTCTGGTGGCCCTTGTACAGATCGCGGATGGCGGCCTCATTGTCGTATGACACGATCCAACGCTGCCGGACAAGCTTGGTCACGGCAAAGGCCGCAACCTTCACGTGGTCTTCGTGCTGGTAAAAATCATAATATAGATCCCTTCCCTTGGTATAGTACGGGGGGTCAAGGTAGATCAGAGTTTTGGCTGGCCACGCGCGAAGGCCAGCCCTCAGAAACTCCAGTGCGTCCAGCCCAGAGAGGCTGATTCGACCCCCCATCTTCGCTATCGACTCCACCCGGAATATCAGTTCCTCCCTGCTAAACCGGGCGTCAATCTTCCACGGTCCGGTTTGATCTCGTCCGCCGATCGCGCCCCCATTCAGGATGCCAGACCGGTTCGTGCGATTTAGGTAGAATGTAGCAAACCCCAGCGCTACATCGTCGGCAGAGTCAGCGGCTGCAAACGCCCGCTTTTGCACATCCCAAGCTCTCAGGTCCAGGGGCGTGTCGCGGATCAGTTGGCACAGCCGATCAGTGTGATTCAACACGCTGTTCCAGAAAGCATAGATCGGCCGGCTCACGTCATTGATGTGAATGTGAGATACATACTCATGGAACAGAAGCTCCAACGCGACCGCCGCCCCTCCTGCGTACGGCTCGACATACTCACCGTCCAGCAGTCCGTTTTCTTTGATTACTTGTTTTATGTAAGGCGCAAGCTTTCCCTTTCCTCCAGGATAGCGGAGGGGGGTGTAGTGGACTAGGCGCCGCGGAGGCGGTGGAGTCAGACCTAGCACCCTCATTTCCATATATTCACAAAGAAGAGTTGCGCGTTGTCCCACGCCACCTTCAGGTCTCGGTCGCTCGGAGAGTAGAATCGATTATGAATATAGGCATGTAGGGTGTCAATATGTAATGGGCTATTCTGGTCAACTATTCCCTTCGATACTCCGATTAGATCCTTCGCTGGGGTCCCATTTTTTGCCATTTCTTTCACGGCCTCACCGACTTTCACTCGTAGAGTCTTGTCTTTCGGGCCGCCTGGAGTTGCAACTTTTAGAGGTATCCCAGACTTATCTAGATAATGATCAACAGATTGTTCAAGAAATACGCGAAATAGTACTGAAATAGAATGGGGATAGTCAGAAAGCAAAAGACGGCGGAGTTCTCTTACGATTTCAGCGATTTTTGGGTTTGATACTGTCAGATAGCACTCTCTGGGAATAAGCGTCCGGCGAACGGGGGGAGCTTTTGGTCTGGTGATGGTTACGGGTTTCGCGGCTGGCGTCGTTCTGAAGTCCTGCTCGCCCATTTCGTCGATGGCCCGAGAAGCGGCGGCTTTCTTTGTCAGGTCAGGCAGGTCTGTACCAAGTTTGGATACATATTCAACTTGCTGCTCCTTGCTCTTCAACGCCGAGACATTGATCACTTGCTCTGATAACTCTAATGCTATTTTGCGGAGAGGCTTGATGACTTCTGTTGCAGGGAGGGCCGTAGTGAGCTTCCCGCGGCTGACATCTACCCCGATTTGCGCCCGGACATCTGGGGTAGATAGCAGCCTGTCCAGTGTGGAAAGCGGGAAGTAGTCTTGAAGCTTCTCCTTCTCTTCGTCTGTCAGGCTGCCGTAGTTCAGAACGAAGTCGAACGCTTGGAGCGCAGGATCGCGCCCCCGGAATCTAGCTGTAGCCACGCCGCCCCAATTGACTATCCCGCTACCCCTGTTCTCCCCGGTGTGCCGCTGGTTGAGCCACGTCGTCGCTGCGGTGCGTTCGCTGACTTCGAAGCAATCCAACGGCTCGACAGCCGACAAGTCGAAACGGGCGGCGAGTTGCTCGAACTGCTTCTTAACGGCGCTTCGCACTTCCAGGTCGGTCATGGCGGCCGGATTGCGTAGGAGCCGAAGGGCCGCTAACCGGCGATTCCCCTCCAGGACCGTGTATCGGGTCCGCCCGGTTGGAGATTTGAGGACGAGCCAGCGATCCATCGGGTTTAGGCCATCCTCGACGATGCTTTCCGCCAGAACAACTAGCTTTAGGTCCTGATCCTCAATGATTTTCTGAAGGGCGTCGCGCTGACTCCCTGCCTTGCTGATGCGCGGGTTCTCCAGATCAAAGAGAAGCGCGTCGAGGTTCAATTGCAATGCGGCCATGACTATCCTCCCATTTTGGCCATGTCACCGAAACGTGAGGGAGGGGTCAAGAGCGCTGTGCCGAATGACTCGGGCTTTTCGTTCCGAGGTGGTGTGTCTTTCTTGTCGACATGCCAGCCCGCAAACCCGCCCGACCCGAATGAAAAGCCCCAACGGGAACGCTTCATCGAAGCCGCCCGCGAACATGGCGCGTCCGAGGACCCGGAGGAGTTCGAGCGGATATTCCGGCGGGTAGCGAAGCCGCCGCAGGTTCCAGTGCCGCCAAAGCTGGTCCTAGGAAATATAACCCCATATGGAATATTTTCCCTTGAGGCAGCGAAGTATAACATTGCCGTTCGGAGGCAGGCTGTCAGAAATCCGCCACGGAGCAGCCGCCGCCGTGGGCGCGAATCCGCTCGCAGAACACGGCTGCGTCCGACAGGTCCTCGAATCCGCTGGCGCGCACACGCCAGAACACGTGCCCGTCGTGGGCGATCCGGCTGAACGACGGAGGGTGGCCGCGCAGCAGGTCGGGCCAACGGTGCAGCAGCAAGCCCCATTCCTCGTGCGCTGCTTGTTCGGTTGACAAGGCTGCGAGCTGCACCTGCACACCCTCGCCGCCGGGGGCGGGATGCGAAGCTGCCGTCGCGGCCAGCGTTTCAAACGCATGCGGGGGCGGCGTGGACGCCGCGGCCTGCACGGCCCGCGTTTGCTCCGCCTGCGCTGCCGGAGCGGCTGGCGCCTCGCGTGACGCCTGGACCGGCGCTGGCGGTGGGGCGGCTGCCGGAACCGCGGCTGCCGGGGCCGATGGCGTGGCGGCGGGCTGCGCCGCAACCGCCGGAGCGGCGGCGGGCTTGGGTGCCTCCATCGCCTGCAACAGCCGCGGGTCAGGCGTCTGCGGCGGCGGAGCGAGCCTGGGGTCGCTGGTGTCGAGCCCGCCCGAGAAGATGTCGTTGTTGGTGCCGGCCACCTGCAGGCCGCCTGGATTGGCTGGCTTCACGCGGATCGGCCCCGGCTCGGCCCAGATGACCGGCACGGCGCCGGTGTGGCGGGACAGCATGTGCCAGCCGCCGCCGACCACGATCAGGCAGCCGCCGATCCCGGCGGCGATGAGTGCCAGCCTCCGTGTGCCCGGATCCATGCCGCGCCGATGGCGTGGCACGCGATAGGTGGGGCTGGGGATGCTGAGATCGTCGGACACGGCGCCATACCTCCGGCGCCGCAGCGGGCGCCTAACGCATTTCCTCGACGGGCGTGACGC
>DATJRE010000211.1:0-23247 GCA_035505095.1 Bryobacteraceae bacterium | reverse complement strand
GAAACCGGAGCCGATCACAACGAAGTCGAAATCCAAATTGGAGTCGGACATGGGATCTTCCCTCTCGATCGGGAAACGCCTGATCTTTGCCGCGCGAAACGCGTCCTGCCGCCCATCGTGGCGGGATTCGCGAAGCCGCCGCAAGCTGCGGGTCCGAAACGGGCCAGCGGTCCAATCCGGACGCGGCGCGCCGCTCACATCCCACTTACTTTAGGCCACGGATCAATGGGGCCAGCCCCGGCCCTGGGTTTCCGTTTCCATTAGCCTGGCATCAATGCGGACCGGCCCCGGTTTGAGGAGCTTCACCCGGCAGGACGCTGTGAGCCTGTCCTCGTCACCACGCAGGCGGATGAAGGTGGACTCTAAACCATGCCAGGGCTTAGCGCATTCGATTTGTAGCCGGCCAGGATCGAAGTTGAATAAGTCCAGACTGCGGTCCGAGAGCGCAGGCAGGTCAATCCGATCCCGGCCGAGCAGGTTGATTTCGATGCTTGTGGGTCCGCTGGAGGTCGAACTAAGCAATTTCATTTGAAGAACAATAACCGGGATGGTAATCGAATAGCCCCGTGACTCGATAACCCGCATGCCCGCCACCGGATGCGGGTCCTCCAAAATCACTTGACATGCATTCCGCGCCAGCACTGTCGCCGGAAGGCCGTCAATCGAAAACTCACCCGTCTCCCTCGCGAGGTTTCCACCCACCTGCAGCAGGATTGGATCGCCCGCATTGCGGAACCCCTGCGTCCTGATAGTCCAACGAGGTCTCCTCGTCTCGTGTGAACGATCCGAGCCGGGGCCGAACCCCTCTGGAATGACGGGTGGATCGGACCTTGACGTTCTCACGTCGGTCACCCATTCGCATGGCTCTTGCCGCCTGTGTCGCTAATGGAGAATATAAGTCGCTCGGAGAAGGTAAGTGGATTCTTCCCTTTCGGGAATAAATGCAACTCGGCGCCATCCTGGATACGCACCTTTTCCCCGTTGGAGTCGAGAAGTAATTCTTTGGGAAAGTCACCGCCCGACACTTGCATATATACCACCGAGGGATCGGATCGGTACAGTAAGTGGGGAAGCGTCAGCGCCACCGTAGACCGACCCAATGAGAACCGGCCGGTAATCGTGTCCAGTTTCGCCTCTGACGCAACGCTGCAGGCCGGTTGGGCAAACGCCCCCATGGACCACGTTGCACGGCAACGAACTAGGATATTTCGAAACGGTCCGCCACTTCACGGAATTCTACGCCCCGCGCATGGGCAGGCAAGCAAATCGATGAAATCCCTCCAGAGACAATTGATCCGCTGATGAGATATCTCTGGCCCGGAAATGTTCGGGAATTGCGAAACTTCATCGGGCGCGCCGTGATTTTTTCTCCGCAGTCCGCATTGCGCACTCCAACCTCCGAGTTGGAGCGCTCCGCGCACCCGCAGAAGCCAATGCCCTCTGACGGGCCTCGACTAGGTGGAACGAGATCACATACTCCGGGCTCTTGATGCGAGCATCTGGGTCGTTGGTGGAGGTAATAGAGCAGCGGCGCGACTCGGGATTCAAGAGAACCCATTGGCTTGAAGAATGCAAGAGCTTCGCATCCGCCGCACGCCGAGTTTCGCGAAAACGGTGCAATCCGGGGTTGACGTTCTCAACGACTGATCTGCTGCTCCCGCTTCTCACGGACTCCTTGTCTGATATCCTGCCGATCCACAAAGGCCGCTTTGGCGCAGGCATCGGCCGGGCGACAACCAACCCACCGTTTGGGATGATGTGAGCTCTGACGAAGTCGCGACCGATCTTGGTCAGCGAGTTGGAGGCCCGTCCCGATTCCGTCAGGCAGCCCGCGGAACGGGCTCGCCGACCAATCGCGAAGAGGTCCCGCCAACTCAAAGCTTTACCGCCTCGCGCTGACCTGACAATCGAGATCTTGGTGACTTGGCTTATTGGGTGCCACACCAGTGCTGACCTTGCCTCTGGCGAGGTGTCACTCGGATCCAATTCTGACTATAAGGAGAATTCTCACGTGTATTTCACAACTCTCAAGGGCAGGCCAATTTCTTGCGTCGTGGCTTCGGCAATTGCGATAACGCTGGGCATGACGGCCTTGGCGCAAGATTCACCACGCCTTCGCACGCCGCGCAGGGCAGTCCCGGGACCGATCCAGCAGACATTTAGGCCGGCGGATACCACCACCTCAACCACTGCAGGAAATATCAACACGGCGCAAGGCCCCGGAGCGGGGCCGATCGGTCCGGGTCCTGGCTGCGACGTGTTTCCGGCCCCAGCCTCTATCGGCACGGCTGTAGGTCTTTCTTACTTCGGGCCGCCACCTTCAACGGTTAATCAGAGCCTCGTGGGCCCGGTTCAATTGCTCAACACCGGCCCAATTGACGCCACCAACGGCACAATCACGCTCCCCCTTTATCAGGGGTATATGAAGGGCACAAACCAGTTCGTCTGGTATATCCTGACAGATACTGACGATCCCGGCGTGGCGGCTGAACTGGGACTGAACTTTTCGGCAAAGATGACTTTCATGGGAAATGCCGTACGAACAGCAAATCTTGATCAAAACGCGGATTTGGTATTCGACGCCGGCACGGTTGATTTTTCGCCCAACCGCAGTGTCACACCCGGCCCTGCGGGCATGGAGTTCCCACCCACTGCCTACCAGCCTGGGGCTGTCGGCGACGCGAACTATAGTCCCTATGTTCAGATCGTGAATGCCGGCGGCGTTATCTATAACGCCCCAATCGTCGCATTCAATGTGGACGCCAACGACATCAATTTTCCAAACGGCAATGTGGATTACTCAAAGGTGCATGATGAAGTTGTCGCGATCGATCCCATAAACATGACCGTGACCCTAAACCTGATCAATGGCTTCAGCTTTGGAAGGCCGGTCTGGTACATATCAATGGATGCAAGCATACCGCTGGCGGCGGCAATCGAGCACAATACCTACGCTCCTTTGATGGCGAACCTACATTTGGGCGACGACGACAGTTTCAACAGTCCGATTGAGCGAATCTTCATTGCCACCAACGGGGCCGAAGCCGGTCAATGCGATAATCCACTACGGCAGGGTCTGTCCGCGGATCTGGCCGATGGTCACCGGCCGAATAACACCTTGGGTGGTATCCCAACTTTAGCATTGGATTACAGTCCCGCCTGGGATGCCAACTTGTACGAATGGACGCAGGCCGCTATTAATAGCGGCTATCGAGGGCAACTTCGCGAGGAATTCAACATTCTTACATTCGTGCAAGACGGCCTGCTCACAGGGCCAGGAGGTGCTCCGTTCGGAAGCGCCGGCTTCTCGATCAATTGCCCGATCGTCATCAGGCTTAATTGACGAGTGTAACGGCCCCGCCGCGGATCCGAATCTCGCGGCGGGTGCCCCTTCTGGTCTTCTGCGGGATATGGGCAACTGTCCGGACGTAGGTCGCCCTTAGCGTTGTAATTGCAGAAACGAGAATGGCCAGGCGACCGAACGAAGCCAGTCGATCCCCTAAGCGCTCGAATGGTGATCTCAGAGTGGTCAACTCAAACACTCCATTTTCCGCCGCGCCGGCCATCCGACCCTCCTTACGCGCACGGGGTTACGGCCCGGCGGACTGTGATGATCCCAGTACAGCACCAGCATACCACCGCACTGTTAAGAGTACTCCTTGGGAAACGACTTTATACCGGCCAATTCGTGAGCGGAGTGAGAGATCGCGTAAGTGATCTCGAATGAGTCGATTGGCCGGTATGAATCCGGTTAACTGGTCCGTCTTCGATTCTTACCCCCTCACGGCGCCGGTTTCCACCACTCCGCTACTGTCCCGGCCGGCATCTTACTCAGAATGTACTGCGCCATCTCCCGCAGGCGGTCAGCGGAATTCTCGGGGCCACTGTAACAGTGGCCGCGCATGGCGCCGTAGACGAAGTAACCTTCGTAGTGCGGGTCTTTGGTGGTCTTCATCCAATCCTGTAACTTGTGAACGCCGTTATTCAGGAAGAAGTTATCGGCGTCGCCCACAAATACGTGGATGCGGTCCACTAACTTCGGGCCGAGCGTGTACCAGTTCTTCTCCATGTAATAGCGCAGGTCGTAGTGCTCCTTCCAATATTGCGCCACCTCGGGGTGCATCTCGCCGGTGCGCTTGTCGAACAGCGGCTCGAAATAGCCGTCCTTGCCGAGGGGACCGAATACCGCGGACCAGATGTCCAGTTGCTCGCCCGAGCGTCCGTGGGTGCCGTTGACCAACTCGAAATGGTTGCGCTGCTCGGAGGTCTGGCGCACCTGCCCGTTCACCTCGCGGCTGTTGACGGTGGGTTCGCGGCGCCATTCGATCTGCTTGTAAAACGCGTTGGTGTCTTTGTAGACGTCGATACCCTCCACATCGGAAAAGTCCACCGAATCGGGGCAATACGACCATGTTCCGCCGTAGAAATCGGGGTAGAAGACTTCCAGCGCCAGGGCTTCCCATCCGCCCGTCGAGCCGCCCGAGAGGATCCGCGCCCAAGGCTGCCTGATGATGCGGAAGCGCTTTTCGATCTCCGGAATCAGCTCCTGATGGATGGCGTCGCCATAGGGGCCGACATTCGCCGAATTCACCGCGTAAGAATCGTCGAAGTAGGGATTGGGATGCTGCAGGGTCACCACGATCATGCGCGGAAAGTCGTCCTTCATCCACTCGGTGGCGAGTTGCTGGCCGGGCCTATTGGGTCCCCCGCTGCCGGTCGAAAAGCCCAAGGGCGCGCCCAGTCCGAAGTGGCCCTGCTCGTAAAGCACGGGGTAACTCATGGTAGTCCGGGAGTAATCGCGCGGCAGCAGGACCGTGGCTCCCAGGTAAATCGGCCGGCCCCAGAACTTAGTCAGAATCTTACTCTGGATCTTGAACCGCTTGACCCACTCGGTATCCGCGGGGATTTCGACGGGCGGAATTACCTGGTCGCAGACCAGCGGAATCCGGTAGCCCTTGGCGGCATCCAGGGTAACCATCCGCGGTGTGCTGTAAAGATTGCCCGGCGAGCGGCTCCAGCGCTGGCCTTCCCATCGGTCGTCGTGCATCCAGACCACGTGGCCATCGGCGCGGTGGAATTCGGAGTAGACGTTGATGAAGCCCTGCACCCAATAATCGCCGGGCGGGATGCCGGCCAGGCTTTCCACGGGAGTTCCCAAGTCCTCGCCATCCACAACGGCCGCCTGCCCCGGCGCCAATCGTTCGATGTCGCGTCCGAAGAACGGCACGCCCACGCGCCCCACCTGCGTGCGCGGCTCGTGTTGGTTGGTGCGGGAGAGCATTACGAAGACGCGGCCGGTGACAGGCCCGGCGTTTACCGCGGCGGGGTAAGAAATTTCAAAGCGGGTATCGGCCGCCAGGCAGACGCCGGCCAGCGCGGCGAGGACACACAGGGGCTTGACCATAGGGGAGATTCTACCGCAATCGCGCGGCGTACCCTGCGACTTCGGGGCGGGCCACCGGGCCGAAAGCCTGGGGCCCAATTTGCGCCCGTTTGCCCCAACCGGACCTACGCCTTCAGTGCTTTCCAGGTGTAATAGCCGATCATAGTCTTGGCGTCGCGGATCTTGCCCTTGTCGATCATGGCGGCGATTTCCTTGGCCTTGAACCACTCCACCTCGATGCGCTCGTCCTCCATCGGATGGGGCTCGCCGGCGGTCAGGCCGCGCGCCAGGAAGATGGTCATGCGCTCGGCCACGTAGCCGGGGCTGACGAAGAAGGAGGCCAGCTTGGTCCACTGTTTGGCGCGGTAGCCGGTCTCTTCGATCAGCTCGCGTTTAGCCGCCTGCAAGGGCTTCTCGCCGGGGTCGAGGCGGCCCGCGGGCAGCTCCCACAGGTAGTCCTCGGCGGGCAGCCGGTACTGGCGCACCAGCAGGATGCGCTTGGAATCGTCCACGGCCATCATCACCGCCGAGCCGGCATGGCGGACGATGGAGCGCTTCAGGTGAAAGCCGCCCTTGGGTTCTTCGGCTTCATCTTCAGTCACTCGAAACAAGTTGCACTTGTAGACTTCTTTGGAGGAGAGGAGTTTCATGATTGCTTTCCGAGCGCGGCGGCGAACTGTTCCACCGGCAGCGTGTTCAGGATATCGGAGGGTCCCAGCCATCCGCGGCGGGCCATGGCCACGCCGTAGCGCATGCCGGCCAGATGCTTGGGATGATGCGCGTCGGTAGAGATGGTGAAGCGCGCGCCCTTGGCTTTGGCGGCCCGCACCAGGGCGCCGTTCAGATCCAGGCGCTCAGGACTGGCGTTGATCTCCAGCCACACGCCGCGGCGCACGGCTTCCGCCACCACGCGGTCGAAATCGAAAGGAAACGGTTCGCGCTGCAGCAGGATGCGGCCAGTGGGATGGCCCAGGATGCGCAGGTGCGGGCACTCCAGCGCGCGCAGCAGGCGGTCGGTCATCTCGGCGGCTTCCAGGTTCATGTGGCTGTGCACACTGCCGATCACCAGGTCGAGTTCGGCCAGCGCGTCGTTGGCCAGGTCGAGTGCGCCATCCTTCAGAATGTCGCACTCCAGGCCGGAGAACAGGCGCAGCGGCACGCGGCCGTCGCGGTTCAGCTCGCGCACCTGTCTGGCGAAGGCCACGGCGCGCGTTTCGTCCAGCCCGTTGGACATGGCCAGCGCCTTGGAATGATCGGTGATGGCGATGTACTCGTAGCCCAGTTGGCCGGCAGCCTCGGCCATCTCCGCGAGCGTGGCGCGGCCGTCGGTTTCAGTGGTGTGCATGTGCAGGTCGCCGCGGATGTCTTTCAGCTCCACCAGCTCCGGCAGGCGGCCTTCCAGGGCGGCTTCGATTTCGCCGCAATTTTCGCGCAGCTCCGGGGCGATCCAGGGCAGGCCGATGGCCTCATACACGCCACTTTCGGTTTCGCCGGCCACTTTGCTATCGTCCTCCACGCGGTAGAGGCCGTATTCGCTGAGCTTGAGGCCCATGCGGACGGCGCGCGTGCGGATGGCCACGTTGTGGTCCTTGCTGCCGGTGAAGTACTGCATGGCCGCGCCGTAACTTTCGGGCGGCAGGGTGCGCACATCCACTTGCAGGCCTTCGTGCCCCACGCGCGCGCTGGCTTTGTTTTCGCCGCGGGCCAGTACTTCGGAAACCTGCGGATAGGCGGTGAAGCGGCCGAGCGCGGGGATGGGATCGGGGCCGGTGACCAGCAGGTCCAGATCGCCCACGGTTTCGCGGCCGCGGCGCAGGCTGCCGGCCGGCGTGACGGCGGTCACCCCCGGCGTTTCGAGGAGCAGCGCGCGCAGCTCCGCCGCCACACCTTCGGCATAGCTCAACAGGTAGCGCCCGGTGCGCTGGCGGTATTGCGCGATGGAACGCAGCACCTTCTCCTCCAGCTTGGCGCCCATGCGCGGCAGCACGCGCAGCTTCTGTTCCTGGCAGAGGCGTTCCAAGTCGTCGATGGTGCCGATGTGGTAGTGCTCGAAGATCAGGGCGATGCCCTTGGGGCCGAGACCTTGAATTTTCAGGAACTCCAGCGCGCCGGGGGGAAATTTTTGCAGCAGCAGGTCGCGCCGCTCGCAGGACTGGCGCTCGATGATCTCGCGCAGCACCACCGCGAGGCCCTTGCCGATGCCCGGAATATCGGTGACCTTGCGAGCCGGGTCGGCCAGGATATCGGCGATGCGCTCGGGATAGCTTTCGATGGCCGTGGCGCCGTTGCGGTAACTGCGGATGCGAAAGGAGTCCTCGCCGGCGATCTCCATCAGATCGGCGGTTTCCCAGAGCACGCGTGCAATTTCCTTGTTTTCCAATCAGCCCCCGATTCAATTGTAGATGGTGGGGGGGCTGGATTCACCGGAGAGCCTCCGCGCCGGCGGGCGTGCTCGTTCATAGAACCAGAAACTGGCGTGCGAGAACGCCCTTGACGCGGAGAAGACGGAGACAGGCCGGGGCTAGAGTCCCCCAGCGCGTCTCCAATTTCACCGCCCGCCGGAGTTCGCCGCTGGTGGCGCTACCGGCGCCGGCGAGGGCGCGGACGACGGAACCGCCGGGTGCAGCGGGCATTCCTGAGTGGGCTGGGTGCCCTGCACAAAGAACTCGGTGTAGGTGGTGGGGCACTCCGGCGTGGCGACCTGGTGGGAGTCCGCGCAGAGCGTCTCGCTCACCACGCCCGCCGGGATGGGAAACGCGCGCGCGTCACGATAATTGCCATACTGCAGGGCGCGCTTCATGAACTCGGTCCAGATGGGCAGCGCCGAACGGGCGCCCTCCAGGCCCAGATTGCGATAATCGTCGAAACCCACCCACACCACACACAGCAGCCGCGAGGTGAATCCGGCGAACCAGCCATCGTGCGAGGTGCCGGTCTTGCCGGCCGCCGGCACGTTGAAACCAAGAGCGCGAACGGCGGCGCCGGTGCCCGAGCGCAGCACCTCCTCCATCAGGTTCACCATCAGATAATTCACCCGCGGATCGAGCACGCGGCGGGTTTCCAGGTTGTGCTCATAGAGCGCCTCGCCATCGTGAGCCTGCACCATGGCCAGGGTGGTGGGCTTCACGTAAGTTCCGCCGTTGGCGAACACCGTATAGGCGCCGGCGATCTCCAGGGGCGTGCAGGCATAGGCTCCCAGGGCCATGGCCGGAGTGGGCTGAATCTCATCGTTCAGCCCGGCCTCGCGGGCGAGGTCCACTATGGTCCGGTAGCCCACGGCCTGCGCCAGGCTGACGGTTGCGACGTTGAGCGAGTGCGCCAGGGCCTGCCGCAGAGTTACTGTGCCCATGAAATCCTGGTCGAAATTACCCGGGCTGTATTGCTCATCGCCAAATTGGAAGGTGGTGGGCTGGTCGTTCAGGGTGCTGGCCGGCGTAAATACGTGCGGGCCGCCGCTGAGCGCGGTGTTCAGCGCTGCCGCATAAACGAAGGGTTTGAATACCGACCCGGTGGGCCGCTCGGCTATCGCGTGATTCAATTGGCTGGCGTCGTAATTGCGCCCGCCTACCAGGGCCTTGATCTCGCCGGTGTGCGGGTCCAGGGCAATCAGCGCCACCTGCGGCTGTCCGGGCGGAATGGCCGTGCCCTTGCGCTGGCGAAGTTCCGCGTCGATCTTCGCCATGCCGATCCGCACGGCTTCGACGGCGGCGTGCTGCAGGTTCTCATCGAGCGTGGTGTAGACGGTTTCGCTGGCCGGGTCGGACTCGTCCAGGCGGGTTTGCAATTCGTCATTGGCAAGGTCCAGGAAGTACTGCGACTCCATCGAATCCATGCCGCCCGGAGAGAGTTTGAGCGGCGCCGCGATGGCGCTGGCGTACTGCGCCGCGGTCAGATGGCCGTCATCCAGCATCATCCGCAGCACCAGGTTGCGCCGGTCCAGCGCGCGGTCCGGATAGCGGTACGGATTGTAGTAGCTGGGCCGCTGTACCAGGCCCGCCAGGAGGGCCGCTTCGGGCACCGTCAACTGCGAAATGTCCTTATCGAAATACGCGCGGGCCGCCTCGCCGAAGCCGTTGATGCTGAAAGTGCCGCGCCGGCCCAGGTAGACCTGGTTGGCATAATCGGTGAAGATCTGCTGCTTGGTGAGCTTATCCTCCAGGTGCATGGTCAACAGAATCTCGGCAATTTTGCGCTTCCACTTTTTATCCGGTTCGAGCCACAGGCCGCGCGCCAGTTGCATGCTGAGAGTGGAGGCGCCCTGCGCTTTGCGGCCATCCCTGAGGTCCACGTAGGCAGCCTTGCAGATGCGCAGCACATCGAAACCACCGTGGGAAAAGAAATGTTTGTCTTCCGCCGAGACCACCGCATTGACCAGGGCGGGTGGAATTTCCGCGAACCGCACCAGGCGGCGTTTCTCGCGGCTCCGATCGGACAGGTTGGTGATGAGCTGCGGTGGAAATTGATAGGTTTGCCGCTGAGAGTTGCCCGCCGCGATTTGCGCAACCTGCTGGCGGGCGAAGGCAATCACCGCGGGCTCCTGGCTGGAACCCGAGCCGGCGCCCGGAAAAATGGCCACCGCGTTGGAGTGGATTTCATACCAGCCGGCCCGGTTGCCGGAAATCGTGCTATAGCCATTCTGCCGCAGCCATTCGACCAGATCGCTTTCCGAGAGGCGGTCGCCCACCGCCACGGTGCGGGGCGCCGCATAAATGTTCACCGTGGTGGCGAATACCCCGGCCTGTAGTCTTTGGTCGGCGCGGCGCGCGAGGCGGATATAGAAGAAGGCCAGGATCAGGAAGACCGCGGCCCACAGAATCAGGGCTCCGGTGAGCCATGCGCGGCCTCGCGGGCCCGGACGCCATTCCAGAAGCCGGCGCCATCGGGAAGGCTGCGGCTTCGGCTGCGGCGGCTTTGGCTGCGGAGGCGCAGGTGTGGTTTCCGATTTTTCGATGGTGACGATGTTCAGCACTCGGTAGCCCTTTCGGCTGCTGCTGCCTGTTAACGAAGCACGCCGGGTGCCAATAATGGCTGCTGGGGCACACGAGAGCTGCGGTGCGATGCCTCACGGCGCGTGGTTGACGGCCGGGCCATTCTGTGCCTGCGCGGGGGCGGGCGCCGCAGTGTTATGCTGCGCGCATGACGGCTTTGCGTTTTCTATGGGGCCTGCTGGTGGCCGGAACGGCGGTCGCCCAGACGCTGGCGGGCGTGATCGACATTCATGTGCACGCGGATCCCGACAGCCTGCCGCGATCGATTGACGCCATCGACCTGGCGCGGCTGGCCAAGGCGCGTGGGATGCGCGGCATGGTGCTGAAGAACCACTACGAATCCACTGCCTCGCTGGCGTATATCGTGCGGAAGGAAGTTCCGGGTCTCGAAATCTTCGGCGGCATCGACTTGAACCGCACCGTGGGAGGCATCAATCCGGCCGCGGTGGAGCGCATGACCATGGTGAAGGGCGGCTGGGGACGAGTGGTCTGGATGCCGACTTTCGACGCTGAAAACCAAGTCCGCTACTCGAAGGAAAACCGGCCGTTCGTTTCCGTGTCGCGCGGCGGTGAACTGCTGCCCGAAGTGAAAGAGGTGATCGCGCTGGCCGCCAAACACGGACTGACGCTCGAAACCGGCCACTCCTCGGCAGCCGAGTGCCTGCTGATTGTGCGCGAGGCGCATCGCCAGGGAGTAGCGCACATCGTGGTGACGCACGCCATGGTGCCGCCGGTGTTGATGACCGTGCCGCAGATGCGCGCGGCGGCCGCCGAAGGCGCGTACCTGGAGTTTGTCTACAATGGCCTGATCGGCCCCACTAAATCGGCCACTATGCGCGACTACGCCGAGGCCATCCGCCAGGTGGGGCCGGCGCACTGCATTCTGGCGAGCGACCTGGGCCAACCCGGCAACCCGCTACACCCCGATGGCCTGGCCGCCTTTTTCGCCGGCCTGATGCGCGAGGGTATCCCGGCTGCCGATATCGCCCTGATGTCGAAGACCAATCCGGCGCGGGCGCTGGGGCTGGAGTGACGGGGAAGGTCCATGCTCAGCGCCGTGGACTGCATCGTTATCGATGACTCCGCCTGGCAGGCTTTGTTGAGAGGCTCTCATGTCTCTCCGATGTCTTCACTCCACAACTCGGGGCGCTGGCGCTGGAAGGCTTCCATCATTGTTAGGCAGGTGGGATCGTCGCACACCGTCACCTCGACCCCGCGAGTTCTCAGGTAATCTTCCGGACCACGAAAGGTGCGGTTTTCACCGACGACGACCCGGGGAATCTTGTAGAGCAGAATCGCGCCGCTGCACATATCGCAGGGCGAGAGTGTCGAGTAGAGGGTGGCGCGGCGGTAGGCATCCGGCGGCAGGCGGCCGGCGTTTTCCAGGCAATCCATTTCCGCGTGCAGCGTCGGGCTGCCTTTCTGCACACGCTGGTTGTGGCCCCGTCCGGCGATGCGGCCGTCAATGACCAACACCGAGCCGATGGGAATGCCGCCCTTCGCCAGTCCCTGGCGCGCCTCCGCGATGGCCGCTTCGAGGAATTGGTCCATGCCAACAGATTACTCCGCATCGCCCGGCTCCGCGGCCAGCAGGTCCGGCCGAAGGCGCGCGGTCTTCTCGCGGGCGAGGCGCTGGCGGAAGCGGCGGATCTCCTCGTGGTTGCCGTTGAGCAGCACTTCGGGTACTTTCCAGCCGCGGAAATCGGCGGGGCGGGTCCAGTGCGGGCAATCCAGCAGTCCTTGGCCGTGGCCGGTTTCCTGAAATGATTCGAAGGCCGCCGAGCTTTCGTTCCCTAGAACACCGGGCAGCAGGCGGGCCACCGCGTCAATCACCACCGCCGCGGCCAGTTCACCGCCGCTCAGAACGTAGTTGCCGATGGAGATTTCGGCGGCGGCGAGGTGCTCGGCGACGCGTTCGTCGACGCCTTCGTAGCGGCCGCAGATGAGCAGCAGCTCCGCTTCGCGGCTCAGCCGGTTGGCCATGGCCTGGTCGAACAGGCGGCCCTGCGCCGAGAGCAGGAGCACTTTGCCGCCGTCTTCGCTGCCACCCGGGCTTCCCGGCCGGCGGTCCGGCCAGATCGATTCGACGGCTTCAAATATGGGGCCGGGCTTCAGCACCATGCCCTCGCCGCCGCCGAACGGGCGGTCGTCCACGGATTTGTGCCGGTCGGTGGTCCAATCGCGCAGATTGTGAATCCGGATCTCCAGCAGGCCAGTGGCCGCCGCGCGGCTCACCACCCCGTGGCTGAACGGTCCCGTGAAAAACTCGGGAAAGATGGTCAGGATGTGGAAGGTCACCCGGCGTTCACGTCCTTCAAACCGGCGGGCAACTCCACCGCGATGCGCCGCGCGGCGGGATCGATCTCCACGCAGATCGAGCGGGCAAACGGGATCAACCAGTGGGAATCGATCACCAGCAGCCCAGAGCCGCCGCCTTCCTGCCAGCCGGTGACGTGTCCTAGTGAGCGCCCGCTGGAGCATTCCACGATTTCACAGCCTACCAGGTCCGATTGGAAGTACTCGCCCTCATCCAGCGCCACGCGCTCGGCCGCGGGCACGCGCACTTCGGCCCCGGAGAGCCGCTCGGCGTCGGAGATGGTGTCCACACCCTGGAACTTGAAAACCAGCGCACCCTGGTGGAACCAAGCCTCCTCCACGGTATACGGGCGCGGCTCCGCTCCGGCTCCCTCCAGATAGACCTGGCGCAATGCCTGGTATCGTTCGGGCTTGTCGCTGAGCGGCAGGGCGGTGACTTCGCCCCGGTTGCCTCTGGTCTTTCCCAAGAGAGCCACCGCTACCCAGCCGGACTCGGGCAGACTCACTCCAGAATTTCCAGCGTGAACCGGCGGTTCAATTTCATTCCCGCAGCTCCCAGGATGGTGCGGATCGAACGTGCCGTGCGGCCCTGTTTGCCAATCACTTTTCCCAAGTCACTGGGCGCCACTTTCAATTCCAGCACCGTGACCTGTTCTCCCTGAACCTCCCGCACCGACACTTCCTCGGGGATATCAACCAGAGCTTTCGCGATGTCTTCGATCAACTGTTTCATCCGCCCCGCCTCCCACCCTCATGGTACCTGAAGGTAGCCGGGAGTTGATGCCCGGCGAACTGGCACAGAAGCCCTAGTCGTTCTGTTCGTTACAGTTAGAGACTCCAATCCGTGGATCACGCCACGGCTTGGGGGGCTGGCGCTGGATTCTTTTCCACCAGCCGCTTGACGGTATCGGACATTTGCGCCCCGCTCTTCACCCAGTGTTCGAGGCGTTCGTGCTTCAGAACCACCACCGGAGGGGTGGTCAGGGGGTTGAAATGGCCCAGTACTTCCAGGCTGCGTCCATTGCGGGCACGCTCTTTTTCAATCACCACTACGCGATAAAACGGCTTCTTTTTGGCGCCAAACCGCGCCAGGCGAATCATCAGCATCTCTACTCCAGAATCGAACTTGAGAATCTCACTCCAGAAATTTCCGGCTACTGGTCCAGGGGACCCGGCATATCGCCGAAAGGAAAGCCCGGCGGCAGCTTCATCTTGCCCATGCGCTTTCCCAGACCGCCCTTCAGGCCGCCGGAGAACATCTTCATCATCTTACGGGCCTCGGCGTACTGCTTCAACAACTGGTTCACATCCTGCACCGACGTGCCGCTGCCGCGCGCAATGCGCCGCCGGCGGCTGCCGTTGATGATCATGTGGTTGTAGCGTTCCTTGGGGGTCATCGAATCGATGATCGCCACCACTCGGTTGATTTCCTTCTCGTCCACCTTGACGTCTTTCAGCTCTTTGAGCATGCCCACCTTGGGCATCATGCCGAGCAAAGACTGCAGCGGGCCGAGTTTGCGGATCTGCCGCAACTGGTCGCGGAAATCCTCCAGGGTAAAATCATTGTCCAGCAGCTTGCGCTGCATCTCGACGGCTTTCTTCTGGTCGATCTGCTCGGTGGCCTTCTCGATCAGCGAAAGGATATCGCCCATGCCCAGGATGCGGTTGGCGGCGCGGTCGGGATGGAACGGCTCCAGGGCGTCCAGGCGCTCGCCCACGCCTACGAATTTCAGCGGCTGGCCGGTGACATGGCGGATGGAAAGCGCGGCGCCTCCGCGGGCGTCGCCATCCATCTTGGTGAGGATCACCCCGGTGATGCCCAGGCGTTTGTGAAATTCGTCGGCCGATTTGACGGCGTCCTGCCCGGTCATGGCGTCGGCCACAAACAGAATCTCCACCGGGTTGAGCTGTTCCTTCAACTGCTGCAACTCGGTCATCAGGGCGTCGTCGAGGTGCAGGCGGCCGGCGGTGTCCACCAGCAGCACATCGCGGCCGGTGTTATTGCTCTCGCGCCGCGCCGAACGCGCCAGGTCCAGCGGCAGGGTTTCGCCCGGGGCGCCTTCGTAAACCGGCTGGCCCACGTCGCGGGCCACAATCTTGAGCTGCTCGCGTGCGGCCGGGCGGTACACGTCCACCGACACCACCATGGGGCGGTGCCCGTTCTTAGCCAGCCAGCGCGCCAGTTTGCCGGTGGAAGTAGTTTTGCCCGAACCTTGCAGGCCCACGATCAGGAAAACGCTGGGCGGCTCGTTGGCAAAGCGCAGCTTGGATTCGTGGCTACCCAGAATCTTGATCAGCTCTTCCTGAACAATCTTGACCACCTGCTGGGAGGGAGAAAGCGACATGAGCACTTCCTCGCCCATGGCCTTCTGCTTGATGTTCTCGATCAGCTGCTTGACCACCCGGAAGTTGACGTCGGCTTCGAGCAGCGCCATGCGGATCTCCCGTAGGGCGCTCTCCATGTTTTCGGCCGAGAGCTTTCCTTCGCCGCGCAGGTTTTTAAAAACCCGCTGCAGTTTTTCGGATAGGTTGTCGAACATGCTTTATTTCGTTCCGCCCGCGTGGCCGTCCGGGACACGCCCGGACACACTACCTCCGCCCAGGCAGCCTGCACGGAGATCGCCGTTGGCGATTCCTCATTATAGCCGGATTACGGCCGGTCATTCTGCGGGAGCAATGCGGATGCTGCTGGCGGCCATTTTGCCGGTGCGGTCCATCCCCAACTCATAGAGGACCCGCTTCCCCGGGCGCAGGTCAGTCGCCAGACCCTCTACCAGCCGCGAGACGTGGAAGAAAATATCCCTGCCGCCATCGTCCGGGCGGAGGAATCCGAAGCCCTTGGCTTCGAAATAGGTGACCACGCTGCCGGCCTGCTCGCCCGAAGGGGCCTCGCCAGCAGCTTCGCCGCCCTCCGACGCGCTTTGCGCCGGCCGGCTGCTCTTATCGCCGACGCCCTGTTTGATCAGGGCCAGATCGGCTTCACTCCACTCGGGTTGGGAAGTGGTAGGAATTCTCAGCTCCGGGTTGCGTTTCCGGGCTTCTTCAAACAACCTTTTTTGACGTGCGTTCAAACCAAATTTCCTCGAAATGCGCCCCTAAACCGCGGCGGGTGCAACGGCTTTTTTCTTGCGGGTTCCCTTCTTTTCGGCAGGCGGCTGCCGGTCGCTCTTCTTCAGACTCCCCATCACCAGGTTGGTGACGAATTTTTTTTCGCCGTGATCGTCGAACTTGATCACGATGCGCTCTTCACTGCTGGACATAACGGTACCCAAACCGAACTTCTGATGTTCGACCTGGGCGCCCTGTGAAAACGTGTTGGAGGCCATAGAATTAGCTAGAAATTCTCCTCGGATGGATTGCTGGGGATGTAATGCCGGCGGGAATCAGATGATCGGGCAGCAGTACCACGTTGGATCTGAAAATCATCATAGCAAATAACTTGCCATTTGTCGAGGGACGCGATAATGCCTCACTAATGCACGCCCGTACGTCCCCCCACAGCTATGAGATGCCTGGGCTTCCCGGTCCGAACCAGGTTTCTCAAGGGCGGGTCTGGCCCTGGGGTAGCCGAGCGGCCGGCCGCCCGAATCGCCCGTGAACCTGCCGGGTATCCGGGAGTGTCGCATCCCCAGCTTATTCATACCGCAAGGCGATAATCGGGTCGATGTTCATGGCCCGGCGGGCGGGGATGTAGACCGCCAGGGCGGCGGCGGCCAGCAGCGCCAGGGGAATGCCCAGGAACGAAACCGCGTCGGTCGCGCTGACGCCGAAAATCAACGAGGACATCAGGCGCGAGAAGCCGTAGGCCAGCGGCAGCCCGACCGCCAGGCCGGCCAGGGTGGTCAACATGCCACGGCGCAAAATCAGGTGCAGCACGTTGATTTTGGGCGCTCCCAAAGCCATGCGGATGCCGATTTCGTGGGTCTGCTCCGAAACCAGGTAGGCCATCACGCCATAAACCCCGACCGAAGAAAGGACCAGCGCGATCACCCCGAAAATGCCCATCAGGACGGCCATGTAATTCAGCCCGATGGCGCCGTTGTAGATGGCTTTCTGCATAGTCTGCATGTCGGTGATGGGCTGTTCGGCATCCACCGCCCGGATGGCGGCGGTGACCGAGGGGGCCAGGCGGAGCGGATCGCCGGCGGTGCGCACGCCAACATCCATCCAGCGGGCAGGCGCCTGCGGATAGGGAACATAGAAAGTGGGGCGGGGCTGGCGCTCATAGGCGTTGTGGGGCATATCCGAAACCACCCCCACAATGGTCATCCAGGGACTGGTAGAGTCGGCTGCGCCCAGCTTGATGTGCTTGCCCAAAGGGGATTCGTGTGGATACCAGCGCTCGGCGAGGCGTTGGCTGACCACCGCCACCTTGGGCGCATCGGCGCCATCCGAGTCGCTGAGGAACCGGCCGGAGAGCAATTGCGCGTGAAGGGTGGGGAAGAAAGAGGCGCTGGCGACCTGGTACATGGCGGACGGCTGATTGCCGGGATCCACGGGCCGGCCCTCGATGGTGAAGCTGCGGCCTTCGGAATGCTGGCTGTAAGGCATGGCGGTGACCGCCCCGGCGGAGACAACGCCGGGAAGCTCGCCGATGCGGTTGAGTACCTGGGTGTAAAACGCGGCTACCTCATGCGGCTGCTGATAGCGGTTGGCGGTGATGGCCAGGCGCAGCGTCAGCAGCGTGGCAGGCTGGAGCCTTGCGCCGTTATCGACGAGGGCGCGGAAGCCACGGACCATCAGGCCGGCGCCCACCAGCAGGATCACCGCCAAGGCTACTTCCACCGCTACCAGGGTATTGCGCAGCAGGTGCCGTCCTTTGCCGGCCGTGCCGCCGCGGCCGCCCTCTTTCAGGGCATCCGTCAGGTTCGGGCGCGAGCATTGCCAGGCGGGCGCAATGCCGGAGAGCACGCCGGCGAGCACCGAGGCCAACAAGGTGAAGCCCAGAGCGCGCTGATCGATGCCCATTTCGTTCCATCCGACGATGTACCTTTGGATTTCGGGCGGCATGCCCTGGTGGATCAGCCGGACGCCCCAATTGGCGAACACCAGTCCCAGGGCCGCGCCGGCCAGCGACAGCAGCACGCTTTCGGTAACCAACTGGGAGATCACCCGCCAGCGCCCGGCGCCCAGGGCCGTGCGCACGGCCACTTCGCGCAACCGTCCGGTGGCGCGGGCAAATTGCAGGTTGGCCACGTTGACGCAGGCGATCAGCAACACGAACATCACCGACCACAGCAGCATTAAGAGGTACTGGTTGGTCTCGTAATCCACCAGGAAGCGGTGGGCGGGCCACACCAGGAAGCGGCGGTTCTGGTTGGTTTCGGGGTAGGCGGCGGCCAGCCGGGCGGCGATACTGTCCAGTTCGGCGGCGGCCTGCTCAATGGTGCGGCCGGGCTTGAGGCGCGCCAGCGAGATCATCGAATTGCCGCGGCGCGAGCTGTGATCGGCGGGGGTGAGCGCCATGGGAGTCCACACGTCGGTGGCCAGCGGGAAGTTAAAGCTGGCGGGCATGACGCCGGTCACCTGAAAGTTCTGGTCGTCGAAGCGGATGGATTGCCCGAGGATTCCGGGATCGCCGCCGAAACGCCGCTTCCAGATACCGTCGCTGAGGATCACCTCGCGCTCACGGCCGGGCTGGTCTTCGCCGGGTTGAAAAGCGCGTCCGAGGGCCGGCTGCACGCCCAGGGCGGCGAAGAAATTGGCGCTCACCAGGGACTGGATGACGCGCTCCGGCTCGCCGCCCTGGCCCACCAGGTTGGCCATGCCGTCCTGCCAACTGGCCATGTCTTCGAGCATGGTGGTCTGGCGGCGGACATCATCGGTATCGGCCGGCGAGTTTTCGTTCCATTGGTTGGGGTCGTCGTTGTAGCGCTGCAGCAGGATTACCAGGTTTTCCATGTGGGGCAGCGGAATGGGCTTCCACAGCATGGCATCGCTGACGCTGAAGATGGCGGTGGTGGCGCCGATGCCGAGCGAGAGGGTGATGACCGCGGTGAGGGCGAAACCAGGTGCGTTGCGCAGACGGCGCGCGCCGAAACGAACGTCCTGCCAGATGCTCATGAAGGTCCTCTGGCAGGATATTACGGCGGGGGCGGGCAGCGGGTTCGTAAATTCTGGGCCGGCAGCGCAGGGGGCCCGGCCGCGGGCAGCGGACGCACGCACGCCACCGGGCGCGCGTGGGATGGCGGCCCGCGTCGGACATGGGACGGGGGTGTGGCGTGGGTGCCGGCCGCGGCACGCGGATGCCGGCAGCGGCGCTATTCGATTTTCGGGAAACGGCTCAGGGGAAAGGTATCCACGGGTGTCGAGCGCTGCTGCACCAGGACGCCGCCATCCACCACCAGGCAGGCGCCGGTGATGTAACGGGCATCTTCGGTGGCCAGGAATACGGTGGGGCCGGCCAGGTCTTCGGGTGTGCCCAGGCGGCCCATGGGGACCACCGCGCCCCGCTCGCGGGCCTCGGCGTCACTCAAATCGTAGGTTTGGATCAGCCCCGGCACAATGGCGTTGACCCGGATGCCGTAAGGCGCCAGATCCAGCGCCATGGCGCGGGTCATGGCCTCGATGCCGCCTTTGGAGGCGTCATAAGCCACATTGCCGCGATGCGCTTTGGTGGCGCCCCCGCTCGACATGTTGATGATGACGCCCGATCGATTGCGGGCCATCAGCCGGGCGGCGCGCTCCGAGCACAGGAAGGCGCCTTTGAGGTTCACGCCAAGGACGTGGTCCCACCAGGCTTCGTCGCCTTCCAGGAAATGGCGCGCGGCGTAAATATTGCCCGCGTTATTCACCAGCACGTCCAGGGTGCCGAAGCGGTCCAGGGCGGCATCGAAGAGGGCGTCGACCTGGGCTTTACTGGAGACATCCGCCGCCAGCGGCAGAACGCGGCCTGCGGGGAGGCCGTTCGAGATTTCCGCAGCCGCCTGGGCGGCCCGCGCGGCGTCGAGATCGTTCACGATCACGCTGGCGCCTTCGGCGGCGAAGCGTTCCGCGATGGCGCGGCCGATGCCGTGCCCGGCACCGGTGATCAATACGACCTGTCCGGTGAAGCGTTGTAGGTTGGTCATGGACTGGTGAGCACCGCGGTTAACCTGTGCAGGAAGGCTACGCGTATGCCGCTACGCTTCGCCGTTGCGGATGCGCGGTTAACGCCGGCGGGAATGGCTTAATGGAATGGGCGTGGGAAACGTGCTCGAAATGTGATCCTGCCAGGTGAGGCTCTCCTCGTCGGCCAGCGACCACAGCAGGCCCACCAGGGTGCACAGGCTCAGGCACGCTCCGGCAAGCCGCCACAAGCGCTGCCGTGGGTCGGGCCGGTCGCCATCGAAAGTGGTGATGCGCAGTTGTGCCCAGCGCGTGCCGGCAGTATCGTCACAGGCCACCACCGTCCACAGTAAAGCGTAGGCCAGCCCAATCAGCCCCAGCATGCCGGCGAACATCGCGATATTCATGTTGTTTTGCAGGGCGAAGGTGCCACCCATCAGGTGGTAGACCAGCAGGAAGAGGCCGTAGCCCATCAGCACCAGGCTCCAATCCAGCGCCGCGGCGATGGCGCGATGAATGCTGGTGGCCACCGGATACTCGCAGTAGATCCGCGCTTCCACGGTGGTGCTGAGCGTTTTGCGCGCCGGCGGCGGATCGAGATCCAGCCGCCCCTGGGTCTGTTCCGGAGCGGGCCGGCGCGTTCGCGTCGCCGTCACGGGCCGGGAACGCTGGCGGTTGGGTGAAATGGAAACTACTTTGGGGCCGGGCTGATCATCGAACAGGGGGCCTTGCCGCGGCGCCGGCGCGGGTGCGGCCGCCTGGCCGCGGCGAGCCGCAAAGGGCTGAACGTTGGTTCGCGAGTCCCGCAGCGAGGGACGCGGCTGCGTAGCCAGTGCGCCATCCGTGAACGGGCCGGGGAATTCGCCGGTGAGCGTGTCGTCGGACCTGCAACCGCAGGTCCGGCACCGCAACTCTCCGCTATATCTTCGTGAACCGCAATACCCGCAAGTCATAACCAAGTACTCTTATCGACAAGCCGCGACGTCCCACCAGGGAGAAATATGCTAACTTCCGGATTGGCTCTCCGCCCGAATGGTCACTTCCCCTTTCTTACCATAAGATGCCAGTCTTGTCATCAAAAATCTTCGAGTAGTACGTGCGCTTTCTTCCTTACTGCATTGGTTGTGCACACTTTATGCGGAACGGCCCTGGCCCAGGCGCTGGTCCAGAAGGCTCCCGAGCAGACCCTGCCCGCGCCCTTTCCGCCGAAAACCCTCCCGGAGCATGAGTGGCTGGTGGAGGCGCCCGTTCAGGAGCACGAGGGCCGGATTCTGCATCTGCGCGGCCATCCCGCCGAATTGGAAGACTACAGCATGCTCCTGCGCGCCGACCAGATCGATTTCAACCAGGAGACCCACGACGTGGTGGCAAGCGGGAATGTCTACTACCACAACTTCGATAAGAACGAAGAGCTGTGGTGCGACCACATGGAGTACAACACCGAAAAGGTGGAGGGCAAATTCTATGAAGTGCGCGGGGAAACCCATCCGCGCATCGCCTCCCACCCGGGCATGCTGACCACCACCGCGCCGTTTCACTTCGAAGGAAAATGGGCCGAGCGGATCGGCGAAAAATACATTGTTTATGACGGATGGGTGACGAATTGCACCTTGCCCGATCCGTGGTGGAAATTTAAAGGCAAGCGTTTCGACGTTTACCCCAACGACCACGCGGTGACCCACAACGCGGTGTTCTGGCTGCGCCGCTTCCCGCTGTTTTACACGCCCTACTTCTACCACGCCCTGGGAAAGGTGCCCCGCAACAGCGGCTTTTTGACGCCCAACCTGGGCCACCAGACGCAGCGCGGATTTCTTTTTGGCCTGGGCTATTTCTGGGCCATCAACCGCAGCTACGACCTTTCCTACCGATTTCAGGATTTCACGGCGCGCGGCTATACTCACACGGCGGAATTTCGCGGCAAGCCAATTCCCGGCACGGATTACGATCTGGTCTTCTACGGCGTGCAGGACCGCGGCGTGCCCGGCAGCAATCCCCCCGATAAATATAGCGGCGTGAGCGTCTTCGCCAGCGGCAAATCGGACCTGGGAAACGGCTGGACGGCGCACGGCTATGGCAACTTCATCTCCTCGTTCCGCTTCACCCAGGAATGGGCGGAGTCTTTCAACGAGGCCATCAGCTCGGAGATCCACGCCATCGCATTCCTGAACAAGGACTGGTCGAATTACACCTTCAACGTGGTGGGATCGCGGGTGGCCAACTATCAGACCAGCGAGGTGAACGTGGCGCAGCCCACCGCCACGAACCCCAACCCTTCGCCGATCTACGACACCGATGACGTGGTGATCCGCAAACTGCCGGAAGCCGAGTTGAGCGGCACCGAACAGCCGCTCTTCGGCAATCTGCCCATCTGGCTCTCGTTCGAATCTTCGGCCGGGCTGCTATTCCGCTCCGAGCCGTTCTTCAACCTGGTCAACCCCACCGCGCCGCAGGTTCCCGGCAACACCCTGGTGGACAAATACCAGACCAGCGCCTTCACCGACCGCCTGCACCTGGCGCCGCATCTTACCAGCGCGCTGCACCTGGGCGATTTTCACCTGGTGCCCAGCCTGACTTATTACGGGACCTTCTATTCGGAATCGCAAGTGCCTTACGAGGACCACTACCGCGTGGTGGGCACCAACCTGCTGGCCGGCGGGCGCGAGTTCTCGCTGGACCTGATCTTTCCCACCTTGTACCGGGTGTTTAACAAGAAAACCATTTTCGGCGATAAGCTCAAGCACGTGATCGAACCGCGGGTCACCTATCGTTATGTGACCGGTATCGGGAGCGATTTCAACCGCTTGATCCGGTTCGACGAAACCGACCTGCTGGCCAATACCAACGAACTGGCACTCTCGCTGACCAACCGCCTGTACGCCAAGCGCGGCCAATCGGTGCAGGAGATCCTGACCTGGGAGCTGATGCAGAAGCGCTACTTCAACGAGACCTTCGGGGGCGCGCTGCTGAGCGGCGAGCGCAACGTCTTCGACGCCACCGCGGACGTGACCGCCTACGCCTTTCTGGTGGGACCGCGCAGCACCTCGCCCATCGACTCCAATCTGAAATTCAATCCGGTGGCCGGCCTGATGGTGAACTGGCAGGCCGATTACGACCCGCGGCTGCACGGCATCACCAACAGCACCCTATCGCTGGGATACCGCTGGCGGAGATATTTTGCCTCCGGCGGCAACAACTCCGTGCACAACAATATTATCCTGGCGCCCTACGCCAACCAGTTCAATTTCCGCGCCGGGATTGGAAATTTCACCCAGCGCGGCCTAAACGCGGCGTTCGACGCGCTCTACGATTACCGCGTCTCGCGCTTCCTGAGCCAGACCATCCAGGTGACCTACAACACCAACTGCTGCGGCCTGAGCATCGAGTACCGGCGCTACAACATCGGAGTTCGCGACGACACCATGCAGCTTTTTTCCTTCACCATTGCCAACGTGGCCAGCCCGTTCGGCACGCTGCGCAAGCAGGACCGGCTGTTCTGAACGCCGCGGGCGGAGG
>DATJRE010000210.1:0-3435 GCA_035505095.1 Bryobacteraceae bacterium | reverse complement strand
CGAAGCCCGACGAGGCGTAGAGTCGGGTCGCGGTGAAAGACACGATGGATTTCCGCCACCGGGTTTCAGCTACGTCCACCGTGCAGATTACCGCGTTGATTGACCAGGTCGGATCCCTTCGGTTTTCATATCTGTCGTTTTTCGGCATGTCAAAACCGAGATCGTCGAAATTCCGAGAATCACTGCCTCTTTTCTAATTCCGAGCAACTGGCCGCTGTCAGGTTATCCACGATGAATCGCCGATTTGCTTTTTAGAACACGGGCCTTTCCCAGGTCCCGCTGAGCTTGCGCGCTTCGATGTGGCCCGATGCGTTTGTCAACTTGATTTGGCCCCTTTTGATGCTCTCATTTGGCCCCACCTGGTTATGGTTCCGCCTGCCCGCGCAGGCGCCTCTTCTTGATCCGCTCCTTTATTAGTCTCTGGCCGGATCTTTCCCAAGTGTCACCTCTACCATTTTTTGGAGGACCCCGGCCGTAGCGAAGCCCTGCGAGGCCGTAGGCCGAGCGATTAGGGCGAAGCGAAGGGCGGGGTCCTCCAAAAAATCCGCCCTTCGGGCCGGTCACCGCGACTCCCGAGGCGCCTTCTTCCCTGGCTCGAATTTGTGCTCGAAGGCAATCTTCTCTGTCGCCGGCAGTCGCATCCAGTGCACCTCCAGGGGCTCCTCTTCCAACTGGTCGCCCAGGCAGTCCAGCGCCACCACCTCGGCCAGCCGTGTCTCCACCCATCGCGTACGATGGCGAGCTTCCTCTTCCTCGCCGCTTTGCCCGCCCTCGCCGATCTCCAGGGCACGAACCAATGCCGCCTCGCGGTTTTCGCTCCGAAACAAATAAAGCCCCTCTTCCCAGTTACGGATCCCGCGCCCTTCCACCATCTCCGCCCAGCGAATCCGCGCTCGATACCATTGCCGCGCCTTCATGCTTTCGCTCCTTTGCCCAGCTTCTTCAGCGTCCGCAGGAACCGGTACGAGTCCTTTCCGGTATCTATAATGTGGGCCTGGTCCGTCAGTCGATCGAGCATAGCCTTGCATAACCGCGCATTGGGGAATTTCGTGGTCCATTCTGAAAAGGGTAAGTTGGTCGTTACGATCACCGCCGCTCGCTCAGCACGTCCGGCGATCACTTGAAACAGCAACTCCGCCGCCGAATCCGGCATCACCACGTAACCCAGTTCGTCGATCACAATCAAGTCGTAACGGGTCCAGCGATTCCTCACCCGCGTCAGTTCGGCGTGGTTCTGGGCTTCGATCAGTTCGGTCACCATTTCCGCCGCGGTCGTGAACCGCACCCGCTTCCGCTGGCGGCAAGCCGCTACCGCCAATCCGGTGGCCAAGTGAGTTTTCCCCGTGCCAGTGTCACCCAGAAAAATGACTGGCTCCTTCCGTTCCAGGTATCCGCCGTCGCTCAGATCGCGCAGCAGCGGCACCGGAAGGTGGGGCGCACATTGGAAGTCGAACTCCTCCAGAGTTTTCACTGCAGGGAAGTGGGCCTCCTGAATCCGCCGCGCCATCGCCTTCCGTCCGCGTTCTTCTACTTCTCCTTCCATCAGCGCTTCCAAATAACTCAGATGCGATTGCTGTTCCTTCACCGCCTGCTCGGCCAGCCGCGCAAACTGCCCACCCAACGTGGGCAAGTGTAGTTGCTTGGCGTATTGCCGGATCGCGGCCTCCTGCATGGGTTGGACTGCGGCGCTCATTGGATCACCTCCGTCACTCTCCAGGTCGGTCGCAGTTGGTCGTAATCCTCCAGGCTGGGCTGCGGCCGGTCATACCGATTCAGTGCACCGATCTGTGCCGGAGCGGCCATCGGCTGCTGCGCCTGGCTGCTGACGCTCAGCAGATAACGAACCGCACCTACATCCGAACACCCCAACTCCAGCGCTTCTTCCACGGCTTGGCGCACCCGTGCCGGCCCATGCTCCCGTGCCAGCAGCAGAACGTCGATCATGGCGCGTGTGCCTTCCTGCTTGCCTTGTCGCTGACGCAGCACCTCCCAGAACTGGTCGTAACTGGCGGGCCATCGTCCTTGTGCCCGGCATTGCTCCAGTGCCGTCGAGCCGGCCAAAGCTCCCGGCTTTTTCACCAGCACATCCAGGTAATGCTCTAATTCGAGGATCTTCTGGTGCCGCTCATAGCAGCGCTCATGCCGCGCCACACGTCGGGCCTGATACCAGATCTCCACGTAAGCCGAGTAGACCTTTACTTCCACCGCGGTGCCCACCGGTAAAGGCACCGAGTAGAAGTTGGTCAGCGCCTTCGCGCAGCCGCTTCCGTTGACCGTCGGAAAGTGCAGCGAGGCCAGATCGAAACCTTCTGTGGCGAGCGGCAACAAGTGTTCTCGCTCGATGAGCATGGCCGTGCCGATAGGCTGCGCATGCCCCTCGATCACCCGGCTCTCCTCCTCTTTCGAGCCCGCGGCCAGCCACAGGTTCAACTCTGCCAGATCCCGGACCTTCGGCACTGGCACCAAATGATTCCGCCGGAACTGCCCTCCTTCGCCTTCCACGCCGCCTTTCTCATGTCCCTCGCCCGGCGTGCAGAACTCCGACTCGAACCCCCAGTGCGAACGGAAAGCCATGAACCGCGCGGTCTCTTCCCGTTGATGTCCCCGCAGGATTTTCTTCACTGCACTCTTCAGGTTGTCGTATCGCAGCACGCGGAACACGCCGCCAAAATAGGCGAATGCCAGCTCGTGCGCTTCCAAGAATGCTTGCTGGTTGGCGTGCGGATAGGCCCGATGAAATGCGCCGCCACTCGCCATACTGCGCAAGCAAAACAGACATGTCTTGCGCGGTTCACCGTCGAACTCCGCCCAGCCTTCATACCAGTCCACCTGTCCTTCGTCACCCCACGCATATGACTGCGGCACGAAGGTTTCCAGCCCCAATAAACCCATGGCCGCCTTTCTTGCGCGCACATACTGCCGCACCGTCGATTCCGCCACGTCTACGTCGGGCATCTCGCGTTGCAGTCGCGTCCAAATCCGGTGCGCCGTGTGCCGCTGCTTTCTAGGCGCCTTGCGGTCCGACTCCAAAATCCCATCGATAAAGGGAATCGCCGCCGCCAGCTTCGGCCGCTCCCGCTCCGGAATCTTCCGGTCCGCCGGCATAGCGCTGGCCAGCGCCTTCCGCACTTCTCGACGGTGTACGCCCAACTTCCGCGCCACCGCCCGTATCGTTCCGGCCCCATGCTCGTACTCCCGCCGGATCTGTTCGTATAGTTCCACCTTGGCTCTCCTGTTATCCAAAACCGTGTTTTCCTTCCGGGCGTTCACGCCCGAAACAACATACACGGTTACAGGGTGGGGCCAAATCAAAGCATCGAAAGGGGCCAATTCAGAGTAGCGAAATCAAGTAGCTCGTCTTGCCGGACTGTGCGGCGTTGTCGCGATGAGTTTCACCCGCCTGACGCCGTCCAGCACCGCCTCGCGCGGATGTGG
>DATJRE010000209.1:0-9232 GCA_035505095.1 Bryobacteraceae bacterium | reverse complement strand
GGTTGGTTGGGGCGGTGGCATGTGGGAATATCAGACACGAAAATCTGGATTTCCGGCAGGTGACGCGGCGCGGGTGTTGGCCGTTGGTCCGCGAAGGACTGTCGATCGGGGAATGCGGGGGATAAAACCCGGCTCTCCAAGCACTCGCGCGGACCGTATTGGCGCTTCCCAGGCTGCCGATGCCGCGCCGCAGGAATCCGATGGACGCGGTTCGTCACGCATAATGGAGGACATGGACACACTGGAAGGCGCCACGGCCCTGGTGACCGGCGGCTCGCGGGGCATCGGGCGGGCTATCTGCTTGCGCCTGGCAAAGGAGGGCGCGCGCATCGTGCTGCACTACCACCGCAACCGCGCCGCCGCCGAAGAGACTGCCGCGGCCATCGGGCGGGAGGTGCGATTGGTGCAGGCCAATCTGGGGTCGATGCCGGAAATCGAGGGCATGTTCCGCGAGTTGGGGCCGCTGCCGCTGGATTTCCTGATCAATAACGCGGGCATCTGGAAAAACACGCCGATGGGGTCCACGCCGGCGGCGGCGGTGGACGAGATCCTCGACACCAACCTGAAAGGGCCGTTCTGGGTGACGCAGTGCGCGCTGCCGCTGCTGAAAGATGGCGGACGCATCGTGAATGTTTCCTCGGTGGCGGGGCGCATCGGAGTGGTGGGCGGACGCAGCCTTTATGGGGCCACCAAAGCCGCGGTGGATTCGCTCACGCGGAATTGGGCGCTGGAACTGGCGCCGCGCAAGATCCTGGTGAATGCCGTGGCCCCGGGCTATGTGACCACCGATATGACGGCGGACTACTTTTCCAACCCGGCGACCTACGAGAATGCCTTGCGCCGCCACCCCCTGGGGCGAATCGCCGAACCCGAGGACGTCGCCGATGTGGTGGCGTTCCTGTGCTCGGACGGGGCCCGGTTCGTGACCGGGCAGAGCATCAATGTGAGCGGCGGGTCGGTGATCTGAGCGCAGGCGCGGAACGGCCCCAAATTTGCGTCCGGTTCGGCCCTCCCGTGTCACCATAGAATCCACCCTCTGAGTCCCACCCCCTGGGGCGAATCGCCGAACCCGAGGACGTGGCCGATGTGGTGGCGTTCCTGTGCTCGGAAGGGGCCCGGTTCGTGACCGGGCAGAGCATCAATGTGAGCGGCGGGTCGGTGATCTGAGCGCGGGCGCGGAACGGCCCCAAATTTTGCGTCCGGTTCGGCCCTCCCGTGTCACTATAGGAATCTATGTGGCTGGGAATCGATATCGGCACCGGCAGCTCGCGCGCGCTTCTGGTGGACGAACGCGGCGCGGTGCGCGGCGGGCAGACGGCGGCTCACGAAGACATTCTGATGCAGCAGCCCATGTGGGCGGAGCAGCGTCCGGCGAATTGGTGGGACGCGGCCGTGGCGGCGATTCGCGCCGTGCTGGCGGAGACCGGTACCAAGGGCAGCCAGGTGAAGGGCATTGGCCTCTCGGGGCAGATGCACGGGCTGGTGATTTTGGACGATGCAAACGAGGTGATCCGCCCGTCGTTGATCTGGTGCGACCAGCGCAGCCAGCCGCAGGTGGACGCCATCAACGCCAAACTGGGGCGCGAGAATGTCCTGCGGTACATCGCCAACCCGGTGCTCACCGGATTCACCCTGCCCAAGCTGCTGTGGGTGCGCGACCACGAGCCGCGCAACTTCGAGCGGGTGCGCAAAATGTTGCTGCCCAAGGACTACATCCGCTACCGGCTGACCGGCGAATTCGCCACCGAGGTTTCGGACGCCTCGGGCATGGCAGTGTTCGATGTGGTGAACCGGCGGTGGTCCTACGAGATGATGGATGGGCTGGGGCTGGACCGGGCGATTCTGCCGCGGTGCTACGAATCCAGCGACGTCACCGGAACCATCACCGCGGAGGCCGCTGCATTGACGGGCCTGGCGGCGGGGACGCCGGTGGTGGGCGGCGGCGGCGACCAGGCCGCCAGCGCGGTGGGCAACGGCATTGTGGAGGCGGGGACGGTCTCGTGCACGCTGGGCACCTCGGGGGTGGTTTTCGCGCACATGGAGCACGTGGCCTACGACCCCGCCGGGCGGGTGCACACGTTCTGCCACGCCGTGCGCGACAAGTGGCACGTGATGGGGGTGACGCAGGGCGCGGGCCTCAGCTTGCAATGGTTCCGCAACCGCCTGACGCCGGGGGTGGCTTACGACGCGCTGATGGCCGAAGCCGCGCAATCGCCCGCCGGGTCGCAGGGGTTGTTTTGGCTGCCCTACCTGATGGGCGAACGCACCCCGCACCTGGACGCGACCGCGCGCGGAGGCTGGATCGGACTGACGGCCAGGCACCAAAGGGCCGACCTGGTGCGGGCCCTTATCGAAGGGGTCTGCTACAGCCAGCGCGACTGCCTGGAGATTATCGAGGCGTTGGGGGTGCCGGTGAATTCGGTGCGGGCCTCGGGCGGCGGGGCGCAGAGCCGCTTCTGGCGCGGGGTGCTGGCCAGTGTCCTGAACAAGCGCGTGGTCACGTTGGAATCGCAGGAAGGTTCGGCCTACGGCGCGGCGCTGCTGGCGCTGGCCGGGACGGGCGCTTACGGCTCCGTGCCGGAGGTCTGCCGGGCGGCGATCCGCGAGACCGAATCGGTGGCGCCGGCCGAGGCGGCCGCGTTTTACGAGCGGGCGTACCGGGTTTACGGGGCGCTGTATCCCGCGCTGCGGCCGATTTTTGGGCGGATCGGGGAGCTGTAAAGGGCAGCTACCAGAAGGGCGGTGCCCCACACTTGCGCCTGCCTGGCCGGCGGGTTGGCCGTGGCGCGTGGATCGGCCGGGACGGCCAAAGATGAGACGGCCCACCGGAAAATGCTAGAATTAAATTTCCCCTACGCATACAGGAGTTCCGTAAAGCAATGTTTGATCTTTTTCGCAGCCGCGACAAAGCCGTGCGCCTCCTACTGGGAGCGCTCCTGGTGCTGGTCGCCCTCTCGATGCTGACGTATCTGGTGCCCAGCTACAACACCGGAGGCATGTCACCCGATGCGGTGGTGGCGCAGGTGGGTTCCGAAGCCATCACCGAGCTGGATGTCCAGCGCGCCGTGCAGAATGCCATGCGCAGCGGACGGATTCCGGCGGAAATCATGCCGACCTACGTCCCGCAGATCGTCCAGCAGATGATTACCGAGCGCGCCCTGGCCTACGAAGCCCAGCGCCTCGGTTTCCACGTCAGCGACCAGCAACTCGCCGACTTCATTCAGGCGCAACCTCAGTTTGCCAGCCTCTTTCCGGGCGGCAAATTCGTCGGCAAAGCCGCCTACGCCGCTATGCTGGCCCAGATGAACACCTCCATGGATGACTTCGAGGCCTCCGTCCGCCGCGAGATGCTGGGAGGCCGCCTGCACAGCATCGCCCTGGAGGGAATCGTGGTGTCTCCGGCGGAGATTGAGCAGGCCTACCGCGACAAGAATGAGCAACTCCAGATCGAATACGTGAAGCTGACCGCCGACAAGTACAAAAAGGAAGCGGAGCCGACCCTCGAGGAGATGCAGACCTACTTCAAGACCAACGCCGCCCGCTATACGGTGCCCGAGAGCAAGGACCTGGTGATCCTGGTGGCGGACCAGAGCAAACTGGAACAGACCCTCAACCCGACTGACGACCAACTGCACCGCGAGTACACCCAGAATCTGGACAGCTTCCGCGTGCCGGAGCAGGTGAAAATCCGTCATATCCTGCTGATGACGCAGGGCAAGCCGGCGGCCGACGACGCCAAGATCAAGGCCAAGGCCGAGGACCTGCTGAAGCAGGTGCGCGCGGGCGCCAACTTCGACGAGCTGGCCAAAAAGTACTCCGAAGACCCCGGCTTGAAAACCAATGGCGACACCTACACCGTGCAGCACAACGGCCAGATGGTGAAGGAGTTCGAAGACGCCGCCTTCCGGCTGAAGCCCGGCGAGAGCGACCTCATCAAGACCACCTACGGCTACCACGTGGTGCAGGTCATCCAGCACGACCCGGCGCATGTGAAGTCGTTCGACGAGGTGAAGGCCGACCTCATCTCGCAGTGGCGCAAGCAGCAGGTTGCAGACGTCATGCAGAAGATCGAAGACCAGGTGCAGCAGGCCTTCCAGAAGGACCCGTCGCATCCCGACCAGGTGGCCGCGCAGTTCAATATGGACGTCGTGAAGGCGGACAACGTGCAGCCGGGCAAGCCCATCCCGGGCATCGGCTCCAATCCGGATCTCGACCAGGCCATCGCCGGGCTGAAGGTGGGTGAGGTTTCGGAGCCGGTGGCCCTGGCGGGCAATAAACTCGTTGTGGCCGAGCTGACCGGCATCGTGCCGCCGCGGCCCAGCACCTTCGACGAAGTGAAGGACCAGATCAAGGACACCATGACCACCAGCCGCGTGCAGGCCAAGGTGCAGCAGCACGCGCAGGAACTCATGGAGAAGGCCAAGGCGATGGGCGGCGACCTGGAGAAGGTCGCTAAGGCGATGGGGCTGGACGTGCGGACGTCTGCCGATTTCACCCGTTCCGGCACCATCAACGCGGAGAAGCCGGCCACCGGTGAGACGCCCTTGGGGTCGGCCGCCTACGTGCAGGAAGGGTTCACCAAGCCGGTGGGCACCCTGCTGGGACCCATCACCACACCGGACTCTACGGTGGTGGTGAAGGTGGTGGCGCACATCGAGCCGGATATGTCCAAGCTGCCGGCCGCGCGCGCCCAGCTTCTGGACGAAATCAAGCGGCAGCGGGCCCAGGATCGCGCCACGTTGTTCGACGCGGGAGTGCGCAACCAGTTGGTCAAAGACGGGAAAATCAAAGTCCACCAGGACGTGATGATGCGGCTCATCAACAGCTACAAGACGAGTTAAACGGCGCCCCGCCCACCCGATGATCCACAGCCTGATTGACTTTCTGAGGTCGCTGACCGACCCCGAGCGGCTCATCCACCTGCTGAGCACGCTTCTATCGGGCTGGTTGGGGTACGCCGCCCTGGCCGGGATCGTCTTTTCGGAGACCGGCCTGCTGGTGGGTTTTTTTCTGCCGGGCGATTCGCTGCTCTTCACCGTGGGGGTGGTCTCGGGCGCGGGCCAGTTGAACATTGTGCTGGTGTGCGCCCTGCTGATGGTAGCGGCCATTTGCGGCGATTCCACGGGGTACTTCCTGGGCCGCCAGACCGGACCAAAAATCTTCAGCCGGCCGGATTCGCGGCTCTTCAAACAGGAATACGTGACGCGCACGCGCGCCTTCTACGACCGGTATGGCGGCAAGACCATCCTGTTTGCGCGGTTCGTGCCCATCGTCAGGACCTTCGCGGCGTTCATCGCCGGGGTGGGCCAGATGCCCTACCTGCGCTTCCTGCCCTTCAGCGTATGCGGCGGCATCGGGTGGGTCTTCATGATGACCATGCTGGGCTACACCGTGGGCAATCTGCCGTTCGTGCGCCATTACTTCGATAAGGTAGTGCTGGTGATCATCTTCCTCTCCCTGCTGCCCACCTTTATCGAGGTGGCGCGCGGCTTGCGGGAGCGCAAGGCGGCCAGCGCGCAGCAGGGCTAGAGGCGATGCCAGCGGGCTCGCGCGAGGTTGGTGTTTAGCACGGTACCGCTTCCTAAGCGTTGGCGTATAGGTGGGGTGTAAGATGATGGATGCCATGGGCACGACCACGACCTCCATGACTTTCGAGCAGTTCGAACAACTGCCGGATGAACCCAACAAGCTTGAGCTGATCGACGGAGAGGTAATCCGCATGCCGCCTGCCTACACGCCGCATATGAGGATTTCGCTGTTCCTCTTCGAGACTCTTAAACGCATTGTCCTGGAGATGAAGACGCAAGGGCGCGTCGGCGAGTTGGGCGAGGTGTTCCACGAGTTCGGGTACCAGATCGGTCCCCATTGGTTGGTGCCCGATGTCAGCATCACGCACGCCGGGCAAGCCGAAGGTAAGTACCTGCAGGGCGCACCGGCGTTGTCCGTCGAGGTTATCTCTAGGCGCAACACCGCGGAGATCATGCAGCGTAAGGTTAAGCTGTACATGGAATACGGCGGCACGGAAGCCTGGCTCTGGTATCCGCGCAGCAGGCTGGTGATGGTCCATCGCGGCAGGACGGCGGTGCAGATGGAAGGCACGCTGACCAGCGAGCTACTGCCGGGCGCCAGCTTCGACCTGGAAGAAATCTTCGGCGCCGCCAAGCCCACTAAGCGCTGACCAGCCGGCGACGCCCGCCCCAGCGTATATACTGCACCTATGCTGGCTTTCCTCGCAGCGCTCCTGTTTGCCTCCGTCGCCGCGGCGCAGCCGTATGACGTGGTAATCCGCAATGGCCACATCATCGACGGCACCGGGTCGCCGTGGTATGCCGGCGACGTGGGAATTCGCGGCGGGAAGATCGCGGCCCTCGGGCATCTGGAAGGCGCCGCGGCCAAGCGGCTGATCGATGCGCACGGCATGGTGGTGGCCCCGGGCTTCATCGACATGCTCGGGCAATCCGAGCTGACCATCCTGGTGAACCCGCACCTGCCCTCGAAAATCTACCAGGGCATCACCACTGAGGTGACCGGGGAAGGCGGGTCGGTGGCGCCGCTCAACGACGCGATCCTGCGGGCCGACCACGTCACCTACGAGCACTACGGCATCCGCCCCGACTGGCGCACCTTCGCCGGGTACTTCGCGCGTTTGCAGAAGCAGGGCATGGGGATCAACCTGGCCAGCTACGTGGGGGCTACCCAGGTGCGGCGGATGGTGTTGGGGGACGACAACCGCGCCCCCACTCCGGCCGAATTGGAGCGCATGAAGGGGCTGGTGCGGCAGGCCATGCGCGAGGGCGCCGTAGGGCTTTCCACGGCCTTGCAATACGCGCCCGCGCCGTATGCCACCACCGACGAGTTGATTGCCCTGGCGGCCGAGGCCGGCAAGCTGGGAGGCATTTACGCCACCCACATCCGCAACGAAGGCGATGCGATTTTCAGCGCGCTCGACGAGGCCTTTCGCATCGGGCGCGAGGCCCACATCCCGGTAGAGATCTGGCACCTCAAGGCCGCCGGCAAGGCCAACTGGGGGCGCATGCCGCAAATTGTGGCGCGCATTGAAGCGGCGCGGCGCAGCGGATTGGATGTCGGCGCCAACACCTACGCGTACACGGCGTGGTTCAATTCCTTCTCGGCCGTGATTCCGCCGTGGGCGCACGATGGCGGCGACCAGAAGCTGATCGAGCGGCTGAAGGACCCCGCCATGCGCGCGCGCATCCGCAAGGAAATGGAAACGCCCGGCGGCGCGTGGGATAACGAGTGGCAGGAAGTGCCGGGGCCGGAGGCCATCCAGGTGGCCGTGGTGCAGAATCCCAAGCTGTTGCCGCTGCAGGGCAAGACCATCGCGGAAATCGCCAGGATGTGGAACAAGGACCCCATCGACACGGTCTTCGACCTGCTAATTGAAGATGCGGCCTTCACCAACGTGGCGGTGTTCGGGATGGCCGAACCGGATGTGGTGCTGGCGCTCCAGCAACCCTGGGTTTCGGTGTGCAACGATTCGTCGGGAACCGCGCCGGACGGCCTGTTGGGCAAGGAACATCCGCATCCGCGGGCCTACGGCACTTTTCCCCGGATTCTGCACAAGTACGTCCACGATGAGAAGAAGCTGACCCTGGAGGACGCCATTCGCAAATTCACCGCGCTTCCCGCGGCGCGCATGCGCTTTGCCGACCGCGGCGTCCTGAAGGCCGGCATGTGGGCGGACGTGGTGGTGTTCGACCCGGACCAGATCCACGACGAGGCGACCTTCGCCGAGCCCAACCGCCTTTCGGTGGGCATGCGCTTCGTGCTGGTGAACGGGGTACCGGTCATCGCCGAAGGCAAAATGACCAACGCGCTGCCGGGGATGGTGGTGCGGCACTGACGCCCGCGCGTGGTCACAGCTCGGCCAGCAGTTTGGCGATCAACGCGGTGCGGTCGGCAATGCGGCTCACCAGAATGCTTTCGTTGACCGCGTGCGCCCCCTCGCCCACGCCGCCGAGCCCGTCCAGCGTGGGGACGCCCAGGGCGGCGGTGAAGTTTCCGTCCGAGCCGCCGCCGGTGAGCGACTCTTCCGCCTGGGCGCCCAGCCCGGCGGCCAGACGCTTGGCGGTTTGGAAGAGGCGCACGATGCCCGCCGAGCGCTCCATGGGCGGGCGGTTCAAACCGCCGGTCACCTGCAGGCGGCAGCGCTGGTCGAAGGGCTTCAGGCGGCGGAATTTCTTCTCCAGGGCAGCGGCATCTTTCATCCGCGGCACCCGGATATCCACCACCGCATGCGCCTCGGCAGCCACCACATTGGAGCGCGTACCGCCGGCGATCACGCCCGGGTTTACGGTGATGCCGCGGGCGAAATCGGTAAAGCTGGAGACGCGGCCGATCTGGCGGGCGAGTTCCAAAATGGCGCTGGCCCCAGCCTGGAAATCGACGCCGGCGTGAGAGGCCTTGCCGCTCACCCGAATGGTGAAATCACCCACCCCCTTGCGCGCGGTTTTCAGCTTGCCTTCCAGCCCGGTGCCCGGCTCCAACACCAGCACGGCCTTGCTGCGGGCAGCGTTCTTCTCGGTGAGCGGGCGCGACGACTGGCTGCCCACTTCCTCGTCGGAATTCAATTGCAGCAGCACCTTGGAACGCACCGGGATCTCCAGCTCGCGGAGCGCTTCCACCGCGAAGAGGAAGAACGCGATACCGGCCTTCATATCCAGCACGCCGGGGCCCCACAGACGTCCCCGTTCCTGGCGGAAGGGCATGTGGCGCAAGGTGCCCATGGGCCAGACGGTATCGGAGTGGCCCAGCGCCAGAATCTGGCCCATTTTGGGCCGCCCGGGCAGGGTCATTTCGCAAACCAGGTGCTTGCCGAAACGCCCGCCATTATGGGTTTTGGCGCGCGCCAGGCGGGCGGCGCGGCTGGTTATCAGCTCGACGAACCGCCCTACCGCTTTGGGATCGTCGCTGGGCGACTCGCATTCCGCGAACGCGCGGATGGTTTCGATGATGGCAGTCTGGCGGCCGCGGAGGTAGGAAAGGATTGGGTCCACTGGTCTCGTATTCCATACTATGTGATGGCCGCGCTCCGCGGCTAGGTCTACCGCCGCGAGATCCACAGCCGCCTTGAGAGGCTCACACCCCAAAGCTCCAGGCTCTGTCCGGGGACACGTTACCCTCCTCCAGGCCACGCTTCGCATGATTGCCACTTTGGCGGCGGGGGTTCACCCAACTATGCGGCGGGTCCCAGCCGCCGGCGCACGGGAAC
>DATJRE010000208.1:0-5463 GCA_035505095.1 Bryobacteraceae bacterium | reverse complement strand
AAGTCGATGAGGGAAACGATTTGCTCGGGGGACATTGCGGCGAGGAGCTGCCAGAGGGGTTTCGCTTCGGCGCGGGCGTAGAGGTCCCAGACGGCGTTGATGAGCGCGGCGGCGGCGAGGTGGACAACGCCTTTTTCAGGGCCGAGCCAGCGGAACTGGGTGTCGCCGGTGAGCTGGCGGCTGAAGGCGGCGAAGTCATCGGTGATGGAGGTGAGGGTGCGATTTTCGGCATAGCGGGCGAAGTAGCGGATCGCGTCGCAGCAGAGGTCGGTGCCGTGGCCGCAGGTGAAGGTGAGGCCGAAGCCGCGGAGGCCATGGTTGGTTTCGAGGATGCAATACGCGGCGGAGTAGTCGGGGTCGGTGTTGACGGCGTCGGAACCGATGGCCTCGCGCGAGGTGGGAAAGCGGAGATCGATGGTGCGGACGGCGGTGATGCGGAGATCGGACAAGCAGGAACCTTTCCGGAATGGATGAAAGCCTGACGTCTCGCGGGGCGCCGATGACGGTTGGCCCCGAAACCACAATTCCTCAAGATTACGCGGCTCGAGCGGGAAATGCGGATTGGGTTTCGAGGGCCGGCCGGGCGCGTTCCGCGTCGAGGGACGATGGGTTTTTTCGGGGCTTCGGGCGCGCCGGCCCCTGATAGGATCAGGGCCGGCCAGGGTGGCGCCCGTATGCGATTCGCAAATCCGTTTTCCGCCGTGATGGTTTTGATTCTCTCGGTTCCTTTTCTGGCAGCGCAGGTTGTGCAAACAGCGCAGGGCAAGGTGGAGGGCCGGCGGGAGCCCAACTCCTCTGTAATTGTCTTTAAGGGCATTCCGTATGCGGCTCCGCCGCTTGGCGAGCTGCGCTGGCGCGCACCGCGGGCTCCGGCTTCGTGGCAGGGGGTGCGGAAAGCGTACGAGTTTTCGTCGAGCTGCATGCAGAGAGAAGAGCATGTGAACCTGCCCTGGACCGAGGAATTTATGGTTCAGAACGCGGTGAGCGAGGATTGCCTTTATCTGAACGTGTGGACGCCGCGGCTGGGTGCGGATGCGAAACTGCCGACGATCGTTTTCATCCACGGTGGCGCGTTCATCGAGGGCTCGGGCGCGGTTGAGGTGTATCGCGGCGAGCCTTTGGCGGCCCGGGGCGCGGTGGTGGTCACGATCAACTACCGGCTGGGGGTGTTTGGGTTTCTGGCGCATCCGGAGCTGAGCGCGGAGTCGGAACACCACGTCTCCGGCAACTACGGGCTGCTGGATCAGATCGCGGCGCTCGAGTGGGTCAGGGCCAACATCGCACAGTTCGGCGGCGATCCGGGCAGGGTGACGATCTGGGGACAGTCGGCGGGTGCGGCCAGTGTCGGGGATCTGGTGGCTTCTCCGCTGGCCGCGGGCCTATTCAGCCGCGCGCAGGCCGACAGCGGCCTGGGCGCTCATGGGTTTCCCATGGCCAGCCTGCACGATGCCGAGGCCAATGGGGTGAAGTTCGCCGCGGAGCATCATGCGGCGTCGATCGAAGAACTGCGCGCGATGCCGGCCGCGGCTCTGTTGCCGGGGCCGGGGTGGGGACCCCTGCTGTACGCGCCCATCGTGGATGGCTGGGTGCTTCCCGATTCGCCGGTTGCTATGAATGCCAAAGGAACGGACAACGATGTGCCGCTCATCACCGGATTTCAGGCCGGGGATTCGACAATGTTCAGCCCCCGAGCGGACACGCTCGACGCGTATCGCCAGATGGTGGGGAAGCTCTACGGAGAGATGGCCGCGGAGTTCGAGAGACTGTACCCGGTGTCGAAGGCGGAAGACATCAAGGCGGCTCTGGCGCAGAGCGGACACGAACGGTCACGGGTGTCGATGTACCTGTTCGCCAGCGCGCGGGCGAGGAGCCATCACCAGCCGGTTTACACCTATTTCTTCGACCGCGGGATTCCGTGGCCGCAGCATCCGGAGTTTGGGGCGTTTCACAGCGGCGAGCTGCCGTATTTTTTCCTGAACCTTGGCGTGTTGCAGCGGCCGTGGGAGAAGGAAGACTTCGAGCTGGCGAAGGCCGCTTCGACGTATTTGGTGAACTTCGCCAGCCAGGGCGATCCCAACGGGCCGGGCGTGGCGCCATGGCCGCGGGTGGGTCCGGACGTGCCGCAGACGATGGAACTGGGCAGCCGCATCGGACCGATGCCTTTGGCGGACAAGGAAAAGGTGGCGTTCTGGACGCGCTATTACGCCTCGCCGATCAGCAATAACGGCGTGCCGTTCTAGAACGGCTTCACCAGCCACCGAGGATTTAGACCCGCTCCAGGGCGGGAAGATGAAACGGCCCGTGCCGCAGGTTCCGCAGAGTGGCAAGGTGGGCAGCGGCGGGCACAACCATTCCCGGAGTTACAGCGCCGCCGATGGGAGGAGCGCGATGGAGCATACAGGACCGCGGAGACTAGCCGGCAAGACAGCCATCGTGACAGGCGGAGCGAGCGGCATTGGGCGGGCAATTGCGACGGCGTTTGCGCGCGAGGGCGCGGCGGTGTGGATTGTGGACCGCGACGAGGCGGGTGGAAGGGCGGCGGCCGGGGAAATTGCGGCAGGGGACGGGACGGCGGAAGCGCGCGCGTGCGACGTGGCCGATGGGGAGAGCGTGCGGCGGGTGTTTGCGGAGGTCTTTGCGCGGGGGCGGTTACAGATCCTGGTGAACTGCGCGGGGATTGCGCATGTGGGGACGGTGACGAGCACGAGCGAGGAGGATTTCGACAGGATTCTGCGGGTGAATGTGCGAGGCGTGTATCTGTGCACGCGGGCGGCGGTGGAGCACATGCGGTGGCAGGGCGGCGGGGCGATTCTGAACATCGCGTCGATCGCGGCAAGCACGGGATTGCCGGACCGGTTCGCGTATTCGACGAGCAAGGGTGCGGTGCTGGCGATGACGTATTCGGTGGCGCGGGATTGTTTGCGGGAGGGGATCCGGTGCAATGCGATTTCGCCGGCGCGGGTGCACACGCCGTTTGTGGATGGGTTTGTGGCGAAGAATTATCCGGGGCGCGAAGCGGAGATGATGCAGAAGCTGGGCGAAGCGCAGCCGGTGGGACGGATGGGGAAGCCGGAGGAAGTGGCGGGTCTGGCGGTGTGGCTGTGCTCGGAGGAGGCGAGTTTTGTGACGGGGGTGGATTATTTGATGGATGGGGGGTATGTGAATTTACGGGGGTGAGGGGGTGGGGAGGATCTGGGGTGGTGGTGGCACGTATAGCCGACCATCCGAGACGCGTGCGGTAAACTCTTGGCGTGCAAAATGAGTTGGCGCTTATCTCAGCATTCGTGACGCGCAGCAAACGGGACCGTTATCGCGAGTTTCTCTCCAGTCCCAAGCTGCGACGCAAGTTCACGAGCCGACTCGCTCACTTCGCGGATTTCGATCCCAAATACCGCTTACCGATTCCCAGCAACAAGCTGTTCGCGAACAACATTGCTGCAGAGTTGCAGAAGCGACACTCGCCGAAAGTCGTATTCGTGATCTCTGAGGACCCGACGCTCGACCAGCAGGAAATCCCATTACTCGACGCTCTGGATCGGGTCGTCGGGCGAGGTATGGGCGCTGTGCTCTCGTGTATACCCGGGCGGCTCGCTTTCGTGGAAACAGAGGATGAACGATTTATCCTGGAGCGTCACGATCCGCTGGAAAAACGCGAATATATTCGGTTCGTCATTGGCAGAAAAGATGAAGATAGCCACGTCGAACAAGGAATCTTCCAGGCAGCGGCGCAGGCGCTGGAGTGGCGAACCATTAGCGGTTCCGACGCCGGCGAACTGAACGAATTGAGGGCATGGTTCAGCGACAACCTGGAAAAGCCGGCTTCCTTCGGTCGTGGCAATCTTTCTCGTGGCATTTGCTGGTTCAGGACCGATGCCAGCGAACATATCTCACGGATGTGGGAGATGGTTCGCATTCTCGAACGTAATGGCATTTTTGTGAAGAAGATCAGGACGGATCGGCCGGGGTACGTGGTCTACAAGGACGAATGCCAGATTGTAGCCGAGCCATTCAGGAAAGGGACCCTGGATCGGAAGTAGGCGCTCCTAAGGTCGCCGAAATATTGCTTTCATCCAAGCCAAGTCGGCGGCACTGCAGGGAGGAGGGAGATCGGCACTCTACTGACCGCCCAGGGCAACCGCAGATGCCATTCGACTCGCGAGAAAGCAGTATTTGATCCGGTCGCCTCGACAGCTCGAAGGCGATCGCGCCCGCCACGGTCAGAACGGAGAGGTTCGCGAGTCCGATTCTCCCGCGCCTAACCGAGTCCCCTATTGCGCTCATGGCGAGATCATAACGGAGTCGAGAGCAAGCCACCGGCAATGCGGGAGTCGGAAGGCGATGCCCTCCTGGACGGAGCCGGAGGCGACTATCGCATGCAGACGATAGAATCGACCCATGTCGGAGATGGCCCTTGCGCAGATTGCTTCGCCTGAGGTGTTGGCCCGCGCTCGAAAAATCAAACTCTTCCTGATGGATGTGGATGGCACGCTGACCGATGGAGGGGTGTGTCTGATTTCGACGACGGCGGCTGACGGCTCGGCGGACCCGGTCGTCTCCGAGATGAAGGTGTTCAATTCTCAGGACGGACAGGGGCTGACGCTGGCCCACACGATGGGCATTCAGACGGGCTTCATCACCGGGCGATCTTCACCGGCGGTGGCCCGGCGTGCTCGGGAGCTGAGGGTCACGTTTGTTTATCTGGGGCAGGCGACGAAGACCGAGGCTTTTGAGGATTGCGTGCGAAAGGCGGGCGTCACCGAAGAGGAAGTCGCGTATCTGGGTGACGATCTGCCGGACATTCCTCTGGCGAAGCGAGCCGGCCTGGCCGTTTGCGTGGCCGATGGCGTGCCCGAGCTGGCGGCGGTTTGCCACTTCGTGACTCGAAAACGTGCCGGACGAGGCGCGGCGCGCGAAGTGGTGGAGCTGATCCTGAAGGCCCAGGGGCGCTGGGAAGAGGCGGTACCGCGGGCTCTGGCGTAGCAGAAAACGAGCAACCGGAGATGCGGTTCGACTCGGCCCGCCGGGCGGACTCGCGCAGGATGACGGGGCGGTTATTTCTGCAGAGTTTCGCTTGCCTTTGCGGAGAGGCCTTTCATCGCGTCGGGTGAGGAGAAGCTCCAGGCGTCGGTGACGGCGGGGCCGGGGGATTCCTGGACGGAGCCGGAGGCGACTTTGGTCTTCTTGCCGGCGATGACTTCAAAACTGCTCTGGCTGCCGGCGGCGAGCGCGGGCGAGAACTGCAGGGTAAAGGTGTGGTTGCCCTTGACGCCGGTGGGCGCGAAGGTGACGCGGCTGATGGAGCCCGAGTCGAGCGAGTAGGAGGCGGTGAAGCCGAGGGCGGCGTCGGTCATGGCGAGCGAGCCGGCGGCGGAGGCGACGGAGAAGGAGCGGCCGCGCGAGTCGGTGAGCGAGGGGCCATCGAGTTTCCAGGTGAGGTCGACGGGGGCGAAAGTGAGGATGTGG
>DATJRE010000207.1:0-21904 GCA_035505095.1 Bryobacteraceae bacterium | reverse complement strand
GTACGGCGACACCACTGCGGCCAATCCCACCGCCAATTCCATTACGCTGCTCAACCTGACCAGCAACACAATTCAGACCTTCACCACCGGAGATACGCCATTGGCGGTGGCGTTTCTGGCCGATGACACGGCCATGATCGTAACAACCTCCGGAATCTCGCTGTTCAGCCCAGCCTCCGGGGCGCTCACCTCGCTCGCCACCTTCGCCACCCTCGGCCAGACCCTGCCGGTGGTCACAGGCACTTTCCCCTCCCAGGTGATCCAGGCGGCCCTTTCCACTTCGCCCGATTTCACCAGCGTGTACGGGATTGCCAATGGTAGCGCCAGCCAGGCCTTCATTCATTACCAGATGAACGTGGGGCAGCAGTTGTTCGCCATCGGCATCGTGGCGTCTCCCAAGCCTCTGCCGCGCGTCAGCGTGGCCTCCGACGGAAGTTACGCCATGGTCGGCCAATACAAGCTGGATACCGTGGCCGACGACCTGGCGCAGTTTCCCAATTCCATCACCTCCACCAATATCGGTGGCGCGGTAGTTGATTCCGCCACCGGCATGATCTACGCACAGATCCTCACTGCCAGCCCCTCCACTAGCTCCTCCACCAATCCCTCCTCGCCGGCGGCACCGGTGTCCTCCACTACACCGCCGGCGCTCACCATTATGGATGCGGACAACCTGGAGGTCGAAGATACTTTGCAACTGCCCGAAAACATTACCGGCCGCATGATTCTCTCGCCCGACGGCAACACCATTTATGCGGTCAGCGACAGCGGCGTTCTGGTGCTGCCGATCGGCCAGCTTAACCAAGCCCACCGCGTCTATCCCTCGGTGACCGATGTGGTCGCGCACACCAATTCATGCAGCCGGACCGCCATCACCCAGAGCATCACTTTGAGCGATCCGGGCGGCGGGCAAACCGATTTCGCCATCTCCGGCGTTCCCAACGGCGTCACCGTTACGCCCGGCGCGGGAACTACTCCCGCGGTTGTCCAGATCAGCGTCGATCCGACCGCCTTCCAGAATCAAAACGGAACCCTTACCATCCCCTTGACGATCACGTCCGCCCTGGCGGTCAATGTGCCGCCCACTATCCGGCTGTTAGTCAATAATCAGAATCCCGACCAGCGCGGCAGCTTCATCGATATTCCGGGCGTTTTAACCGATATTCTGGCTGACCCGGCCCGCAGCCGCTTCTATGTGGTGCAGCAGGATCGCAACCAGGTGCTGGTTTTCGACTCCACCACGTACACTCAAATCGCCGCCCTGCGCACCTCCAGCACGCCCACCCAGATGGCCATCACCATGGACCAGAACTCTCTCATCGTGGGCCATGACAACTCGCAACAGGCTTATGTCTTCGATCTGAATTCGCTCACCGAGCAACCTCCCATTCAGTTCCCGTCGGGACATTATCCGCGCTCCATCGCCGCTTCCGGCAACGCCTTGCTAGCGCTGGCGCGCGACGTGACCGGCGACGCTCCGGGGGCCGTCGACCAGATCGACATGCCCAATTACAAGGCCACCGAGCTGCCTTCGCTGGGCATCTACACCAACAGCATCGATCCCAGCGCCGTGCTGGCCCCGGCGCCTAATGGCGGCGCCATCCTGCTGGTCTCGCCCGACGGCAATGTGATGCTCTACGACGCCAACGCCAACACCTTCACGGTGTCGCGGCAGGACGTCAAATCCATCTCGGGACCCTACGGCGCTTCCAGCTTCGGTACTTATGTGGCCGGCAATAACCTGCTGAATGCTTCGCTGGTGCCGCAAGCCACCTTGGACTCCACCAATGGCACCCCCGCCGGTTTTGTGTTCGTCTCGCAGAACGGCTACCAGACCAGCCAGTCGAGCCTCACCAACCCCGGCGTGATCGAAGCCGTAAACCCCGCCAGCAGCCTGAGCATCGCTCCTACCGCCCTGGTGGAAGCGCCGCTGGGAGGCACCACCACCCAGCCGTTGATCCGCTCGCTGGCGGAAATCTATGACGGCAGCGCCCTAGTCTCGCTCTCGGTTTCGGGCGTCACCATCATCCCCACGAATTATGCCGCGGCAGTAGCGATCCCGCAGATCTCCTCGGTGGTGAATGCCGCCGACGGCTCCAGCACGGTTGCGCCGGGCGGCCTGATCAGCATTTACGGGGATCAGTTGAGTCCCGTGAATATTGCCACCCAGCAGATTCCGCTGCCTACCGCGCTCGGAGAATCGTGCCTCACCGTCAACGGCGTGTCCGTGCCGGTGCTGTTCGTTTCATCCACCCAGATCAACGGCCAATTACCCTTCACCGTGGATGGCAACGCCACCATGGTCCTGCGCACGCCCGGCGGCGTCAGCAACAATTTCAACCTCACCATTCAGGACCAGGCCCCGGCCATCTTCTTGAGCGGCACGGCCGGGCCCGAAACGGGACTGGCCACGATCGTGCGCAGTAACGACGGTCAACTGGTGACGCCCACCAATCCGATCCATCCGAACGACGCCATCGTAATCTATCTCACCGGCCTCGGCGTGACGGCGCCGCCGGTGCCCACGGGCGCCGCGGCGCCTTCCGGCACGCTCGCGTCAGCCATTGTGCCGCCCACACTTACCCTGGGCGGCGTAGCCATGAACGTATCTTACGCCGGCCTGGTGCCCGGAGAGGTAGGCGTGTATCAAATCAATGCCGTGGCGCCCTCCAACGCTCCGCAGGGCCTCAGCATTCCACTGGTGATCGATCAGGGCGGCGGCTCCACCACCATCAACGTGCGGGTGGTGAATTAACCCGGCAGTCCCAGGACAGAAATCAGCCATCAAGGCAGGAAGACGGAAGATAGTCATGCGAACCATAGCAAAATCGATTCTAATCATGGCCGCCGCGGCGGCCGGATGCCTGGCCCAGCAGTGGGAGTTCGGCGGCTCGGGCGGCGTGGGCTTTCTGAATAGCGTGTCCGTCGCCACGCCGCAGGCGTCCGCCACGGCCGGCTTCCAGACCGGCGCCGCTTTCGGCGCCTTCTTCGGCCAGAATCTCTATTCGCACTTCAGCGGCGAGGCGCACTACGGATTTTTCGAGAGCAATCTGAAGCTTTCGAGCGGCGGGCAAACCGTATCTTTCTCCGGCAATGCCCACGTGCTGCACTACGATTTTGTGGCCCACACCAACCGCGAGTCGCGCACCCAGTTCTTCGCCGCCGTAGGTGGTGGAATGAAGATCTTCGACGGCACCGGCCAGGAGGAAGCCTACCAGCCGCTGAGCCAGTTCGGCTACTTCACCCAGACCCACTCGATCAAGCCCATGGCGGACTTTGGCGGCGGCATCCGCTACGCGCTTACGGCGCACCTTTCGCTGCGTGTGGAGTTCCGCGATTACCTCACGCCCTTCCCCACGGCGGTGTTGACCCCCGCTCCGGGAGCCAAGTTCGGCAGCATCCTGAACGACATCGTCCCCATGGTAGGCCTGAGCTACCAGTACTGACCGGGCAGCTGGTCTGCCTCCATCTCTCTCCTCGTGACGTTGAATCGCGAATGTTTCCTCGCAACCAGGCCGCGGCGGTAGTCTCAACCGTGGCCTTTTTTTCTGCTTCGTCAGAGGAATCTGTGGGTCACTGCTGCGTTCCGATGGCGGCGCAAGCTCGACTGGCGTAGCTGGCGAATCCGCCGGATGGTAGCCCGCCGGTTTTATTGAAGGCAGTTTCTTTTCGCACCCAGTTGCTTTTTCAACCTAGAGTGAACGCGAGGGCGCCTGGGCGGTCGTAACCGCGCCGGCAATCCGCTGGCCCGCTAACTTTCGTCAATCTTGATTTGCGCCCATAACTATCACAATGTGGAGTTAATCATGTTGGGCGAATTCGAGTATCTGCTTCTGGCCGCGGCCGCCCGCCTCGGCGATCGCGCCTACGGCGCGTCGATTCGCGAAGAAGTTGAACGTTCCACGGGGCGGCCTTGCTCCATCGGTGCGCTCTACACCACGTTGGACCGTCTCGAGGCCAAGGGTCTCGTCGAAACCTGGATGGGTGCGGCGACCCCTCAACGCGGCGGCCGCCAGAAACGCATGGTGCGCTTAAAGGCGGACGGCCTCCGGGCCGCCGCAGCCTTCCACGACGTCGTCCTCCGTGCCAGCCGCGGAATCGCTTGGAATCTAATCCACGCTGGAGTTCAGCGATGACGTCGCTCACTTCGCGGTGCTTCAATCTGATATCCCGCCTTTTGGATGACGGCGAACGCGAGGTGCTCCGCGGCGATCTCGCCGAGGCACACATTTCTGGGGGCCAGGCCTTCCGTGAGTTGCTCGGCTTAGTCGCACGACGCCAAGCCATTCTGTGGAAGTCTTTGCCGCCTTGGATCGTTCTGTTCGCGGTGATTTACCTGCTGGTTCCGCTGCTGTCGCTTTGCCTCGACGCCACAAGAGAAACTCTGGCCGCATCCCTGAATCAAACACCAAACCCACCCGAGCATTTTCGTTACGTCCTGGTCTGCGGCTCTTGCCTCGCCTTCCTGTGGGCGTGGGATTGTGGTTTTGTGCTCGCCACCATTTCCCCGCGAACCGTCTGGATTAGCGTCCCGTTGTTCTATTGGGCCACGTTCCTCGGAGTTCCCTATAGCCCGTTCGGTCAACGCGCATTCCTACGCCAATGGAACGGAGGCTTCGATCGTAACTGGCCCACGCTGCTGATCAACGTGGCGCTATTCCTGCTGCCCTCCATTTGGGGACTGCGCCGGGGTCTGCACACGTGGAAAATCCCATTGACCGCGGTTTTGTTCAAGGCTGCTCTCCTGGCGGGGCTTGTCGCGGCCCTCTCGTGGAGCGCGGCTTGGGACCGCGAAGCCGCCGTCGACCGCCTCTCGGGCTATGCCATCCTCAGTTGGCCTCTCGTGTACATGCTCGCAAAGTCGTTCGTCCGACCCGCTCGACTCTCCTCGACGTAAGGCTATTCGGGACTGCGGCCTTCGACCAATCAAGGTCCGGAAGGCCAGGACTCGGTTCTACGAGGGCATCGACGAGTGCCTCCCTGACCGTCATGGAACTCATCACGATTCTAAACCGCTGCCATCGTTTCCGAGGTTTTGTCTACCAGCACGCCTACTTCAGTGCCGACAAGAAGAGTATCGAAGTGGCCGTGCGCAGGGGTTCGACTGCAGTCTGCTCGCGCTGCCATTTGCCGGCGCCCGGTTACGACCAGCTCGCGTGTTCACAACATCCGGACTGACCATGGGCTTGAGCTTGCCGCCCAAGTCGCGGCCCCCAGCGGGCTTCGCCAGTGAGGCGCTCCGGCATCCCGCACCCGACTGCGGAGCGGGGGTTTGCGCGAATCCCGCGGAGGAGAGGCACAAGGCGAGCAGCGTAGCCGTGCCGATTCCTGCAACACTTGCGTAGTGCATAGAGTAGCGATCATTGCGGCCGGTTTGGAAAAATTCCGGCCCGCCTGTTCAGGCATTTCACGGGCCACTCGCAGGAACAGCCGAATCAGCCACTATGCGATCGAGAAGGCCCCCGGCCGCGGCAGAATCTTGTCCCTCCCAGCGGAATTCCGCCATTTTTTCGTCGGGCCGCTTTTTCCCGGCAAACTACTTCAGAAACTCTTGAGCAGACGGTAAGATGAAACCGTGGACCGCACCCCGGCGGCGACCGCACCGCGCCGAAACTGTGACCAAGCCAACCGGACACGACCAGCTCACCAAGCACCCGCGGCGCGCGCGCCCCATCGGGCTGCGGCTCCTGCGCTACCGCGTGGCCGCGCTGATTGCGGTCCTCGGCCCCGGCTTCATCACCGCCAACGTCGATAACGACCCTGGCGGCATTTTGACCTACTCGCAGGCTGGCGCCAAGTACGGCTACGCCCTGCTGTGGACCCTCATCCCCACTACCATCGCCCTCATCGTGGTTCAGGAAATGGCCTCCCGCATGGCCGTGGCCACCGGCAAGGGCCTCTCCGACCTCATCCGCGAGGAATTCGGCCTGCGCATCACCTTCTTCACCATGGCCGTGCTCAGCCTGGCCGATCTCGGCAACATCTTCGCCGAGTTCGCCGGCATCGCCTCCGGTATGGGCATCTTCGGCGTCACCAAGTACCTGGCGGTCCCGGCCGGCGCCATCCTGGTGTGGGCGGTCATCGTCAAGGGCACCTACCGCCCGGTGGAGCGCATCCTGGTGATCGGATCGCTGATCTACTTCGCGTACCCCGTATCGGCGTTTCTGGCGCATCCGGACTGGCACACCGCCCTGATTAAGACGGTGGTGCCGGAATTGCGCCGCGACCCCGCCTACATCACCATGATCGTCGGCCTGATCGGCACCACCATCACCCCCTGGATGCAGTTCTACCTGCAGGCTTCCGTGGTCGAAAAGGGCGTCACCGCCCGCGAATACCCCATGGCGCGCTGGGACGTGATCATCGGCTGCATCGTCACCGACATCGTCGCCTTCTTCATCGTAGTGGCCTGCGCCGCCACCCTCCACCAGTCCGGCCACGGAGAAATCAACGACGCCGCCGAAGCCGCCCAAGCCCTCAAACCCTTCGCCGGCAGGTTCGCCGCCGCGCTGTTTGCCCTGGGCTTGGTCAATGCCGGGCTGCTTTCGGCCGCCATCCTACCCCTGGCCACGGCCTATAACGTCTGCGAAGGCCTGGGCTTCGAATCCGGCGTCGACCGCCGCTTCTCCGAAGCCCGCATCTTCTATTCCCTCTACACCGGCCTGATTGTCGTCGGCGCCGGCGTCGTGCTGATCCCCCACATCCCCCTGCTCAAGCTGATCCTGCTGTCACAGGTAGCCAACGGCGTGCTGATTCCCTTTGTCCTGGTCTTCATGCTACTGCTGATCAACAAGTCCGCCTTGATGGGCGAGCACCGTAACGGCCGCTGGCAAAACGCCGTGGCCGTCTCCACCAGCGTCATCATGATCGCCCTGACCACGCTGATGGTCTGGAACGCCGTGCGGGGGTGAGGAAATCGCGTGTTTTCCGATTCTCGTCTTCTCCGCGCTTCCTCCGCCCATCCGCGTCTCCCTGGAGAATCTCCACCGATCCCAAACCCGGACGCGGAGGCGCGAAGACGCGGAGAAATTCACGGAGAAGACATCACTGGATTCGCGTTTGAAGGACTACCATATGCGAAAAGGCTTTACGAGAAAACCGCAAGCGGACGAGCCCGCAACACGAGGCAAGAACTACATAACGCCAAGCGGCCTGCAGCGCCTTAAAGATGAGCACCGGTTTCTGCTTACCAGGGAACGCCCGGCCGTGACGAAGGTGGTGGCGTGGGCTGCGAGCAACGGTGATCGCAGTGAAAACGCCGACTATCAGTACGGGAAGCGGCGGCTGCGCCAGATCGATGGGCGGATTCGCTTTCTCACGAAGCGAATCGATGCCGCGGAAGTGGTGGACCCGGAACGTCCGAGAGCGGGGCAGGCAGCGACGCGGGCATTCTTCGGAGCGACCGTGCGCTATGCCAATGCCGCAGGAACGGAGCGAGTGGTGAGCATCGTGGGCACCGACGAAGTCGATCTCAACCGCAACCACATCAGTTGGGTGTCGCCTCTGGGACGCGCCTTGATGAAGTCGGCAGCGGGCGACCACGTAGCGCTTCAAGCGCCGGGCGGTACCGAATATCTGAGCGTCCTGGAAGTGTGTTACGAGCGAATTTCGGTGGAACCGTTCCGTGAACCACCTGGAGCCGAGGCCTCGGCAAAGGAACTCCCTCGCCGACGCCCATCGACATGACCGAGGTTAGCGAAGCAGCACACGAAAATTCCAGGCCCGAGCAAGGACGAATTGTGAGCCGGCTAGCGGGCTATCTCGTTGCGCTATTGTTCGACCCAGTCAGGATCGCTCGCAGGTAACGGCGTAGCGACTTGTGGGATCTCCTGCGTTCTTGCCTTGGCTGTCTCAAAATGGGCCTGAGGCCCATGAAACTTCGGAACTGCCGCTCGGCTTCGTTCCGGGCGGTATTTTTCGCCGCCGGCGAAGAAGTGCGTGGAGGCGCCTCGGCCCTGTCATTACCCTTCCAGCGGCCGCGCAATCCGCGTCGAGTTCTTGGGAACCAACCGGCGCGGCTATGGCAGGATGGTGATGCGCAAATCGGCCTGGGTGGTCTCGCCGGCTCGAACCGTTACGCGGCTGGCGGTGCGGAGCAGAGCGGGGTCGAGAACGTCTAGCCACGGGCGGATCGTGGGGGTTGCCACCGCGGCGTAATCCCCGGGACGCACGCTGCCGATTTCAAACCGGCAGTCGCTGCCGGAGATGGTAGTGAAAAGCGGCATCCCCGGGGCGTCTTGCGGCACCAGCAGAACTTGACTTGAATGGCAGTTTTCGACCGTGCCGCGAACAGTTCCGCCGTCGCTGCCGTAGACCACCGTCAGTTCGGGCGATGTGGCGGACAATTCCATTTCGACGGGCGCGGGCACGTTCCCCAGGCGGACGGAATCCAGGTAATAGCCGGGGGGCGCGGGGCCGGTCGACAGCGAATAAGCGCCTGGGTAAAGCTCGTGGAATTCGAAATGGCCATCCTGATCGGCGCGCGCGGCCCGGCTGGTTCCCGCGAAAACCTGCTGGCCGGCGTGACGTTCGTTCAGCAGAAACTGCGGAGGCTCGGGCGTGGGCATCCCTGGGCGAGTCTCGAAAATCACGCGGCCGCTCACGGCGATCGGATGGCTGAGGTGCAGCTTCAAACCTTCGATGTCTCGCGACTTGACTTCGATCCATTCGGCTGCGCGGAAGGTGACGCCGCCGGTTTGGATTTCGGAGACCAGGCCCCATTCGCCTTCCGGCACGTGGAGCAACTGAAAACCGCCACCCGCGGCGGATGTGGTGGCAAAGGCAGGTTCGCCGGTGAGGCGCGAATCCCACAACCCGATTTGCGTCTTAGGTGCCGGATCGCCGTCGGCATTGAGCAGCACGCCGCGGATGGCGTGCAGCGGCACAGCGAGCAGTGTGATTTCGAGACCGTCCAGATCGCCGGAGGGCGGGACCACAATGGGGGCGGCCAATTCGCGAAAGACGGCGTTGGGGTAGAACGTGCGCGCCCAAGCGCGCGGCTCCTTGCTGTCTGGATTGGGCGCGGGAGGTTTCCACCCGGCTGGCGGCGTGGCTACCAATGTAAAGTTCTGCCGCACCGGACCGAGCGGCATCGTGAACCGGCCATTGCCGTCGGTGTGAACGTCGGTGTAGAGTTGGATGGAATCGGAGGACAGAACCGCGTCCACGCGGGCGTCGTTGACCGGATCGCCGCGCCCGTCGAGGACACGGCCAGAAATACGGCTCCGCGGAGTGAGGAACCCTTCGAGCCTGACGGTTGCGCCCGCCTTCACTTCGATTGAGGAGTTGGTGGGTGCGCCCGTGGCGATCCCATATCCCACCGCGGAATACTGAGGCGTATAGGTTCCGTTCTGTATGTCATCGAAGCGGAAATTCCCGTAGCGGTCGGTGATGGTGGAATAGACGCCGATGCCCTGCTGCTGGAGCATCACCTTTGCGCCGGAGACGGAGGCGCCTGTCGTGGTGTTGAAAACGGTCCCCTCGACGGCTTGCGCGAGCGCAGGCAGTGAGGAGAGAAACAGGGACACCAGGATGACAGAGAGTTGCTTCACGATGCCCTCCGCTGTTTGTTGTAAAGCGACTGGAGGAGGCGATTTCCGGTGCGGTGCTCTTCGCCACCGAGGGGCTGTTCCGCTACTCCCGGCGTCCGAATTACCTGGGCGGCCTGCGCGCGCAGGACTCGCAAGCGGATTCCGTTTGTGTACTGAGGCTGCCGTGTGGCAACCTACACCCATGACCCGCCGCCACCTTCTGGGAACCTTAGCGGTTTCCGCGTTTGCGCAGGATTCCTCGCATCCCCCGCTGCACATCAATGCGGCGCGCCTGCGCAATCACCTGGAGCATCTCAGCACATTCGGCCGGCCGGCCGGGCAAGGCTTCGAAGGCGGCGTCAGCCGGATCGCCTATTCGGATGCCGACATCGCCGGACGCGCCTACGTGATGAGCCTGATGGACGCCGCCGGCTTGAAGCCGCGGATCGACGCAGCCGGCAATATTCTCGGCCGCCGCGCCGGCGCCGATTCGTCGCTCGCGCCGGTGCTGTTCGGCTCGCATATCGACTCCGTACCCAAGGGCGGCAACTTCGATGGCGACCTCGGCTCGCTGGCCGCCATTGAGGTGATCGAAACGCTCAACGAATCGCACATCGCCACGCGCCATCCGCTGGAAGTGGCCATATGGAGCAATGAAGAGGGCTACGCCTTCAACAACGGCATCACCGGAAGCCGCGCGGCGGCCGGCCGCCTCGATCCGGGGGAACTGGACGCGGTGTGGAACGGCATGAAGAAATCGGACGCCATCCGGCGCATCGGCGGCGCTCCGGAGCGGATCGCGGAAGCGCGCCGCGCGCCCGGCTCGTTTGTCTGCTACCTGGAACTGCACATCGAGCAGGGCGGCACGCTCGACCGCGCCGGCATCCCTATCGGGGTGGTCGAAGGCATTGTGTCCATCGAGCGGTATGACGTGGAGGTCTACGGTTTCGCCAACCACGCCGGCACCACGCCCATGCCGGAGCGCCAGGATGCGCTGCTGGCGGCCGCGTACCTGACCATCGCGGTGAACGAAATTGTGCGGGCCGAGCCTGGCCGGCAGGTGGGCACCGTAGGGCAGCTCGATGTCAGCCCCAACGCGCCCAACATTGTGCCGGGGCTGGTACGCCTGGTGATAGAACTGCGCGACCTTTCAGCGGCCAAAATCGACGCCATCGGCGAGCGGATTCGCTCCCGCGCGCGCGAAATCGCTACCCGGACGAAGACCGAAATCATCTTCCGGCCGGCGTCTCACCACCAGGGCGCCATGGCCACGCCGGAAGTGCAGAAGTCCATCGAGGCCGCCTGCGCCGTGTTGGGACTGCGCAGCCAGCGGCTACCCAGCGGCGCCGGCCACGATGCGCAGGCGATGGCGCTGCTCGGCCCCATGGGGATGATTTTCGTGCCGAGCGTGGGCGGCATCAGCCACTCGCCCAAAGAGTTGACGCGCTGGGAGGACTGCGCGCGCGGCGCCGACGTGCTCTGCCGGACGGTGCTGCATTGGGCGGCATAAGAGCGCGCTGCTGCGCCGTGAGCCAGGCGCGCGCTGCCGCGTTATATACTCACTGGTGTACAAAGGAGGACCGATGAAACCGCGTAGTTCGGCGGCCGCGGTGCTGGCCGTCGCGTGCGTATCCCTTGTATCAATCGGCGTCATTGCGCTGGAAGCCCAGAGGGCCGGGCAATCGGGCCGGGGCGGCGGCGGGCGCGGCGGTGTGGCCGGGGCGCTGTTTACCGCCATGGACACCAACAAGGATGGTTGGCTGACCCGCGACGAAATGAAAGCCTCGTTCGACCTGTGGTTCACCCAGGGCGATTCCGCGAGGAGCGGCACGCTGACGGAGGCGCAACTAGTGGCCGCGCTGGATGGGGCGATGCCGGCGCCGGCGAGCCGCGGCCCGCAGGTGCAAAACCGGGTCCCGAAACAGTCGGATGTGGACGCCATGATGGCAGTGCTGCCCGCCACGGCGCCGGCCAAGCCCAAGCGGCCGCGCAAGGTGCTGGTGCTGTGCAAGGCGCAGGGCTATGTGCATTCCTCGATCCCCCTGGCGGCCAAGATGGTGGAGGCCCTGGGGACCAAAACCAGCGCCTGGTCCACCGTGATTACGTACGATCCCGCCGATATCAACACCCAGAATCTGAAGCAGTATGACCTGATTTTCCTCGACAGCACCACCGGATTGTTTCTGGACGATCCGAACGATGCCGCAGCCACCGCGGCGCGCCGTAAAGCGCTATTGGATTTCGTGCGCGGCGGCAAGGGCCTGGCCGGCATCCACGCGGCCACCGATTCGTACCACGGGGTGCCGGGGACTACCGTCTCGGCGTCCACCGCCGGCGGCCGCGGCGGAGCGAACGCACTGCTGGCCACCCAGATCATGGAGCAGGCGGACACCAACCACACCGGAAAGATCAGCCGCCAGCAGCTCGACGGCCTGGCCGGCAAATGGTTCGATGCGCTCGACACCGATAAAGCCGGGAAGCTTTCGGAGGCCGATTTCGCGCGGCACTTTGCTTCGCTGATGCCGCGGCCGGCGCCGCCTGGCCCGCAGGCCAACGAGCCCCTATGGCCGGAATTCAACCATATGATCGGCGGCTACTTCAAGTTCCACTGGGTATATCCGCAACTGATCACGGTGAAAATCGACGATCCCAACAGCCCGCTCACGGCCATGTTCCATGGACAGGAATATCAGATCCACGATGAGACCTACACCTTCGCGCAGGATTCCTTTTCGCGGAAGAATGTGCACGTGCTCACCAGCATCGATTACTCGAAGATGAGCGACGCGGACAAGGCCAAGGAGACCAACAAACGGACGGATGGCGATTATGCCCTCAGCTACATTCGCCGCGAAGGCAAGGGCCGGGTCTTTTATGAAGCCCACGGCCACAGCGAAACGGTGTACGCCATCGGACCCTTCCTGGAGCACATGCTGGCCGGGATTCAGTATGCTCTGGGCGATCTGAAAGCCGACGACAGCCCCAGCGAGAAGTAGGATGGCCGATCGGGCGCGGCCGTGGCGGGGTGGCGGCTTATCGCATATAAAATAAGCTCAGCCGGGGCAGCGCGGATTTTTCCAGTAGATTGCGCTCCAGGTATTGCTTTTCGAGCATGGACAACTGCGGGGCGGTCATCTTCCCGCGGTAGGGGCGCAACTGGCGGTCGAGTTCCTGGCGCGAGGCCAGCAGGGATTCTTCGGTTTGCGCGGTGCGCGCGGCGGCGATCATCTTTTCTTCGAGCACCGTGAGGCGCTGTTCCAGGGCTTCCAGGTCGTCCAGGTGCTGTTCCGCCTCTTCGGCCTGCTTGCGGAGCGCGGCGGCGATCTCTTCATAGCCGGCCGGCAGGGCGTCGGCATTGCGCAGCAGGTAGGCGCGCAGTTCTTCGGCGCTGAACGGCGGGGCGCTGGTCTGCTGGCGGCGGGCGGGGATGGATCCGGCCATGATCTGGGCTTCGGTCAGCACGGCTTGCGCACAGAAGGCCAGCGAGTTCACCATCTGGGTCTTCACCCGGCGGCTGCGCCATTTCTGAAAAGCCGCGTCGATGCCGCGCAGCACGGCTTCCAGGGGCACCTCGGCATTCTTCCAGCTTTCGATGAGCGCCCAATCGAGCGGCGAGAGCAAAAATAGGCTGGTACCGCGGGTGCGCCGGAAATGCTCCTCGATTTCGGTGAAGTAGTTGAAGTAGTTTAGCGGGGCGGTATCGTCGCCCGCCGCTCCCGGTTGCGTTCCCATATCATTTCCAGGCCTTCCAGGGTGAGGTGCTCATCCACCGTTTTCAGGTAGCGCGAGCCGCTCACAATCAGGTGGGCCTGTCCCCCTGTGGCGATTGTCTTGGTTGCGGGGCCCAATTCGGCGATCATGCGCTCCAGGATGCCGTCGATCATCCCGATGGTGCCGAAGTACAGGCCCGATTGCATGCTGGCGACGGTGTTGGTGCCCACTACATCGGCGGGCGCGCGGAACTCCACCTGCGGCAGGCGGGCGGTTTTGCGGAACAGCGCTTCGATGGAAATTCCCACGCCCACCGCGATGGCGCCGCCCAGATATTCGGCGTCCTTCGAAATCACGTCGAAGTTGATGGTGGTGCCCAGGTCCACCACAATGCACGGGCCGCCATATTTGTAGAAGCCGGCCACGCCGTTCACCAGGCGGTCGGCGCCCACTTCGTTGGGATTGTCGTAGCGGATGGTCAACCCGATATCGGTGCGCGGGCCGACGAACATGGCTTCGGTGTGGAAGTAACGCTGGGCGGTGAAAGCCAGGGTGCTGTCGATGGGCGGCACCACGCTGGAGATGATCATGCCATCCACGGTGGCGATATCCAGGCCGGCGGGCGAGAAGAGGTTGCGCAGCAGGATGCCCCACTCGTCGGCGGTCTGCTCATGGACCGTACGCAGGCGCCACTGGCTGACCAGTTCGCGGCCGACAAACGCGCCGATAGTGATATTGCTATTGCCTGCGTCAAGAGCCAGCAGCACGGACACCTCCCGCCACAATCAGGGTAACGGTTCCATCGTCCTGGCGCACGCGCAGGTAGCCGGAGGGGTCGAGGCCGGCGGTGGTTCCGGCGATGGGGCCGCCCGGCTGCTCCACCGTAACGCGCCGCCCGCAGGCGTAGCTGGAGGCGTGCGTGAAAAGCCGCAGGATGGTCTCGCCGGGTTCGGCGGTGAAAGCGTCGATGGCCGGCAGCAGCGCGAGCAGGATTTCTTCGCGCGTGAAAGAGCGGCCGGCGGCGAGGCGCAGGGAGGTGGCTTCGGCGGCCAGGTCCGGGGGGAACGCCGTGTGGTTGACGTTGATGCCGAGGCCGGCGATGGCGCGGCTATCGACAAGCTGCACCAGGATGCCGGCCACTTTGCGGCCGTTCAGCAGGAGGTCGTTGGGCCAACGGAGATCGCAGACCAGGCCGGTAGCCTCGACGATGGCGTGCTGCGCGGCCAGCCCTAACGCGAGCGTGAGAAAGGGCGCGGGGGCGAGGACCACCGAGCAGTAGATGCCGTTGGCCGGTTCGGAGTGCCACGTATGCCCGTGGCGTCCCTGCCCGGCGGTTTGCTCGTCGGCCAGCACCACGGCCCCCGCTTCCAGGGCGGCGGCAGCGCGCATGGTGGAATCGATGGCCGCATGGTATTCGATGTTACGCTCGGGAAAGGCGGCGCGGAGGCGAGAGAGGTTCATGCGTGGGAGACCAGAGTTGATGCGGAGGCGCAGAGACGCGGAGAAACACACAGAGGAGATCGTCCGATGGATCCCCGTGTTCCTCCGCGCCTCCGCGTCTTCGCGTCGGGTTTTTCTGTTGCCAGCCGGGCGCCCATCACGCCCCTCCGCCGACTTCGCATCGAGCGGCGCCAACCGCTTCCGCCTGGAGGCGGCTTCCTTCCGTGGGAGGACTGCCTTGACGCGGAGACAACACGGAGGAAGGCATAGGTGAGGGTTTTCTCCGCGTTTCCTCAGTTTTCTCCGCGTCTCCGCGGTGAAGCGATGCCACACAGTTCACCACGCCCCCTCCAGGCGGAAGCTGATGTCCATGGCGCGGGCGGAGTGCGTGATAGCGCCGCTCGATACGAAATCGGCGCCGGTGGCGGCGTAAGCGCGGACGGTGGCCAGAGTGATGCCGCCGGAAAGTTCGACCTTGGCGCGGCCGGCGATGCGGCGCACCCAATCGGCGGCCTCGGCGGGAGTCAGGTTGTCCAGCAGCAGGTGAGCGGCGCCGGCCTCCAGCGCTTCAGCCAGTTCGGCATCGGTGCGGACTTCCACCTCGATGGGTAAGCCGCTGGAGCGGGTCCGCTCGATGGCGGCGCGTACACCGCCGGCGGCGGCGATGTGGTTGTTCTTGATGAGCACGGCGTCGTAGAGTCCCATGCGATGATTGGTGACGCCTCCGGCCGCGGCGGCGGCTTTTTCCAGCGCGCGCATGCCGGGAGTGGTCTTGCGGGTATCGAGAACGCGGCAGCCGGTGCCTTCGACGGCATCGGCGAACTGGCGGGCCAGCGTGGCCACGCCGCTCAGGCGCTGGAGGAAATTCAGGGCGACGCGCTCGCGCTCAAGAAGCAGGCGGGCAGGCGCCGAGACGCGGGCGAGGATGTCGCCATCGGCACAGCGGTCGCCATCGCGCTTGAGGAGTTCCGGCGGGTGCTCGTAGATCTCGGCGAGCAGGCCAAGACCGGCCACCACCAGCGGCTCGCGGACGAGGAAGTAGCCGCGGGCTTGCTGATCTTCGGGCACGCATGCGCGGGTGGTGACATCGCCTGAGCCAACGTCTTCTTCCAGGGCAAGCCGGACGATGGGCGTCATAGCGCGCTGTCGAGCTTCCGCAACTGCTCCTGGTAATCGGCCAGTTTTTTCCGGATGCTCTCGACCACCGGCGGCGGCGCTTTGCTTACGAACACCGGGTCGTTCAACTGGCGTTCGGAGTTGGCGATGTTCCGCGCCACCACTTCCCTTTCCTTCTCGCGGCGTTTGCGCTGGGCTTCTTCCTGCTGCTGCGGAACGTGCAGCACCAAGTCGAATTGGGCGGTGGACCGCATGGCAGCGGCTTTGGGCGCGGCCTCGGGCAGCAGTTCCAGTTTGACGTTGGCCAGCTTCTGGATGGCATCGGCGTGCCGGCGCGCCACATCCAGCGCGGAGTTGCGCGAGTAGAGTGCGCCGGAAAGCGCTTGTTTGGGGTCGAGCTTGCTTTCCGTGCGCAGCGTGCGCGCCAGGGTGACGATTTCCTGGAGGATGGCGATTTCGCGCTCGGCATCGAAATCGGTGAGGTCCTGGCGGTATTGCGGGTACGGCGCCACGGCGATGGAGATGGGGCGGATGGTGCGGTCGGTGGCCAGGCGCTGCCACAGCTCTTCGGTGAGGAACGGCATGGCGGGGTGCAGCAGGCGCAGGGCGGTTTCGAAGGCCGCCAGGGTGTTGCGCCATCCGGCGTCGATGCCGGACGCTTCACAGAAACGCAGCTTCTTCAGCTCCAGGTACCAGTCGCAGAACTCGTGCCAGAAGAAGTGCCACAGCGTCTGGGCGGCGTCGTGGTAGCGGTAATTTTCGAGGGCGCGGTTCGACTGCTCGGCGCAGTTGTTCAGGCGGCTGAAGATCCAGCGGTCTTCGATGGGCACTTCGAGCGAGGCGGCGTCGGCTTCCGGCAGGAAGCTTTCGAGGGTCTCAGGAACCCAGGAATCGACGCCCGAGCGCTCCATATTCAGGAACAGGAAGCGCGACGCGTTCCAGATCTTGTTGGCGAAGGCGCGCGCGCTTTCCATACGGTCTTCGCTCAGCACGATATCGGTGCCCGGCGCGGCCCCTTGTAGCAGGGCCATGCGGACGGCGTCGGTGCCGTACTTCTCGGTGACCACCAGGGGGTCCACCACGTTGCCGCGGGTTTTGGACATCTTCTGGCGCTCGGCGTCGCGCACCAGGCCGTGGATGTAGACTTGGCGGAACGGCACTTCCCCCATGAAAGCCAGGCCCATCATGATCATGCGGGCCACCCAGAAGAACAGGATGTCGAACCCGGTGATCAGCAGGGAAGTGGGGTAGTAGACCGACAAGTCTTCAGTGGCGTCCGGCCAGCCCAGCGTGGAGAACGGCCAGAGAGCGGAGCTGAACCAGGTATCGAGGACATCGGGATCCTGCGTGAGGTGCGACGAGCCGCACCGCGGGCAGGTGGCGGGGGCCTCGCGGGCCACGATAATTTCGTGGCATTCGCCGCAATGCCATGCCGGGATGCGGTGGCCCCACCAAAGCTGGCGCGAGATGCACCAGTCGCGAATGTTGTACATCCACTCGTTGTAGGTTTTGACCCAGTTGGCGGGGATAAACTGGATGCGGCCGCTCTCCACCGCGTCGATGGCCTTTTCGGCCAGCGGCTTCGTGCGCACGAACCACTGGGTGGAAATGAGCGGCTCGACCACGGTTTTGCAGCGCTGACAGGTGCCCAGGTTGAGGGTATAGGGCTCGATTTTGACCAGCGCGCCGGAAGCTTCCAGGTCGGCCACCACGCGGCGGCGGGCTTCGAAGCGGTCCAGACCGGCATAGGGGCCGGCGGCGGCGGTCATGGCGCCGTTCTCGTCGATTACCTGGATGTTGGGCAGGTTGTGGCGGCGGCCGGCTTCAAAATCGTTGAGGTCGTGGGCGGGGGTGACTTTCACCACGCCAGTGCCGAATTCCGGGTCGGCCACTTCGTCGAGGATGATGGGGATCTCGCGATTCATCAGCGGAAGCTGCACGGTTTTGCCGTGGACGTGCCGATAGCGCGCATCGCGGGGATTCACGGCCACGGCGGTATCGCCGAGCATGGTTTCCGGGCGGGTGGTGGCCACCGTGACGTACTCGCCGGGCAGGCCGTTGACGGGGTAGCGGATGTGCCACAGGTGCCCTTCGACCTCGTTGTGGGCCACTTCCAGGTCGGAGATGGCCGTGCGGCAGCGCGGGCACCAGTTGACCATGTACTCGCCGCGATAGATGAGGCCTTTTTCGTAGAGCCGGACGAAGACTTCGCGGACGGCGCGGGAAAGACCGGGGTCGAGGGTGAAGCGCTCGCGGCTCCAGTCGCAGCTTGCGCCGAGCTGGATCATCTGGCGCTTGATGGTGTCGCCGTACTGCGCCTTCCATTCCCAGACGCGGGCTTCGAACTTCTCGCGGCCGAGCGTGCGGCGGTCGATGCCTTCTTCGGCCAGTTTGCGCTCCACCACCATCTGGGTGGCGATGCCGGCGTGATCGGTGCCCGGCAGCCACAAAGTGTTGTCGCCGGCCATGCGGTGCCAGCGGATGGTGACATCGATTTCGGTGTGCTCCAGCATGTGGCCGATGTGCAGCGACCCGGTCACGTTGGGAGGCGGGATGACGAGCGAAAACACCCGTCCGGCGGCCTTAGCCGAGGCGCGGAAGATGCCGGAATCGATCCACCACTGAGCCCAGTGCGGTTCGAACCGCCGGGGCTCGTACACTTTTTCAATTTGCATGGGGAAATTACTAATATAACAAGGCCGCGGAAGCCGGAAGGCCAGCCGAAGAGCAAAGGTCCCGGACGCGGCCCCGCCCCTCGGGATGTTAACCTAACCACACGGGAGGGAATATGCGATTCCTACAATTCGCGGTTGCCGGCGCGGTGCTGTCGGTCAACCTTTTGGCTCAAAACATCCAGCCGCCGCACACCCAGTTAAAAGTGGGCGATATGGCGCCGGATTTCACTTTGCCATCCACCGCGGGCGGCAAGGTTACGCTTTCCGATTTTCGGGGAAAGTCCAACGTAGTGCTGGCGTTCTTCCCCGCGGCTTTCACCGGTGGTTGAACGCGCGAACTTCTGGCATACCAGGCTGGTATTGCAAAGTTCGATGCGGTAGATACTAAAGTTTTTGGAATCAGCGAGGATAATCTTCCCTCTCAAAAGGAATTCGCCGCCAAGGTGAAGGCGTCCTTCCCGCTGTTGAGCGATTTCGCGAAACGCCAGGTGGCCACCGATTACGGCGTGCTGGTGCCGCAGGCCGGGGTGGCCAACCGGTCCACTTTCGTGATCGACAAAGAGGGCAAAATCATTCACATAGAGGAGGGCAACGTAGCGCTGGACCCCACTGGCGCCGAAACGGCGTGCAGCCGGCTGGCCCACAAGGACCAGTGACCGCGGCTTAGCCGGGAGCGATTTCGGTCAGCTCCAGGCGCAGCAGGGTGCCGCAGTTAGCGCACACCGGCGACCCATCGCCGGTCATGTAGACGGCGATTGAATCGCACCGCGCGCAGGCGGCGGTGGGGTCGGAGGCTTCGGGCAGAGGATCGGGCGGCACCACTCCGGTGAGTTTGCCGCCCGTGGCTTCCGTAACGGGTTCGAAGGTGGTCCCGCACGCGCCGCAGACGTGGTTAAAGCAGCAGCCGGGCGTGCAGGTGTAAAAAACCTCAGCCGAGCCGCAGGTGGGGCACGCCATGGTCAGCTTGCGGGTCTGCACAGTTACTTCTTGGCAGTCATGAAGAACTCGGGGTCCATCACCGCGTTGGCCTGCTTGACCAGTTCTTCCACGGCTTTCTGGGTCATCTGGGGCAGCATACGGCGTTCCAGTTCCGGTTTGACTTCGCCGAAAGTCTTGGTTTCCTTGGATTCCAGCTTGATGATGTGGTAGCCGAACTGGGTCTTCACGGGCTGGCTGATCTCCCCCGGCTTCAAAGCAAAGGTGGCCTGCTCGAAGGGCCCCACCATCATGCCGTGGCGTACGGGACCGAGGTCGCCGCCGTTGGTGGCCGTGCCGGTGTCGTAGGATTCTTCCTTGGCCAGGGCGGCGAAATCGGCGCCGTCATCCAGCTTTTTGCGGATCTCCTGCGCCTTGGCGAGGGCCTCGGCGTCGGTCAGATCCTTGCGGCCCTGAGGCAGCGGCGAGGGCGATCCGTGAAAGCGGATCAGAATGTGCCGGGCGTGGGCCTGCTCGAATTCGGTCAGGTGCTCGTCGTAATACTTCTTTAAGTCGGCGTCGTCCAACTTGATTTCCTTGCTCATGGCTTCCGCGGTAACGCCGGCCAGCAGGTTGTTCTCGGCAAACTTGATCTGTGTCTGGAAGGTGGGCGTCTGGTCGAGCTTGCGCCGCCGGCCTTCATCGGCAAGAGCAATAATCCGCACGACCGCGTCGCCAAACTGCTTGCGGCCGGCGCCGCGAGCGGATGCCTGGGAACTGGCCGGCAGCAGGCTGATGATGCTATCGAACTGCGCCGCGGTAATCTTCACGTCGCCCACCGTGATGACGACCCGGTCCGGGGGCACCGTGGGAGGCGGGGGCGGAGGCGCCGTAAGCCGCGGAGGCATCACATGCGGTGAGCTATTGGGCATCACGGTAGCGGGCGCCGACTGAGGCGGAGGGGTCTGAGCCAGCAGAAACACTGCCGGGCAGAGAAGCAACACACTGCTGCGAAACGTCATTTTTCTATCATACCAGCCGCATTTCCCCAAGCTCCCGCGCGGCGGCTCGGCCGGCCTTAACGCATCCCGAAATTGCGGTGCGCGGGCAAGCAACCGCCTTCATTCCACCGCTTCCGGTTCCTCCGCTTCTACGGCGTACAGGCGCTCTTCATCGGCGTCGTATTCGAACAGTTGGGCGTAGCGGCCCCAATCCACCACCGTCTGAAACTGGCGCTCGGCTTCGGATTCCGAAAAGTGCTCGTCCAGAATGTCCAGCAGGAAATCCTTGCCGATGCGGCCATCGCGCTTCTGGCGGAGGGCCTCCACCACGGTGGACATAAAGGGCACGTTGCGCAGTACCTGCTCCTTGAAAATCTCGTGGCTGCGGTGCACGTTGGCGGTGGCGAACTCGGTGCCGACGGGCGTAATGGCCACATCGCCCTGGGAGACTTCGGCGAAGCCCAGCATGGCCGCGGCGTCCACCGCCGGCAGCAGGTCGTCCACTTCCAGGCGCAGGCTGTCGGCCAGTTTGGGCAGGTCTTCGCGGCCCCCGCGGTCGTGGACGATTTCCAGTAGTCCGCTGACGCCGCCCACACGCGTATGCGGCAGCATGGGGAACCGGCGGTCAGGGGTTCGCTCGGGCAGGCCGGTGACGGGCGCCTGCGGGTTGGTCATCACGGTGTAGATGTAGTCCACCAGCGCTACGAAGCGCGGGTGCTTGGTGTGGCGGGGGCGCGGCAGGTCTACCTTCACCTCGCCGCGAATGGCGCCGGGGTTGGCGCCCAGCACCACCACGCGGTCGGCCAGCAGAATAGCCTCTTCGATGTTGTGGGTCACCAGCAGGATGCTTTTGGCGGGGAACTTGCCGCGCTCCCAGAGGTCGCTGATTTCACCGCGGAGATTTTCGGCGGTGAGCACGTCGAGGGCGCTGAACGGTTCGTCCATCATCAGGACGTCGGGCTTCATCACGAACGCGCGGGCGAAACCCACGCGCTGGCGCATGCCGCCCGAAAGCTCGCGGGGATAGGCGCCCTCGAACCCTTCCAGCCCGACCATGCTCAGCGCCAGGGTCGCCTCTTTGGCGCAGGTCTGACGGTCCACCCCACGAGCGAAAAGGCCCAGTTCGGCGTTCTCCTGTACGGTGAGCCAGGGCAGCAGGGCGAAACTTTGAAACACCATGGCCACATCCTGGTTGGGGCCGTGGAGCGGCTGCCCGTGCATCAGGACGCGGCCCTGGCTGGGTTCGATGAGCCCCGCCAGAATGCGCAGCAGGGTGCTCTTGCCCGAGCCGCTGCGGCCCAGCAGGGCCACCACTTCGCCCTCCGAAAGATGCAGGGTCACCTGCTCGAGCACGGTTTGCTCGCCGCCGGCGGGAAGCGGAAACGTCTTGTCGATCCCTTCGGCCTTGAGGAGGGCTTTCACCGGTGGGATTGCGTTCATCGATTCTCTCCGTTGGGCTCATCCGAGCCGGTATTTCGACTCCGCCAGATCGTACAGCCGCCGCCACAGCAGGCGG
>DATJRE010000206.1:0-5255 GCA_035505095.1 Bryobacteraceae bacterium | reverse complement strand
TCACCGCGCCAATCACTTCTCCCTGGCTGATGGGCGGGCCGTGGCGCAGGGCGAAGATGCGCTCCGTCTCCTCTTCCCAGCGCGTCTTCCATTGAGCGATGGATTGCGCATACCGCGGCGCAACGCGATAGCCCTTCAGGGAGGAGGCCAGCCGGTCGAGCGCCGTACGCGCATCCGCCACCAGTGGCAGCGCGGCGTGTTTGAAGGCGTCGAACTCGGCCACGTTGATGCTCACGAAGCGCACCTGCGGGTTCTGGAAGGCGGTCTTGCTGGCGGTGGTGAAATCGCTCAACCGCGTGCCGATGGTGAGCACCAGGTCTGCCTGGCGCGCAGCGATATTGGCGCCCGGCGTTCCGGTCACCCCGATAGCGCCCAGGTTCTGGGGATGGTCGAAGGGCAGGGAACCCTTGCCGGCCTGCGTCTCGCCCACCGGAATGCCCGTCTGCTCCGCGAATCGCGCCAGCGCCTCGCTCGCCTCGCTGTAGAGCACGCCGCCGCCAGCCACCATCAGCGGATGGCTGGCTGACCGGATCCACTCCGCCGCCCGCGCCAGCAAAGCGCTCTCCGGCTCCGGCCGGGCGAGGTGCCACACGCGCCTGTGGAACATCTCCTCCGGGTAGTCGGCCGCTTCGGCCTGCACATCCTGCGGCAAAGCCAGCGTCACCGCGCCGGTGTGCGCGGGTGAGGTGAGCACCCGCATGGCCTCCGGCAGCGAGCAGATCAACTGGTCCGGCCGGTAGATGCGGTCCCAATATCGCGAGACCGGCTTGAACGCGTCGTTGACCGAAACATCCTGCGTGGATTCCGATTCGAGCTGTTGCAGCACCGGCGCCACGTTGCGGCGGGCGAAAATGTCGCCCGGCAGCAGCAGCACCGGAATGCGGTTCACCGTCGCCGTAGCCGCCCCGGTAATCATGTTGGTGGCGCCCGGTCCAATGGAAGAGGTGCACGCGAACGCAGCCTTGCGCCGCCGCGCCTTGGCGAAGGCCGTCGCAATGTGTACTGCGCCCTGCTCATTGCGGCAGAGATAGTACGGAAAGTCAGGGTTCTGTTGCAGCGCCTGCCCCAGCCCGGCGATGATGCCGTGGCCGAAGATGCCCCAGGCGCCCTCGAAGAACCGGTTCTCCACGCCATCGCGCTCGACGTACTGGTTCTTCAGGAAGCCCACCAAAGCCTGGGCCATGGTGACGTGATGTACCGGCATGTCGTTTACCTCTCCATTTCCATGGTGACCAGCGGCACGCGCGGATCTTTGTCCCGCCACTCCTGCCGCACCCATTCGTATTGCGGATCGTCCGAGGCCGCCAGTGAGCGCGCCGAACCGCCCAGCGCATTCAGGTAATACGCGTTGTATCCGTGCGCCGCCACCACCGGATGGTAGCCCTCCGGAATCAGCACCATCTCGCGGTCGCGCACGGTGATGGTCTCATCCAGCCGCCGGTCCCTCGTGTAGACCTTCTGTATGGCGAAACCTTCCGGCTTGTCGATGCGGTAGTAGTAGATCTCTTCCAGGTCCACCTCGCCCGGAGGATTGTGGACATCGTGCTTGTGGGGCGGGTAGCTCGACCAGTTACCGCTGGGCGTGTACACCTCCACCACGATCAGCCGGTGCGCCGGGAAATGCGGCTTGAAGATGCCGTTGATCTGGCGGGTGGCATTGCCGGCCCCGCGGATCTCCACGTCCACGTCCGCGGGCGTCACCAGGCGCGGCGGGAAATACTGCTCGGCGCGGCAGTAGCACAAGGCGAGATCGCATTCCGTTTCGGTGGTGATGGTGAAGCGCGTGCCGATCGGCAGATACAGCGCATAGGGCATGCCCGCAAACACGTTGGGCCGCCGGCCGATGTCGTGCCAGGTGCCGCGCGACGATTCCACCGAACACTTGCCGCCCAGCAGCACGATGCCCAGTTCGCGGCTGCCGGTATCGTCCTCCATGCGATCCAACGGCGTCAGGCGCTCCGTGCGGAAGCTGAGGAAATCGAAACCGTAGCTCTCCGGCCGGTGGGAGTCCGGCGGCCGAACCAGTAATTGCATGTCGCTTGCCTCCTTGCCACGCGCGCCGCGAAGCCCGAAAAATACACCGGGCATGTGAACACGTGTGCAGTAGCATTATAATCCGCGTCCCGGAGGGAGTAAAGAAGCGGCGCGGCCGAACTTGACGTCGCCGCTCGGGTAGGGCTATGATCGGATTGCAAACGTATTCACTCTGAGGTTTTCGAGGAATTATGGCATCTACGTTGGCTGCCTGCAAAAGCCCGCTCCGGCAGATGACCGAGACCACTCCCACCTGCCTGTGGAACGATTCCGCGGCCCTCGATGAGCTGGCCTATTCCATGGAGCACGGCGCGGTCGGCGCCACCTGCAACCCCGTCATCGCCCTGGGCATTCTGAAGCGGCAGATGCCGCAATGGCGCGGACGCATTGAGGCGCTCATCCGGGAAATGCCCACGGCCACCGAGGACCAGATCGGCTGGAAGCTGGTGGAGGAGATGTCGGCCAAAGGCGCCGCGCTGCTCAAGCCGGTCTTCGATGCGCAGGGCGGCCGCAACGGCCGTCTGTCCATCCAAACCGATCCGCGCTTCTATCGCAACCCGGACGCCATCGTGGAACAGGCCGTCCACTTCAACGGGCTGGCGCCCAACATGATCGTCAAAATTCCGGCCACCCGCGCCGGGCTGGTGGCGATGGAGGAGGCGACGTATCGCGGCATCAGCATCAACGCGACCGTCTCCTTCACCTTGCCGCAAGCCATCGCCGTGGCCGAAGCCGTGGAGCGCGGATTGCAGCGGCGCGAAAAAGAGGGCCTGGAGATCCGCTCGATGGGCCCTGTCTGCACCATTATGGTGGGCCGCCTGGACGATTGGCTGAAGGTCCTGCTGGACAAGCACAATCTCTGCATCGACCCGGGCTACCTGGAATGGGCCGGCGTGGCGGTATTCAAGAAGGCCTACCGCCTCTACCGCGAGCGCGGCTACCGCCTGCGGCTGCTTTCGGCGGCGTTTCGCAACCACATGCACTGGAGCGAATTCATCGGCGGAGACGTGGTGATTTCGCCGCCCTACGCCTGGCAGCTCCGCTACAATGCCAGCGCCATCGACCCCTTTCCGCGGATGGACAACCCGGTCGATCCGAAAATCATCGCGGCGCTCACGGAGCAATTCCCGGATTTTGTCCGCGCCTATACGGAAGGCGGCCTCTCGCCCGACGAATTCGACACCTTCGGGGCGACCCTGCGAACCTTGCGTCAGTTTCTAGCCGCCGGCGCCGACTTGAACGCGGTGATCCGCGACGTGATGGTTCCCAATCCGGACAAGTAGGTGAGAAGGCGGAACCTTGACGCGGAGACGCGGAGACGCCGAGAAACATCACTCTTATCATTCTTCCTCCGCGTCTCCGCGTCAAGACGGGCTCTTGAACTAGGAGGCAATCATGCAACGCAGCAGGCTGCGATTCGGCGTGTTGGGAGCCGGGCGCATCGGCAAGATTCATATTGAGAACCTGGTGCAACGGATTCCCGGCGTCGAGGTGGTAGCTCTCTCCGATGTGGCCCCTGCGGCCTTGGAGACGGTGGCCGCCACGTACGGGATCTCCCAAACTTTCACCGACTACCGCGAATTGCTCGACCTTCCCGCCGTGGACGCCGTGGCGATTTGCAGCCCCACCAATCTGCACTACCCGATGATCGTAGATGCCGCCGCGCGCGGCAAGGCCATCTTCTGCGAAAAGCCGATCGACCTTTCCCTCGAAAAGGTGCAGGCCGCCAACCAGGAAGTCAGCCGCCGCGGCGTGCCCATGATGGTGGGGTTCAACCGCCGCTTCGACGCCAATTTCCTGAAGGTCCGGGAAATCGTCGCCAGCGGCCAGGTGGGCCGCCCGCATATGCTGCGCATCACCAGCCGCGACCCCGGCCCTCCGCCCGAAGCCTACATCCGCGCCTCCGGCGGACTCTTTCTGGACATGACCATCCACGATTTCGACATGGCCCGCTACCTCATGGGGAGCGAAGTCACCGAGGTCTACACCCGCGCCGCGGTCCTGGTGGACCCGGTCTTCGAACGCGCCGGCGATTGGGACACCGCCATCACCACCCTGACCTTCGCCAACGGCGCCTTCGCCAGCATCGATAACAGCCGCCAGGCCGTCTACGGCTACGACCAGCGCGTGGAGATGTTCGGGTCCGAAGGCATGGTGGCAGTGGCCAACAATACCGCCGATTCGCACATCATGGCCGACCGCGACGGAATCCACACTGCCCTGCCGCTGAACTTTTTCCTGGAGCGGTACGCCGACTCCTACCTGCGCGAAATGCGCGCCTTCGTGGATGCCGTAGAGCACCGCACCGCCGTCCCGGTAGGCGGAGAGGACGGGTTCAAGGCCGCCGTGATTGCCATGGCTGCCGCCAAATCCGCCCGCGAAAACCGGCCCGTGAAGCTGACCGAAATTCTGGAAGGAGTAACCACCGGATGTCCCACGTCCTGAACGTCGGCGTGATTGGATTGGGCCGCATGGGCAGCGTGTACGCGCGCAACCTGGCGCACCGTGTTCCCCATGCGCGCCTGGCCGCCATTGCCGATCACAAAGCCGAACTGCGCGAGCGTTTCGCCGCCGAACTCGGCGTCAAATCTTACGCCAGCCACCAGGAACTCCTCCAGGATCCGGATATCGAGGCGGTGGCCATCGTCACTTCCACCAGCACGCATAAAGAAGTGGTTATCGACGCCGCCGCCTCCGGCAAGGCCATCTTCTGCGAGAAGCCCATGTCTCTCTCGCTGGGGGACGCTCACGCCATGCTGCAGGCCGCCGAGAAGGCCGGCGTGTTCCTGCACATCGGCTTCCAGCGCCGCTTCGACGTGGGATACCAGGCGGCCAGGAAGAAGGTAGAGGACGGTGTCATCGGAACTCCGGTGGTCATGCTGTCCATCTCGCGCGACCCCTTCCGTCCCCCGCTGGAGTTCTGCGATCCCAAGGTCTCGGGCGGGCTGATCGCCGATATGGGGCCGCACGATTTCGACCTGGGCCGCATGTTCCTGGGCGAAGTGGCCACCGTCAATGCCGTGGGCGGCGCTCTGGCGTATCCCGAAATGAAACCGGTGGGCGATATCGACAACGCCGCGGTCAGCCTGGTCTTCGAGAGTGGCGCCCTGGGCACCGTGCACCTGAGCCGCAACTCGGTATTCGGCTACGATATCCGCACCGAGATCTGGGGCACCAAGGGATCCCTGCAAATCGGCTATCTGCAGCATACTCCAATTGTG
>DATJRE010000205.1:0-11427 GCA_035505095.1 Bryobacteraceae bacterium | reverse complement strand
ACCGGGAACCATCACCTGCCCAAGCGATCCCGCTTACCAGAGCAGTTTCAGCGCTAACTGAATGTTGCGCGGGAAGTTGTTCTGGCTGGACGGGATCACGCCGAACACCGGGCTGGTAAAGCTGGTGCTCTGCGGTCCGCCCGGAATCGGGGTGTTGGCGACGTTGAAGGATTCCGCACGGAACTGGAGCCGGTAATTCTCCTTGACGATAGTGTCTTTGGTGATGGCCACGTTCAATTGCGGATTGGTAGGCGTCATGATGTTGCCGGAGAACCGCGGCGGCAACGCAGTGTTGATGGCGTTGGCGGGGAAGTTCTGGTAGCAACTGGCATTATTGTTGAACCAGTGGGCGTTGGTTTGGGGCTGCAATGCTCCGGTACCGGGAGTGACGTAATTGTTAAATTGACCGCAGAAGTTCTCCGACCCCGGCAAACCGATCGTCTGACCCGAGATATAAGTCAGAATGTAGTCGGTGCGCCAGCCGCTAGCGATCTTCGCTTTCGCTCCGGTGAGACCGTTGAAGAACCTTCGGCCGTGGCCGAAAGGCAGATCCCAGATGCCACTGAACGCGAACTCCTCCGGCTGGTTGGCCGAATCGAACTGGTACAGCAGGTTATCCTGCGGGGACGAGTATTGGTGCGGTACCAGGGTGCCCGTCTGGCCGTTGGGACTCAGCACCAGGTTGGCTCCCTCGGTGGTCTGCCAGCTCTGGCCGATGCAGCACAGCAAGGCGTATTCCTTGCTGAAGGTTTCCGACAGCACGAAGGTCATGATGCCCGAGGCGCTGCTGGCATCGCCGAAAGCCTGCTTGGTGGCCCGGATATGCAGCGCGTCGGAACGGAAGGTTTCACCGCCCGATACGTCGTTATCGGTGTAGCCTTCCCACAGCGGGAAGTTGTTCATCAGGGTCGAAGCGCTGATGGTCTTCTGCGTGGCGAGGTTGATGGTCGCACCGGTGGGCATCAGTCCATAGAACGGATTGGGTACTAGGCGGCTATAGAAGGTCGGGTCCGCCATGGCGGTAATCTGGTCCTGGATACCGGCCAAGTCCTGCGGGTTGCCTTCGTTGTGGCTGTAGTCGGTGTAATTGTTGTAGTTCCCCGAGAAGGCCACGTCCAGCAGAACATTCCAGGGCAAAGTGTGCTGCACGCCGAGGGTGTACTGATAGGTACGCGGAATCTTGTAGTGGAGCATTGTCCCGGGATTGGTGGTGATGCCGACGTTAGCCAGAGCGCCCGCGGCGGGACCACTGGCCTGGGAAAGCGCCGTCGGGAAGGGATTCACGATCGAATACGGCCCCGTTGGAGCACCGGTCGAGCAGGGATTGCCCGAGATCAGCGGGTTGGAGCACGCCGATGGCGTCACGCCTCCGTTGAACGAATTGGTGTATTGAGTGGTCACGCTGAAACCGGTTTGGGAGTTGCCGTTGGCCGTATCGGACTGGTAGAACACGCCGAAGCCTCCGCGGATGACTGTCTTGTTGCCCAGCCGGTAGGCGAACCCGATGCGCGGCGCGCCATTGGTGTAGTCGGTGTAGTGCTGGCGCCGCGGATAGCCGTTGACACCGGCGAATTCCCACACTCCGTACATTGCCGGGGGCGCTACAGGATACGGATAGAACGCGCCGGACGAAGTCAGATTCGATGACGGACTGCCGTTATAGGCTGCCGCATCCGCATTCCAGGCAGACAGAACCGAGTTGCTGAGCGGACTCACCTGATTGGGATTGAACTGCGACGCCATGCGGTTGTACCGTTCCAGGTAGGGGAGCTGCACTTCGTAGCGCAACCCGATATCCAGCGTCAGGCGGCTGGTGGCGCGCCAGGTATCCTGCACGAAGCCGGCGTAGTAAGGCCGCGTGAGGTAGTAGCTGGCATTGTTGTCGATGCTGCCGCCGCTGGGGTACCCCAGCAACAGGGCGGCAACTCCCATATAGGTGTCGGCGCCGCCGTTGGTCGTGGAGGCGTGGTCGGTGGCCTGCTGGGTGAGGCCCTGACCAAAGCTCAGGGTGCCGTAGGCGTTGCCCGGCGCTACGTTGCCCTTGGCTTCGTAGTGCATTTCAAACCCGAACCGCAACGAATGGGCGCCCTTCTGCCAGCTCAACGTGGGAAGCACCTGCCAGGAATTGTAAGGCGACCAGCTAAAGCTGCCCGACCCGAACAGGGGGCTCGCAAAACCGCCGATATTGATGTTGGGGATCACGCCATCGCTGACCGTGGGCGCGTGCTGCATGCCCGTCATTCCGACTGAGGCCGCCGTGATCTGTTGGGCCTCCTGGGTATAACCTGGGGACAACTGCACGAAGCGGAAGAAGCCGGCGCGCAGGTCGAACACCATGTTGGACGAGATTACGTGGTTTTCGTCGATGTTCACGCCCGTAAAAGTACGCTCGTTGTCGATATTGCCGTTGCCGACCACGGGGGGCGGAAATCCGTTGGTGGAGCGGAACTCAAAGCCGTGGAAATCGGAGAACATGAACGACAGGTGGTCCTTGTCGGAGAACATGTGATCCCAGTGTCCGATCGGCTGGTTGTACCAGTAACGGCCTTCATTGTTGTTGTTGTAGAAGTTATTAGCCAAAGCACCCGTGCCCTGGCCGACCGTATTCGGGCCCGGCACATAGGAAAGGATCTTGGTGGCCACCGGGCTGATGCGGCTCTGCGGAATCACATCGCCGGGGAAGGGATCGCGCCAGTAGGTCGATCCGTTCGACCCACTGCAAGGTTCGGTGCTGACGCTGCCGCACGCGTGGGTCGTGAGCGGATCGTAAATGGTCATGCCATATTGCGCAAAGTTCTGCCCGTCGCGCAGATTCTCCGGGATGGTGGTGGTGCCGGCGCCGGGGAAGGGGATGGCTTCCTGGTAGCCTTCGTAGCTCAGGAAAATGAAGTCTTTATTCTTGCGGATCGGGCCACCCATGGTTCCGCCGAACTGGTTGACTTCCATGCGGCCCTTACCCAACCCGTTCAGGTTCGACTGGTAGTAGTTGGAGTCCAGCACGTTGTTGCGCAGGTAGTCGTACAGGGTGCCATGCCAGTTGTTGGTGCCGCTCTTGATGGTGGTGTTCACCGCCCCGCCGGCTTCGTGGCCCAGGGAGGCATCGAAGGTGGTGGTGACAGCCTTGAATTCCTGGATGGCATCCATGCTGGGCGCGAAATCCCACTGGCTGCCGTTGTCGCTGATCACCGTGCCATTCATCATGAACACGTTGTTGCCGTTGCCTTGGCGTGCGCCGTTGAACTTGTATTCGTTGGTGACGTCCCAGGCTCGCGTGCCCGAAAAACCGCTGGCGCCAAACTGATATTGACCAAAAATCACGCCCGGCGTGAGGTTGAGCAGCATGTAGCTCTGCCGCCCGTTCAGCGGGTATTCCTGCGTTTTGGTGGGGTCGAAAACCAGACCGCGATCGGTTTCCTGGGTTTCCAGCACTTCCTGCTGGCCCGTAACGGTGACTTCCGTGGTGGCCTGCCCAACCGGCAACTGCACCGGCAGGTTTAAAACCTGCGATACCAACAACGTGATATTTTCTCGGTTTACGGTCTGGAAGCCCGGGGCACTCACCGCAACGCTGTAGACACCAGGGTCCAGATAGGGAACGTGCCAGACGCCCTGCGCGCTGGTGTTGACCTGGCGCGTCTCATTGGTCGCGGTGTTGGTCACCTTGACGGTAGCATTGGGGACCAGCGCCCCAGTGGGATCGGTCACGACTCCCGTGATCGTCGCCCGGTAATCCTGGGCCATCAGGCCCGAAACTACGGCCAGCATCAGCGCTAGACCCAGGAGCGCTCTTACCTTTCCTTGGCTCATATCTCCTCTCGTACGCAGTCCCCCAAAGGGAAAGGCCCCAACACGGATCGATTCGCAAGCCAATCGTGGGCCCCCCATTTGGGAGAATCGTATCGACTAAGATCATATGTCACGGCACTCGCGAAGACAAGTACAAAATCGAAGTCAAGTCTATTGTTTTCAGATGGTTAAAAATCCAATTTCTTGTATTTTGAAGGCTCCTGATATCCAGCAATTGGTAGGGAGTTCCATTTTTTCTCTTAGATTCGCCAAAACAATACATTTATACCCGAAGCGCTGATCCCGCACTTCGCCCCTTGCGCCCGGCTTGCAGGACTCTCGGCGGCCCCATACTATGACAAACCGGAGGCGAAAATCGTGGTTAACGGATTGCTCGGGAAAATCAGCCGGCACCGTGCCCGAGACCGTTGCGCCCCGCGCGTGCCGTCCTCAACCGCCGCGTGGTGGCTTCCCAGGCAGCCCTGCGGCTACTGCGGCGGCCCCGCGGGGGTATTCGGCGCGGAGCTTCCCCGGTACCACAAAAACATTCCTTTGCCGATGCGTTCGATGGGGGCGACCTCATCCGGCCAGATGGCTTGATCCGGGGGCAGGGCGAAATGATAGGCTTTCCAGAAAGTCGCGCCGGCCAGAAAGTATCCGCTGGGCTGATGCACGAGGTCGATATTCGACTCGAGATGCGGGAATCCGTGTTGTTTTTCCAGGTCGGCGATGATGAATTGCGGGAAAACCACTTGCTTTACGCCAAGCTGATGAAGCCGCACTGCGGCCCGCTTGATATCCTGGCCCCAATCGAGATCCGAATCCACCAGGATGTTTTCGGGATGCGAGCCGGCCAGCGCGTTAAAGTAAGCCAGGTAGTCGGGATGGCTCAAGAGCGAGGACCCTGCGAACCAGCCCGCCAGAAGCACCAGCAGGATTCCGGCGCCTCCGCCCCGCTCCGCCATCCGCAGCAATTCGAGCAGGGCCGCCGCGGCCAGTATGGCGATGCCGGTATACACCGGAAGTACGTGGCGGATGCCGATATTGATGTGGCCCAGCATTCCCGCCTGCAGCACGGCCGCGGCAAATGCCAGCGGAACCCAGAGTAGCGGGAAGCCGGAATCCTTCCGAAACACCAGCACCACTCCAAATCCCGCCAGCGCCAGCAGCGCCAGCGGCGTCTTCACCGCCAGCGCCACAGGGTAGAAATACCAGAAGCCCAGCGGGCTGCGTTCCCCCAGGACGTAGCTCCAGTGCCCCAGCTCATTGTGTTTCAGCACCGTCTCAATGCCCGCGTACAGTTCGGGCGCCGGAAGCCGGATGGCAGCAAAATCCACCGGCCCGAACGAGAAGCGGTAGCCGGCCCAGATCACCAACGCGCCCACACCCACCGCGAGCGCCAACGTGGGCAGCCGCAAAACGATGGCCTTGCCCGGTATGCTGTGGCCGGTCGCCCAGTACCACACCAGGACCACTACGGCGGCCGACGGCAGAAACAGCAGCGTGGTGAATTTGGAAATCACCGCCAGCCCCGTACACAAGCCGAACAGCGCCCCCAGTGCTGGCGTGGGCCGCTCCACCCAGATCAGCCCGGTGAGGAAGGCCGCGCTGAGGCAAGCCGTCAGCGCCATGTCCGTGGTGGCTAGGCCGGCATGCGCCAGAACCGTCGGCGTAAAGCTGAACACAAATACTGCCACCACCGCCAACCGCCTGCTGAAGTACCGCGCCCCCCAAACGTATACCACCGCGCAGGCGATCCAGAAAAAGGGCAGGATCCCCAGGCGCGCCAGCGCCAGCGTACGTTCGTAGTGGTGGCCGCTATACAGGATGGCAGCGCCTTCGCGCGGCTGGCTCAACGGATCGCTGGGGGTGGCGACGCCCTGCGACCGGATGCCCGATAAGTAAGGACCCAGCGCCGCGGCGACGCGCGCCAAGGGCGGATGCTGCGGCTCGCAGGTGTAGGTGCCCTTATCCAGCCATTCCATGCCGCACGCCACGTGGAAAGGCTCATCGAAGGTGTGGTTGAAAACGCTGTACGTGGCGATAATCCGCGCCGATGCGAGCATCGTAAGCAGAATGGCGCCGGCCAGCGCGTGGCGTTCCAGGAAGCCGGAAACGGCCGCGGGGGAATGCCTGCTCACGGCAGAGTGCCTGCTGGCGACTTCCTCAGGCGATTTGGCGGTTTTGCTGCGCATGCTACTGGGAGGGCGAATCCGGCAGCACCTGGTTCAGCGGACCGGCCGGGCAGGCATAATCCTGCAGGAAGCTCTTCTTCAGCTCCGCGGCGATTTCCGGATATCCGGTTTCCAGGCGGATGCGAATGGCATCCAGGCCGGCATCGCACAGATTCCGGTGCACAATGGGGCATTGCGGATTGATGGCCGGACCGTACGGCCCCGCGGTGACGGCGCAGCCTTGCGGGTCCACCGCGGTGCGGTACAGTTCCACAAGCTGCTGGCGCAGCCCCATATCGGAAGTCACCAGCATGCCTTCCATCAGCGCCGCGGCGGCATCCGCGGGCTGGTGCGCGGCAAACAGAATGTGGCCCAACTGGCTGTAGACCGCCGGATTCAGCGGGTCGCGCTTGCGGCTTTCGATGGCCGCATCGAAGGCTTTGTCGCCATTGCCGATGCGGTAATACGCCGCCGCCAGCAAGCGGTAGATGTCGTCATTCGGGGTGGTGGCGATGAGCCGTTCCGATTTTCCTTCCGCGTGCAGCCTGGCCAACTGGCGCCCGCGGTAAGCCTCCAGAATGGCCGCCCCGCGTTGCAGCACAGCCAGCGCCCGCCGGTACATTTCCGCGGCTTCCGCAGGCTCCGCGCTCAGTTGATCGCCGCGGGTGAGGTAGCAGTCGCCCGTGAAACGGTAGATTTCGGCCGTATTATCGGCATTGGGAACGTTTTTGAGGATGGCCAGCGATTTTTCGGCTTCGGCGAGGATGGGCTGCAAATTGCGGTGCGTCGTGTCGGCCGCGTACAGCGCCTCCGCCAGCATCTGGTGGGTCTTAAAGCTCGCCGGAGAGCTTTCCACTGAAGCCCTGGCCAGCGACAGTTCGTCGTGCCAGTCCGCGTTGCGGGCCCAGGTGCGCACGGCGAATCCGACGACCAGCATAGCCAGAATCGCCGGCGCCAGCCGCGGCGCGTGGAACCGGCGGCCGATCGCGTATAGCCCCAGCACCACGCAGGCCAGCAGCCCGACGAGCGGCAGGTAAAGCAGCCGTTCCGCCATAATCGTGCCGAAGGGAAACAGCAGGTTCGAGGTCGGAAGGAAGGTGACGAAGGCGAAGGCCGCCAGAAAAAACGCCACCCGCTGCCGGCGATAGAGCAGCGCTACAGCCACCACCAGGGCCGCCACAATCAGCCAACAGACCCAGTCCTGCAGGCTGCCGGTAGCCAGCGGAATCTGGTTGTAAGAGTAGTCCGCCGAAAGCCGCAGCGGCCAGACGGCCAGGCCCAGATAGTGGGCCATCACCTTTACCGCGGTGAGCTTGGCCTGCCAGAAACCGGCCCCCACCAGCGGGTTGTCGGTGAACGGAAAATCGACCGGCAGGTCCGTGCCCAGAGCCACCGACCGCTGGTAGAGCATCGCCTGAATGGGTATCGCCATCGCCACGCAGCCCAGGATCAGCGAGAGCCGCCGTTCGCGCCACCAGAGCAACTCGTACAGCACCACCACCCCCACGATGAGCACCGCGCTTTCCTTGGAAAAAGCGCCCACCGCAGTAGCGGCCATCAATCCCGCGAACCAGGCGATGCGGCGGAAGCCATTGGCCTCAGCGCCCTTCAGATACATCAGGAAGCCGCCCAGCAGCGCCGCGCCCGCCAGCAGGTCGGCGCGGCCCACAATGTTGGTGACGGACTCGGTGAGCACCGGATGCACGGCCCACACGGCGGCCAGCCCCACTGAAGGCCAGAATTCGCCGATCAGCTTCAGCGCCAAGGCATAGACCAGCAGCACGTTGGCCAGGTGCAGCAGCAGGTTCAGCCAGTGGTATCCGGCAGGCTGGTCCGCGTTTCCGAGCACGGCGTAGTTAAAAAGGTAGGAGAGCGTGGTGAGCGGCCGGTACAGCCCGCTGCCGCCCCGCGGCCACCAGTAGGTGTGGCGGAAGATCAGCCCGAGGTTCTCGCTGGTCACCGCGTGCACCCGCGCATCCTGCAGAATGAGGGCTTTGTTGTCCAGCGCGAAACCCGCGCCGAAAGAGTTGGCGAAGACCAGGAGGGTGAGCGCGCTGAGGCCCGCCGCCGCCAGAAGTTGCCGTGACGAAGGGCGGCGCGGAACCGGAGCTGCCTTCGCGGGCGGCACATTCGAACGCTTACGTGCTGGTTTCACTTGGGACCTGGGACACTCCCGCGACGGCTGTCTCAACTGCCAAGGTAACACGCTGATTCCGGGCGTGCAATCGAGCGGCCCGCGCCGTCACGCGATGCGCACAGTCTTGATGTTGACGAACTCGCGGATGCCCCAGGCGCTCAGCTCCCGCCCATAGCCCGAGCGCTTCACGCCTCCGAAGGGCAGCCGCGCATCGGAGGCCACCATGCCGTTGATGAACACCATGCCGGCTTCCAGTTCGTCGATGAATTGGTTCTGCTCGGCGGGGTCGGCGGTCCAGGCACTGGCTCCCAGTCCGAAGTCGGTATCGTTGGCCAGCCGGATGGCGTCGCCCATGCCTTCAGCGTGCAGCAGCACGGCCACCGGGCCAAACAGCTCTTCGCGATACGCCGGCGAATCCGTGGGAACATCCGCCAGCACCGTGGGCGCGTAGTAGTTTCCGGGCCGGTCCAGCCGCTGCCCGCCGGTGAGCACGCTCGCCCCCATTTCGACCGACCGGCTCACCTGCCGGTCCAGGTCTTCCAGAATCGCAGGCGTCGCCAGCGGACCGATCTGGGTGCTCTCGTCCATCGGATCGCCCACCCGCAGCGCCTGCATGGCGGCCACAAAGCGCGTCTCAAACGCGGCAGCCACGGAGCGGTCCACAATGAACCGTTTGGCGGCGATGCAGGATTGGCCGTTGTTGATGGTGCGGGCTTCGGCGGCCGCGTGCGCCGTGCGGTCCAGGTCGGCGCTGGGCATCACGATGAACGGATCGCTGCCGCCCAACTCCAGCACCGTCTTCTTAATCTGCCGCCCGGCCTGGCCGGCCACCTGCACCCCGGCCCCTTCGCTGCCGGTCAGCGAGACGGCCTTCACGCGCTTGTCGTCAATCAGCCGCGCCACCTGCTCGGAGCCGATCAGCAAGGTCTGAAAGGTGTCCTCCGGGAAACCCGCGCGGCGCAGAATCTCTTCAATCACCAGCGCGCATCCGGGCACGTTCGAAGCGTGTTTGAGCAGCCCCACGTTGCCCGCCATCAGCGCCGGGGCGGCGAAGCGAAACACCTGCCAGAAAGGGAAATTCCAGGGCATCACCGCCAGCACCGGCCCCAACGGCTCATACCGCAGGTAGCTGCGCCCGGCTCCGGCGTCGATCGGCTCATCCGCCAGCAGGCGCTCGCCATGCTCCGCGTAGTAGCGGCAGGCCGTGGCACACTTCTTGGCTTCCGCGCGCGCCGCCACGATGGGCTTGCCCATTTCCAGGGTCATGATGCGCCCGAAACGGTCGAACTCGGCCTCCAGAATTCCGGCCGCTGCCGCCAGCCACCGCGCCCGGTCCGCCAGCGGCGTGTGGCGATAGGCGCGCCAAGCCGTCAGGGAACGGCCCAGGCGGGCGTCGATTTCGTCTTCCGTCAGCGGAGGGAAGGTGCGAAGAGTTTTGCCGTTGGCCGGATTGATCGAGGCAATCATAAGCTCCTCTACTGGGCGCGCGCCGCAACCGAACGGTCGCGCCCCAGACGGTTGACGTCGCGCACGGCGCCGCACACCGTGCGGGTCCCAGCCGTCCGTGTCTTCCAGACGCGCGCAATGCGGCGCACACACCAGACTCCCCCGCCGCGCCACAGGCTGCCTGCTCCCGCTATCCTGCGGGCGTGGTTGCCGGTGCGGCGGTGGTCGTCGGACATTTCTGTTCCTACGATAGCAAGGCAAAGCCGGGTGCGGCGCACGGGCGACCAGCCCGGTGTCCCATCCGCTTACAGGCCGTCCCACAAGCGGACACGATCCGCCCCGCAAAGCCGCTGAAAACGCGCGCTATTCCAGAGGACCGAAACGTGCAACAATGCCCCTCGTGGTGTGCATGCCGGTAACCCAAATGTTGGACGCTCCCGTGGCCCAGGCGAAACCCTTTCGCGTGCTGATCTGCGACGACCAGCCGGATGTGCTGGAGGCTCTCCGGCTGCTGCTCAAAGGCCAGGGCTGGCAGGCCGTAGCCGTGGATTCGCCCCAAGCCCTCTACCATGCCATCCACACGGAGATCTTCGACCTCATCCTGGTGGACCTGAACTACACCCGCGACACCACTTCCGGCGCCGAGGGCATCGATCTGCTGTCCACCCTGGAATCCCAGGGCAACGCCACGCCCGTGATGGTGATGACCGCCTGGAGCAGTTTCGATCTGGCCGTGGAGGCCATGCGGCGCGGCGCCTGCGATTTCATCCAGAAGCCGTGGGATAACGAGCGCCTGGTGGCGGCCATCCGCAAGCAGGCCGAATCCGAGCGCCGCCGCAAATCCGAGCTGGAAATCGCCGCCAACGTGCAGCAGAAGCTGTTCCCGCACCGCCAGCGCGTGTTTCAGACCGTGGATTACGCCGGGCTGTGCGTAGCTGCCCGCGAGGTGGGCGGCGACTACTACGACTTCCTGGATATCGCCGACTTCACCCTGGGCTTCGTGCTCGGCGACGTTTCCGGCAAAGGCGTGCCCGCCGCCCTGCTGATGGCCAATTTGCAGGCCAGCTTCCGCAATCAGCCGCCGGGCGCGCTGCTGCGTCCGGCCAATGCGCTGGAGGCCATTAACCGCCATTTCTACGAATCCACCGCCGCCGATCGCTTCGCCACGCTCTTCTTCGGCATCTACGACGACCGCACCCGCCGCCTGCGCTACGTGAATTGCGGCCACGTGGCGCCGCTGCTCTTGCGCGCCGGCGGCCAGTTGGAGCGCCTGGACGCCACCGCCACCATGCTGGGCGCATTTCCGGTGTGGCGCTCGGGCGAGGGCCACACCACGCTCGCCCGCGGCGATACCCTGGTGGCGTACTCGGATGGCGTGACCGAAGCGGGCATCGATGCGGAAGAGGAATTCGGCGAAGCGCGCCTGGCCGAAGTGCTGCGCGAGCACCATGGCGAACCCGCCGCCACTTTGGCCCAAGGCATTGTGGATGAAGTGACCCGTTTCGGCGGGATCACCCGCAGTGACGATGTGACCGTGGTGGCCGTCCGCGGCGTCTGAAGCGGCTTCGGCCCTCTTGCGGCTACCAGGCCCGCTCCGCCCACCTCCAACCGACCCCACAAGCTGACGCGGAGGCGCGGAGAGGCGAAGAAATTCGCGGAGAAGACATTTCGATCTCTTATGGCTTCCCCGCGTCTCGAGGCCCAAAGGGCACCTCCGCGTCAAGGCAATCTTCCCGCGCCAGGTTCCGGTTCCGTGGACGGCGACGAACAGCCGGCGTGGAGCGTCCAATTGGGCCGCGGCCTCCAAAGCCCGCTTCCGCCCATACCTCCGCGCCCATTATCGACCCGATAAATAAGTTCTACTTGCGCGGCGGGACAATTGTG
>DATJRE010000204.1:0-20934 GCA_035505095.1 Bryobacteraceae bacterium | reverse complement strand
GCCAGGCTGAGGGTCACCACCACGGCGCGGCGCAGAGGACTGATCTGCGTCACGGTGAGGGATTGCCGGCCGCCAAAATCGAGCAGCACGCGCATGTGTACCACGGCCTCGGTGGGGCCGCGGTTTTCCACCACCAACACGTAGCTGCCCGCCTGCGGCAGGTCGTAGAATAAGCGGCCCGAAGGGCCGGCGGGGGTCACGGAGAGCAGGGTGGGGGTGAGTCCGGCGCGGAGGCGTTCCAGGTCGGCGCGGGTCATCAACGCCAGGCGAATACGCGGCGAACCCTCATCCACTTCAAAGCGTGCGTTCACCAGGGCCGGCCGCTGATTCAGACCCAGCTCCATGTAGCGCCAGTTGCGGGGCGGTATGTGGTACAGTTCGTCGGCCAGTTCCACGCTGGTGGAAGCCGCCAGCAACAGCAGGCAGACAATCGGGATCATGAGATTCGGGGTCCTGGAGCGCCGCTTTGGGCCCGCAACCGGTTGAAATGGCTACAATGGGGCCATGAACGACAGTATGGCACAGCCGCGGGGACCGGTCGCCCGGGTGGAACTGCCGGGATGGAAGAGGGCCGTGGGATGGGTGGCCGCACTGTCGATCGGCGTGCTGTTTCTGGCGTCGGGTCTGTGGAAGCTCACCGACCCGCAAGGGGCCGCGGTGCGCATGGCGCAGGCCCAGGTGCCGGACTCGTTGAGCCTGCCGGCGGCGCTGGGCTTCGGCATCCTGGAGACGGTGGGCGCAGTGTGGATTCTGACTCCGCGCCTGCGCCGCTGGGGCGCACTGGTCACTGGGCTGCTGCTGGTGGCCTTCCTGATTTTCGTGGGCGTCCACTACCAGGCGCTGCGCGGCGCGGATTGCAGTTGCTTTCCGTGGATCAAGCGCGCGGTGGGGCCGGGCTTTTTCATCGGCGATGCGGTGATGTTGCTGGCGGCCGTGGTGGCGGGCGCGTGGGTGCGCGCGGCGGATGCGCGTCCGGTTGCGAATCGGCGAGTGGCCGCCCTGCTGGCCGCGGCGGTGGCGGTTTTCGCGATGGGTTCCTACGGCGTGGCGGCGGCGCGCGAGACCGGGGTGAAGGCGCCGGCCTCCATCGTGGTGGATGGCAAACCCTACTCGCTGGAGCAGGGCAAGGTATTTCTGTTTTTTTTCAATCCCGAGTGTATGCACTGCGTGGATGCCGCCGGGCGCATGTCGCACTATCATTGGGACCACACGGCGGTGATCGCGATTCCGGTGGAGCAGGCCCGGTTCGCGCCGCAATTTCTAGCCGAGACAGGACTGCACGCCGGAGTTTCGACGGAATTCGAGCGGCTGGCCGCGATTTTCCACTACACCTCCTACCCGTTCGGCGTGGTTGTGGAAAATGGACGCGAGAAGGCGTCCCTGACGGTCTTCGATGAACAGGAGCCCCAAGCGGCGCTGAAACGGCTCGGGCTGGTGGATTGAAGGGCGGCGCGCCGATGAACATCCTGGTTCCCAACCTCGGCTCCACGTCGCTGAAATACCAGCTTCTGGCGATGCCTTCGGAGGAGCTGCTCGCCAAGGGCCGCTTTGAGCGGGTGGCGGATTACCGCGAGGCGATCCGTCGTATCGATACGGGCGGCGCGCCCATTCAGGCGGTGGCTCTGAAGGCGGTGCATGCCGGACCGCGCTACCGCGGGACCTTCCGCGTGGATGAGGGCGTGGTGGCGGCGCTGCGCGAGTTTCTGCCGGCCGCTCCGGCCCACAACGCCATCTACCTGGCCGCTATTGAAGCGTTCCGCGAAGCTTTGCCGGGCGTGCCCCTGGTGGCGGCCTTCGAACCCGAGTTCCACGCGGGTATGCCGGAACGCGCCCAGTTCTACGGGGTGCCGGCGGCCTGGCTGGAGGAGGGCGTGGCGCACTACGGGTTTCACGGCGCCTCGCACCAGTACATCGCCGGACGGGTGGCGGAGCTGCTGGGCGGACGCCACGTCAAGCTGGTGAGCTGCCACCTGGGCGGAAGTTCTTCGATGTGCGCCATTCAGGATGGCCGCTCGATCGACACCACCATGGGCTTCAGCCCGCAATCGGGCCTGGAAAACGCCACGCGCCACGGCGATCTGGACGCTTTCGCGGTGCTTTTTATGATGGACCGGCACGGGTGGACGACCGAAGAAGTGCGCCGCCAGCTTGCCCGGGGCGGGGGATTGGCGGGTCTTTCCGGAGTGCCCGGCGGCGACGTGCGCGACCTGGAGACGGCCGCCGCGGCGGGCAACCGCAACGCTGCCCTGGCGCTGGAAGTGTTTGCGTACCAGGTGCGCAAAACCATCGGGGCTTACGCCGCCGCCATGGGCGGACTGGACGCCGTGGCCTTCACCGGAGGCATCGGTGAAAACTCCGCGCGGCTGCGGGAGGAATGCTGCCAGGGGCTGGAGTTTTTGGGAATCCGCCTGGATGCGGAGTGTAACCGGACGGGCACCGGCGATCGGGTGGTCTCCGCCGCGGATTCGCGCGTAACGGTGCTGGCGCTGGCCACCAACGAAGAAGCGGTGGTCGCGCGGCGGGCTTATCGCTTGCTGCAATCAGTCACCGGCAGGTAATTGGTTGTAAGTGGCGATTGCCGGAGCGTAAGCGACGCGGTGCGCTGTTGGAAAGGATTGGGGAACCGGCGGCCCGCTACGCCAGAGCCAGCATACCGCCGGAGGTTGGTTTAGGATCCCGACGCCGAGGTGTTGGCCACCGCCAGTTGGGAGTTGGAAGTGCTCCAGATTCCCGAAATGCTGCCGCCTGCGCCAAGGAAAAGGGCAGCCGAGGCAAGTGCCACGAATGCCATCAACAGCGTGTATTCAATCAGGTCCTGCCCCTGATCGTCAGTCCAGAATGCTTTAACGAGACGCATCATATACTCCTGGCATCAAACTTACCCCACTAAGATGCAGTAGCGCAATGTTGACTATGGCTAAGTGGGTAATGGCTATCGGTAGTGACTATTAGTAATGACTCGCCAGGGTCAGAAGACGTTAACTTCCAGTACTCTTCCTGCGTGTTCCGCACACGAAAGGGGTTGGCGCACCGGTGGATAACGTTATCTTCCGGCCCGTTCCACGCCCCGCAGGCGCTTGCGCGCGTACATGTTGTGGTCGGCTTCGTCGAGTGCGTCGCGCAGGCTGCGGTCGGCTAACTCCGCGGTTCCCCAACTGAAGCCGATCGGCAGGACGCCCAAGCCGCGCACACGGAAATCGCGCAGCCGCAGGTCCAGGTCTTGCATGCGCTTTTCGGCTACATCGGCGCACTGGTTATGGAAAAGAATGACGAATTCGTCGCCGCCCCAGCGGTAGGCCTCGTCTTCCTTGCGAATGGACGCCCTCAGCAGGTTGCCGATGTGGCGCAGAATCTCGTCCCCCACCAGGTGCCCGTAGCAGTCATTCACTTCCTTGAAATTGTCCATATCGCAGACCACCACCACTCCATCGAGCAGCCGGGATGACTCGATGCGGAGCGCCAGGGCCGCCTGGTTCAGTAGGCCGGTCAGGCGGTCCAGATCGCGGGACTGCGTAACATCCCGGCGCAGCTTGTCTAACTCCAGGCCCAATTCGCGCACGCGCTCAATCTGGCTCTCGCTCCACATGCCCATGGCCGCGAAGGCCAGCACGCAGTGCAGGGCGAAATCGTAATAGGCCTCGTTGTGGACGTAACGCGCCCACACCATGGGCGGCCCGGTGCGGTAGATATACACCAGCAGCAGCGCGTGGAAGAAGAACGCGCCCGCCAGCATGAGCAGCGAAAAGCGGAAGACGCGGCTGCCGATGCCGTGCTGTTTTTGCAGTTGGACGAAGTTGTAGAAGTAGACCGTGGCCAGCACCACGGCGTCGGAAATGTCATAAGCCTGCAGCCCGGCGTAGTGGCTGATGCCCCAGACCAGGGCCACGAACATGGGGAGAATGGCGATCAGCCGGAGCACCGTGCGCCAGTCCTTGATACCCGAAGCGAAGCCTGCCCGCGCGGCCGAGATCAGCACGATCACGAAGGCGAATTCGAAAGTGGCATAGGGTGCCAGCCATCCCGCGGCGCCGGTCCTCCGCAGTTCGTAGCCGAACAGAGCCGCCAGAAATCGCAGCAGCCAGGCAATCGACCACAGTCCGAAGTACACCACCTCCGACTGGCGGTAGAGGAAGAGAAACACCAGGCCGAATAGCAACGCACTCAAGTCCTGGATCACGAAGACCGTGAGATCCGGGAGCAGAGGGGAAGTCGGCATCCGGTTCTAATCTCCGTTGATGGCGTGGCGCCGCATGGAGCGCGCTTTGCCCGTGGCCTCGTCGACATCGACGATGACGGCGTGCAGTTCGGGCCCGCGCTTGGCCGCTTCCAGACGCGCCGGCAACCCGGTCAAGAACCGCTGCACCACGATGCTGGTATCCACTCCGATGACCGAATGGTACGGCCCCGTCATACCGCAATCGGTCTGGTAGGCGGTGCCGCCCGGCAGAATCCGCGTATCCGCCGTGGGGATATGGGTGTGGGTGCCGACGACCGCCGAGACGCGCCCGTCCAGGTACCAGCCCATGGCCATTTTTTCGCTGGTCACCTCGGCGTGAAAGTCCACGAACCGGACGCGAATGGCGGGATCCAGCTCCGCGAGAAGCTGATCGGCCTTGCGGAACGGGCAATCGGTGGCAGGCATATAAGTACGGCCTTGCAGATTGAACACTGCACAGTCTACTCCGTTGCGCGCGTGAACGGTAATGGCGCCGCGGCCTGGAGCGTCGGGGTAATTGGCGGGCCGCAGCAGGCGCGGCTGGCGGGCGAAATAATCGAACAGCTCGCGCTTGTCCCAGACGTGATTGCCGCTGGTCAGCACGTCCAGGCCGAGGGCGAACAATTCCTCGGCCACCGGCGGAGTGATCCCGAATCCGCCCGCGGCATTTTCAGCATTGGCGATGGCCAGGTCGATCTGGTTGGTCTGCCGTATATCCTGAAGATGGTCCGCCACGATCCGCCGGCCCGGCGCGGCGAAGATATCGCCAATGAACAAAATATGCATGCCCTGGATTTCAAGTTAACACGGCCATTCTGCTTCGAGAGGGCGAGACCGGAAAAACGGGACCATAAAAAAGCGGGCGCCCGCGCAACGCGAGAGGAGCGGTTTGTTTTGCCTGCGGCGGCTTCGCCGGCCGTTGATATCGAAACGCTGACCAAGGTTATGGCGACTAAGGTTATGGCCCTGCATTCCGGGCACGCCTTGCGCAGCAGCAAACGTATGATTACCGGGTAATCTCCGCGCGCGTGGTGATGCCGCGGACGGGAACATGCTCTATGGAAGAGAGGAGCCTGCGGCGCTGCGCACGAGGTTTCCTTTCGTTTGGCTCCGTGCCAGGACGGTTGTCTTCCGCGAGCAACGGGAGTGAGCACCGCGCGCATCCTCATAGCGGTCGAGAGCGCCAGGAGTTGCGGCCAGAGCGAAGCGGGTTTGACGCCGGGACGCATGGCGCCGGCCCCGCCGCGTGGGCGCCAGAGTGGAGATTGGGCCATGTTCGGACACAGGATTACGATTTTTAAGCTGTTCGGGTTTGAGGTGCGGGTGGACGCAAGCTGGTTGTTCATCGCCCTGCTGATCACCTGGACCCTGGCGGTGGGCTATTTTCCTTTCAAGTACCGCGGCCTGCCGGCCGGCGACTACTGGTGGATGGGGGTGGTGAGCGCCCTGGGGCTGTTCGGCTCGATTGTGGTGCATGAATTCTCGCACTCGCTGGTGGCGCAGCGCTACGGGCTGCCCATGAAAGGCATTACCCTGTTCATTTTCGGCGGCGTGGCGGAAATGGGAGAGGAGCCGCGCAACGCCAAGACCGAATTCCTGATGGCCATCGCCGGGCCCATTACCAGCATCGTCATCGGAGCGATTTTTTACGCGATCTACCAGGCCGGGGAACCGGTCTGGCCCGCGCCGGTGGCGGGGGTGATCGGCTATCTGGCCTGGATCAATTGGCTGCTGGCGGCTTTCAATCTCATCCCGGCGTTCCCTCTGGATGGAGGGCGGGTTTTGCGGTCGGCGTTATGGCACTGGAATGGGAATCTGACGCGCGCCACACGCGTGGCGTCGTCCATCGGCTCGGGATTCGGCGTCGTGCTGATTCTGCTGGGCGTGTGGCAGTTATGGGAGGCCAACTTTATTGCGGCCATATGGTGGGTTATGCTTGGGCTGTTCCTGCGTAGCGCGGCCCAGTCTTCGTACCGGCAACTGGTAATTCGCCAGGCCCTGGAAGGCGAGCCGGTCAGCCACCTGATGAAAACCAACCCGGTGACGGTTTCTCCCGATCTATCCATTGAGGATCTCGTCGAAGGGTACATCTACACGAAACATTTCAAGATGTTTCCGGTGGTTCCGGCGGGGTCTGAAAAACTGGCCGGCTGTGTGACCACCAGCGGGGTCAAGAGAGTGCCGCGCGAGGAGTGGACCCAGCACACGGTCCGGGAAGTGCTGCAGCCGTGCACGCCGGACAACACCATCAGCCCGGACACCGATGCCGTGGATGCTCTGGCACAGATCAGCAAATCGGGGCAGAGCCGCCTGATGGTGGTGGACCGGGATCGCCTGGTTGGCGTGATCGCATTGAAGGATTTGACGGGCTACCTGGCATCCAAGCTGGAACTGGAAGAGGATTCCTCGCCCCATACGCCGCATACCGTGTCTCACTAACGGCGGAGCGGGCTTAGCAGCAGCAGGCCAAGGCCGGAATAGAGCAGCAGCGCTCGGTCCAATGCGTTCCCGCCACGAGCAGACCTCACCAGCCTACGCCGCCGGAACGGCTCTCACCGTCTAAGGACAAGCCGGGATTGGGCCGGCGGCGGTTCGATCGGAGTCGCCCAAACGTCCTCTGGGACCGGATTCCCGGGGGCCGTGCGCGGGCTTCGCCGTACACTCCAGCGGAGGTGATGATCCGCACAAAAGCTGTTATACTGTTTTCTATGTTGGGATGTAGGCCAGCATGCCCTTCCAAGCCCCTCACCATTCTTGTTTTGATGCTGTGCGGGTTTCTGCCTTGCTATTCCCAGTCACTCTCCCCGTCCCGCCAAAGGGCGCTCGAACGAACCTTGCAAGCCCAGACCTTTGCCTCGGAAAAACTGTGGGAGTGGCAGAAGCGACTGAACCTCGAGGACTGGACCATATCGGTGATGGTGGCTCGCGCCAAAGAATTGAAGCCTCGCACGCTGGGCAACGTCCACTGGGACCTGGAGAAGAAGACGGCCGTGATTCGGGTTCTGGATCCCGCGGATTACCGCCTGCCGCCCAACCAGATCCTGCCGGATATCGAATGCACGGTGGTGCATGAGTTGATTCACCTGGAAATGGCGCCCACGCTGGCCGACCTGCACCGCACGGACGCCAATCGGATGCAGGAAGAAAAGGCCGTCAATCGCATGGCCGATGCGCTTCTCTTGCTGGAACGCGGCCGGTAACGCGGCTGGGACTCCATATCCGGATTCACAAGGCGTGAATAAATTACTTGCCGGGAGGCTCCGCCGCCGCTGCCTTGAAGCGGTAGAACGGCTTTCTGCCTAAGGAAATGAGTGGCTTGCGCCGATGTGGTCCCTAAGCTGCAAACTCAGATAGGCAGGAGGTGTTATGAACTCCGTACTAAAAGCGACGCTTCTCCTCGGCTGTTCCGCCGCGATGACACTGGTTTACGCGGGCGGACAGGTTGGGGTGAATCACCAGGGCGACGGAGGAGTGCAGGCGGCGATTCAATTCGAGCAAGCCAAAGCCGCTGCCGACGCGCGCCAGGCAAGTATCCAAGCGGGCGGGGCGCAACAGGGCCTGAAACCGCAAACCGTGTCTCCTTCCAATCAGCGGGTCGGAGTAAATGACTCGGGAGACGGGAGCGTGCAGGCGGCCATCCGGTTTGAAAGAGCCAAAGCGATGGCCGATGCCCGGCAGGCACGAATCCAGTCCGGGCAGGCGGGCGATAACGCCGCTGTCAGCAGCGCCGACCGGCGCATGACCGGACATAACAACTGACACCAGCCGGCCGCAAGGCCGTTCCCTCAGCAACTCATCCCGGCACAGCGCCACTGTACAATTCATGCGGCGCTGTTCCCGGGAGGATTAACGCATCCCCCCCAAACAACCAACGCAATGATGAGCCAGGTCCACACGATGGTGTGGCTGGTTTGCCTTTCTTTAATTCGCATGCCTGAAAGAGACCGGATCCAGGGCGACCTGAATGAAGCGGCCCCCACTAACTCTTATCCGGTGGTCGCCGTGGACGAAAGCGGCAGCGGCAGACTGACAACCGCGTAACTGTCCTCTGGCCAAGGCGCGCCGCCTCAAGGATCGCGGCCCAAACTGAGGTGTGTCGCGAGCAGTTGAGAGCCGTTTGTGGTCATCGGGCCGGCCTCAAGCCAATCTGAAAAAAAACAGGAGACCGGAAGATTGCCTTCCACTGTCTCCTGTACCCACGTATATCTGGTTGTCTGTTGCCGGTTAGTGCGGCAGTACCGAATAGCTCCTGTCCCAGTACGGCATATTGCCGATGGCAGGGCCGGAGATAGCGATCTCGACGCGCCGGTTGGCCTCGCGTCCTTCTGCTGTGGCCATCGAAGCGACAGGACGGCTGTTGCCCTCGGCCCGCACCGAAATCTCACCCGGGGGCACACCGGCGCTAATCAGGGCGGAGCGCACCGATTCGGCCCGCCCGGCGCTGTCGCCGTTGCCGTTGTCATCCACTTCCACGATCAGGCCCGGTTGAGCCATGATCACCTGGGCCACTTGCGCTACTCTGCCGGCCACGCCGGCCTGCAGACTGTAGCCCATGAAGTCGCCGGCTGGAATGGTGACCACCAAGCCGCGGGGCGTGTCGATGGTCTCAAGCGAACACGAGCCAAGCTGCCGGTAAAGGCTCATGCGGAGATCCCGGGTCTGCTGGCCAGGCCCGTTCAGCACGGGCTGCGGAGGGGGAGGCGGCGGAATCTGCGCCATGACGGCGGCCTGCGCCTGGGCTTGCTGACGCGCGTTGCGCTCCTGGTCCAGCATCATGCGGTCGGCCGAGGCTTCGGCCTGAGCCGCCTGCGCTTGAGTCTGGGCGGCCTGCGCCTGGGCTTGCGCCGCCTGGGCGTCGGCTTCGGCCTGCATGCGACGCTGCCGCTCCCGCTCGGCTTCGGCCTTGGCCTCGGCAATCTGGGCATCCTGCTGGCGCTTCATGGTGATGATGCGCGCGTCTTCGGCGGTCTGCGCCGCTTCACGCGCATTGCCGATCACCTGGCTTCGGTCGGCATGGCTGGCTTGCAGATTCTGGGCGGTGTGCCAAAGCGTCTCGGCCTTGGCGAAGGTATCGGGAGCATATTGCGCAGCGCCCATCGCACCGGCGATCTGCACGGCGTTCTGCGCCTGGTAGAGTTCCAGCAGCTCTTCGTAAGTGCCCATCGAGACGCGCGGGCCATTGCCCTCGGCGGCCACCAGGTCGGCCGGAACGTTATAAGTGTACTCTCCGCGCGGCAGTAATTCGTACTTAGCCACGATAGGTTCCACCGTCCCGACGGTGTCCGGGCGGATTTCATTTTCCATCACCACCACGTCGCTCGGCTGGCGCACCGCCGCGTAGGGCTCCGCGGTTACGATCAGCCCGAAGGCCTGCAAGTCGGTAGTCACGTGCAGGCGGGCCTTGTCGGAGCTGCCGGTCAGCACTTCGCCCAGGTTCTTGGCGTGGCCCTCGGGAGTGATCGCCCACAAGACATAAGTAAGGTACTCTTGTCCATAACGCGTGGGAGCCAGAAGGTGGTTGAAGTGGGCGTCGATCTCCGTGCGTCCGGCCTTCGATTCCACAACAGCGTCCCCCTTGGCTTCGGGCAGCAGCACGGTACCACGAAAATCAATCTGCGTGGGACCGTTGCGATATTGGTAATTGACCGCTTTTACCGTACGCTCGATCACCGTCACGCGATAGAGTGGAACATTTTGCCGGGGTGCGACCTGCGCCTGTCCCCAGACGCTACCTGTCATGGCGACTGTAAGTCCAGCAATTCCCCAACTGATGAGTTTCATCGGCATTCTCCTTCTACGGCAGTTGGGGAATGCAGTTAGGTTGCCATCGCCAGAGCGGCTATCCTCGGACGGCAACCGCACCCCGCAGCGAGAAGACCAGCGGCGTCTCCACCGGCAGTTTCACATTCTTTCTGCCGCTGATGAAAGCGCCGGTCGTTCCTACGGCCGCGCCCACGCCTGCTCCCACCGCGGCGCCTATGCCGCCGCCCACGGCTCCGATGGCGGCTCCGGTGCCGGTGCTGCCGCCGATAATCGCGAAGTTACGTTTCTTGTGTGAGCGGCTCGATCGAAAATCGGCGGCGGTAGTAATCTCGTAAGTTCGGCCGTGAAGCCGGAAAGAGTCCAGCCTGATTCCCAGATAGGCCCGACCTCTAAGGCGCCCTGAGGGCTTGGCCTCAACCACGCTGCCTTCAAACTCGGTACCCCTGGGTACGATTATCCGGTCCCCGGTTACCACCGGAGCGGCTAAGTAGGCCACGAATCGCTCTCCAGTTCGGCTGTGCTTGCTATCGAGTGTTTGACCCAGGCGCACGCGAATCCGGGTTCCCGCGGGGATGATCACTGCGGCGGCCATCGGCGCGGTGTTCTCAACCGCCGGCACGGGCGGGGAGGGCCTTGAGGGAGCCGAGCTGCGCCAAGTGGAAGCCGCGGGCCCCAGTGCAGAAGGACGCGCGGGCTCCGCCGGAACTACCGCTTCCACGGGCGGGCGTTCCACGGGTTCGGGATTGCCCATGGGCGCGGGGCTGGCATTGGCCACGGGAGCAGGCGCCGGCGCGGTGGCGGCCGCCGCCTGCCCGCCAGAAGGGTTGGAGGCAGTTTGCTGCTTCGCCTGGTGGCTGCATCCGGCGGTGCAGAGCACAACTACCAGTACACACCAAAACTTCTCTCTCATAGATCGCTTCGTCCTCCTGGTCTATTGCTTAGAGCAAAACGGTGACCACTCCGCCGGATTCCAAAAAGGACGATGCCGTACCAATCCGATGCCGGTTTGAGAGCGTTTTGCGGAGCGAAGAGTAATTTTTTCACGGTTTCTGGATGGCGCCACCGCTTCCCAAGGCACCCAACCTTATTTCCGGGTGGCGCAGCGCACTGCTCCGGCCGCCGGCCCGCCCGCGTGGCACGAACCGTGCAATGAGGGAGGCGGTGGCTCTTCTTTTGTGTCTTCTGAGCCGGTGGCGATCTCTGCTTTGGGGAGGATCCGGATGCACCTCAGTTACCGCTTGATGCTGTCGTTGCTGTGCGCAGTCGCCGCGGTGTCGATGGCTTTTGCGGTATACCAGGTCCAGGCGGAGAGGCACGCACTGAACGACGAGGTGCAGCGGCAGGCCATCGTGTTGGCGGAAAGCCAGGCCAACTCGGTGGAGCGGCTCCTCGAAACCGATTCTTATGGCGACCTGCAGACACTAGTCGACCAGTTTCGCCATCACCAGCAATTGGCCGGAATGGCGGTCTACGACAACACCGGACGCGCGCTGGCCATCACTTCCAGTCTGGCGTCCCATGTGCAGCCCACGCCCGCGGCGGTTGCCACGGCGATCCGCACGGGCCGCGACCGCGGGGAAAACTACGATTCCGGCGGGCAGCGCCTGCGCATCTTCGCGTCGCCGCTTCGCCAGTATGGCCACACCACTGGCGCGATCGCGGTTTTTTATAATGCGGCCTTTACCGCCGCGCCGGTGTGGCGGCACGCACTGAGCGGCATGGCGCAGACCCTGTTGATCGTCGGCTTCACCCTGCTGATTGTGCACTGGACCGTCAGCAAGCCGCTTAGCCGCATGGCCGTGTGGCTGCGCGATCTGCGCACGGGTGGCGTCTCCGCCGAGGGCCGGCCGCCCAAGGAGACCATCTTTCAGTCCCTCACCGGCGAATTGACTCAGCTCGCCACCAGTCTGCACGCGGCGCGCGCGGCCGCCGAGGAAGAGGCGCGGCTGCGGGCCGCGTCCCTCTCCCGCTGGACCGCTGAAAGGCTGCGCATCGCCGTGCGGGCCAAGCTCGATGGAAGCCGCCTCTTCGCCGTTTCGAACCGCGAGCCGTATGAACATAAGCATCAGGGGGGTTCGATCGCGTGGTCCATTCCACCCAGCGGCCTGGTGACGGCGCTGGAGCCGGTGCTGCGAGCGAGCGACGGAACCTGGATCGCGCAAGGCACCGGCGATGCCGATCGCGAAACCGCCGACCAGCACGGCCGTCTGCGCGTGCCGCCGGATCATCCGCAATACGGTCTGCGCCGCGTCTGGCTTACCAAAGAGGAAGAGGAGGGCTTCTACTTCGGCTTCGCCAACGAGGGTCTCTGGCCCCTCTGCCATATCGCCCATACGCGCCCCATCTTCCGCTCAGGCGACTGGCACCAGTACCAGGCGGTCAACCGGAAGTTCACCGCCGTGCTGCTGGATGAGATGCACGGAGAAGTGCAGCCGGTGGTGCTGGCGCAGGATTACCACTTTGCGCTCCTGCCCCGCATGGTCAAGGAAAAGCGGCCGGATGCGCGCATCGCCATCTTCTGGCACATCCCCTGGCCGAATCCGGAGGCCTTCGGAATTTGTCCGTGGCAGCGCGAGTTGCTGGACGGCATGCTGGGCGCGGACCTGATCGGATTCCACATTCAGGCGCACTGCAACAACTTCCTGGAGACTGTGGATCAGGCTTTGGAATCACGCATCGATTGGGAGCACTTCGCGGTCAATCGCCACGATCACCTCACCATCGTGCGTCCGTTCCCGATCAGCGTGGCGACCAATGGCGACAGCCTGACGCCGCACGATCCCTCGCCCGAGATCCAGGCCCTGCTACACCGCGAGATGGGCGCGCGGCCGGCCTTCCTCGGCTTGGGCGTGGACCGCATCGATTACACCAAGGGGATTCCCGAGCGGCTACGCGGCATCGAGCGGCTTTTTGAACTGCATCCCGAATTCCGCGAGAAGTTTACGTTCATCCAGATCGGCGCACCCAGCCGCACCCACATCAAGCGCTACCAGGACCTGATGACGGAAGTGGAAGCGGAGGTGGAGCGCATCAACCGGAACTTCCGGACCAGCTCCTGGAAGCCCATCGTGTTTGTTGCCCGGCACCACAGCCACGCGGAAGTGGAAGCCTACTACCGCGAAGCCGACGTGTGCATGGTGACCTCGCTGCACGATGGCATGAACCTGGTGGCCAAGGAGTTCCTGGCGGCTCGCCCGGATGAACAGGGCATGCTGATTCTGAGCCGCTTCACCGGCGCCAGCCACGAGTTGTCCGACGCCCTTGTGGTGAACCCCTACGACACCGATGAACTGGCCGAGGCCATCTATACCGCGCTGACCATGCCGGCCGAAGAGCAGCGCTCGCGCATGCACCGGATGCGCACGGTGATCAAGGAGAACAACGTCTACCGCTGGGCTGGGAACCTGATTGGCGAGCTGGCCGGAATCCGTCTGGAATCCGCCGGGAGCCGGCCGCATTCCAACGGCCGGGAGCCGGACATCCACCGCGAGGAACATAGCTCGCGGGTTGGCGCTCCCGCCAGTGCCGTGCGGGCGTAATCGCCGCGGCGCGCGCGGGCCGTCCATGATGGCCCGTTATGGCCGCGCGGTGCGCGAAGTCTCGCGGGCCGACAGCCAGAAGAGGAACTCATGCACCGCGGCGGGATCGGGCAACTGATAGTGCGCGCAGGTGACCGGCGCGGCGCCTACTTTGATGGTGATGGCATCCGGCAGCTCGCGGAAGGCAGCCTCGTCGCTGGTGTCGTCTCCAATGTAGATCGAGAGACCCGGCGTTTCATTCAGATGGCTGTTGATCCAGCGCGCGGCGGTTCCCTTGTTCCATGGAGTATCCGGGAGGATTTCAAAGACCTTTCTGCCCGCATTCACCCGGAACAGCCCATGCTGGCGGGCGACTGCCGCACGAACGGCGGCGCGGATTCGGGGAATGTCGGCCTGGTCGGCCCGCCGGTAATGGACGCTGGCCGTCAATCCCTTGTACTCCACCAGCGACCCGGGCACGCTCAGCAGTGTCTCCTCCAGATCGGCGCAGAGGGTCTCCAGTTGCTCCCGCCGCGACCACGCCAGCGGCTCCACGAAGCGCAGACTGCGGCCGAAGATTTCAAGTCCGTAGTTCCCGGCATAAATCAGCCCTTCCACCCGGATGCGGCTGTACAGGTCCTCCACGGCGCGTCCGCTGATGATGCTAATCGTGAGGAATTCCTGGCTGGCAATCAGTTTCAGCGCCTCGGCAGTGTCGGCATCCAGGCGCGGTTCCTCGGGACGGGCCGCGATGGGCACCAGGGTGCCGTCAAAATCCAGGAACAGGGAAACCCAATCGGCGGATTGGATGCGGTCTTTGATTTCCTCAATCAGTTGCGCCAGCAATCGGAACATGAAAACTCCCCCGGCCCGCCATTGTGGGCGCAAGGGATTCGACACCTCGTACTAGAGAGTGGCAAGAAGAATGCCAATGATTCTTTTCGTACCCCCAGGAAGGGTTCATGCCGCGCCCGCCCGGGACTGGTAGGATAACAACCATAGCGATGCTCCAGGATTTCCGATACGCCTTTCGCAATCTGCGACGGACGCCGCTATTCACCGCGGTGGCCCTGGTTTCGCTGGGTTTGGGCATTGGGGCGGCGACTACTGTTTTCACGGTGGCCGACCAGGTTCTGCTGAGGCGCTTACCGGTGGAACACGCCGGCGAACTGCTGGTGTTCCAAAGTCCGGGGCCCAATTACGGGACGGCCTGGGGAGAAAACCTGTTCTCCTATCCCATGTTTACAGATCTGAGGGACCACAATGAATCCTTCGCCGGATTGGCCGCGCGGTTCCCCACTTCCCTGAGCCTCACATACCGCAACCGCAGCGAGCAGGTGCAGGCGGAAATTGTCTCCGGGAACTATTTCGCCACCCTCGGAATACGGATGCTGTTGGGACGCGCCATCACTCCGGACGACGATCGAATCCCAGGCGCCCACTCCGTGGCCGTGGTGACCTACGACTTCTGGAAGAACCGCCTGGGGGGCAACCGGAGAATCGTCAACCAGGTGCTGCTGCTCAATGGCCACCCTATGGTGGTGATCGGGGTCACGGCGCCGGGCTATCGCGGATTCGACCTCGGATCGCGCACCGACGTGCTGGTGCCCACCATGATGAAGGCCGAGATGACCCCCACGTGGAACGGCCTCGACAACCGCCGCATCCTGTGGCTGCAATTGATCGGACGGCTGAAGCCAGGAATCCCGGCCACTCAGGCCCGCGCGCTGCTGGAGCCTTATTATCATGCCCTGCTGGGCATGGAGTTGCCAAGCACGGGCCTTAGCTCGGAGAACGCCCGCCGTGAGTTCTTGTCCAAACCGCTTCTCCTGGTGCCGGCGGCGCGCGGGGTATCGGATTTCCGCAACCAGTTCCAGGCGCCGCTGACCATCCTGATGGGTATCGTTGGTTTGCTGGTGTTGATTGCCTGCGCCAACGTGGCCAGCCTGCTGCTGGCCCGCGCCGTGGGCCGCCAAAGGGAGATCGCCATCCGCCTGGCGGTGGGCGCCAGCCGGTTCCGTCTGGTGCGCCAACTGGTGGCCGAAAGCGTCACTCTCTCGCTTGCGGGCGCCGGAGTGGGCCTGCTGTTTGCCGGGTGGACCGCCGGTGGACTGGTGGCGTTGATGGGCCATTCCGAGGATCTGGCCGTGACGGCCGACCTGGATTGGCGAGTGTTCGCCTTCGCCTTCGCCGTGGCCCTTATTACTGGGATCGTCTTCGGCCTGGTACCGGCGTGGCAGGTCACGGCTCCCTCGGTGGCGACTACTCTCAAGGACTCGGCCGGCAGCGTTTCGGCGACCGCGGGACACGTGCGCACGCGCAAGGTGCTGGTGGTGGCGCAAGTTGCCCTGTCGCTGATGATGCTGAGCGCCGCAGTGCTGTTCGCCCGCTCGTTGGCCAATCTGAATCATGTCGATCTGGGTTTCCGGCGCCAGCGCCTGTTGGAGTTCTCCGTGGACCCGGCGCTCAACGGCTATTCCGCGGAGCGCATCCGCCAGTTCGCCCAGAACCTGACCCGCCGCATGGAGAGCCTGCCAGGCGTGCGCTCGGCCGCCGTGGGAATGCTTTCGGTAATCTCGGGCGACTGGATGCGCTCGGCCATTCATATCCCCGGATACCAGCCCAGAGACGGCGAAGACATGAGTTCGCGGTACGACTATGTGGGTCCAGGCTACTTCGCTACCATGGGCATTCCGCTGGTCAAGGGCCGGGAATTCAGCCAGCGCGACGCCCGAGACGCACCGCGCGTGGCCGTGGTCAACGAGGTTTTTGCGCGCTATTTCTTCCATGGCGGGAATCCGCTGGGCCGCCGGGTGGCGCTTTCCTCGGCGCCCCAGCGGAGCATCGAAATTGTGGGAGTGGTGCGCGCCAGCAAGTACACCAGCATCGATGAGAAGACCCCGCGGGTGATCTACACTCCTTTCGCGCAGATGGAAAACCCCAGTTCCCTGGTGATGTACGTTCGCACGGCCGGCGATCCACGGCGCCTGGAGACCGCGGCCCGCCGCGAAGTGGCCGCACTGGACAGCGAGCTGCCGGTGACCAATCTGCGGACCATGGACCAGCAAGTCGCGGAGGCGCTCTCCGAGCAGCGCATGATGGCGACTCTCTCGATGGCGTTTGCCGTGCTGGCCACCCTGCTGGCGGCGATTGGCCTATACGGAGTGATGGCTTACACGGTGGTGCGCCGCACGCGTGAAATCGGCATCCGCCTGGCGCTGGGCGCGGGACGCACCAGCCTGGTGGGGATGGTGATGCGCGAAGTGGCCGCGCTCACCGCCGCCGGCGTAGTGATTGCCTGGCCTTTAGCGCATGTGCTGTCGCGCCTGGTACAGAGCCAGCTCTACGGCATCGCCCCCAGCGACCCCGTCAGCATGCTGCTGGCCGCGGCCGTCCTGATCGCGGTGGCCCTGACCGCCGGCTATATCCCCGCCGAACGCGCCACCCGGGTGAACCCGCTACGGGCGCTGCGGTATGAGTAGCCTCTACCCTGCCCGAAAATGGAGAGCGCGGTCTGCCCGGCATCGCCGTGTCGAGAGTGGCGAGGGAAATAGGGACTGCCCGGCAACACTCGACAGATTATGGCTGCCTGCGGTAACGGCGTTGGCCAGCATCCGTCACCGGGAGCACGCCGGCAAGCCGCATTGGTCCTCTGCGCGACGTGCAAGCGCCATATGTTATAAGAGGATTGCATGGAACCAACCGCAGACATCGCATTGATCGGGCTGGCCGTGATGGGCCAGAATCTCATCCTCAACATGAACGATCACGGCTACACCGTGGTGGCCTTCAACCGCACCGTGTCGAAGGTGGACGAATTCCTCAACGACGCCGCCAAGGGTCGTAAGACCATCATCGGCGCCCACTCCGTGGAAGAGATGGTGGCCCTGTTGAAGCGGCCGCGCAAAATCATGCTGATGGTGAAGGCCGGCCAGGCGGTGGACGATTTTATCGAACAACTGCTACCGCACCTGGAGCCGGGCGACCTGATCATCGATGGCGGCAATTCGCATTTCCCCGATTCCATCCGCCGCACCAAGTATCTCGAAAGCAAAGGCATGCTGTTCATCGGCACGGGCGTCTCGGGTGGTGAAGAGGGCGCCCGCTTCGGACCCTCCCTGATGCCGGGCGGAAGTCCCAAAGCCTGGCCGCTGATCAAGGACATCTTCCAGGGCATCGCCGCCAAAACTCCGGACGGCGCGCCTTGCTGCGACTGGATGGGCGAGGATGGCGCGGGCCATTACGTGAAGATGGTCCACAACGGCATTGAGTACGGCGACATGCAGCTTATCTGCGAAGGCTATCAGCTTCTGAAAGAAGGGCTGGGGATGACCAATGAGCAGATGCACCAGACCTTCACCGAGTGGAATAAGGGCGAGTTAGACAGCTATCTGATCGAAATCACGCGCGACATTCTGGCCTATAAGGACGAGAGCGGCAATTATGTGCTGGATCAGATCCTCGACACCGCCGGTCAGAAAGGCACCGGTAAGTGGACCAGTGTGAGCGCGCTGGATCTGGGCATGCCAGTGACGCTGATCGGCGAGGCGGTTTACGCCCGCTGCCTGAGCGCCATGAAGGAGCCCCGCGTGGAGGCGTCCAAGCTGCTCAAAGGACCGAAATTTCAATTCTCCGGCGACCGTGCGGCTTTCCAGGAAGACATCCGGCAGGCGCTTCTGGCGTCCAAGATCGTTTCTTACGCGCAGGGATTCATGCTGCTGCGCGAAGCCGCCCAGGAATACCACTGGAACCTGAACTATGGCGGCATCGCGCTGGTGTGGCGCGCGGGCTGCATCATCCGCTCGGCGTTCCTGAGCAAGATCAAGGCGGCCTTCGACCAGAACCCCAAGTTGAGCAACCTGCTGCTGGACCCGTATTTCACCGCGGTGATCGAGCGCTGCCAGAATTCCTGGCGGCGGGTGGTGGCGCGCGCCGTAGAGAACGGGGTGCCCGTGCCGGCCTTTACCACCGCCCTCGCGTTCTACGACGGCTACCGCAGCGAGCGGCTTCCGGCCAACCTGCTGCAGGCGCAGCGCGATTACTTCGGCGCCCACACCTACGAGCGTGTGGACCGCCCGCGCGGCCAGTTCTTCCACACCAACTGGACCGGCAAAGGCGGCCACGTCTCCGCGGGGACGTACACGGTATAAGGCGGGGCCGGCGGTTTCTGCCCGCCTCCGCGTCTGCGCGCCAGGCTTTTTAAGGGAGCCTCTTGACCGACATTACCGAACTGGCATCCAAAATCCGCTTGCTCCTGATGGATGTGGACGGGGTCCTCACCGACGGCAAGCTCTATAACGTTCCGGCTCCCGACGGCAGCATGGCGGAGACCAAGGGCTTCGATTCGCAGGATGGCATCGCCCTGCAATGGTTGGCGCGGCTGGGAATCGCTACCGGGCTGATCAGCGGGCGCAACTCGCCGGCCACCGTGGAACGCGCCAAACAGTGCAAGTTCAAGTACATCTACCAGGGCCACACGGAGAAAATCCCGATCCTGCAGGAGATCCTGGCGGATGCCGCCATAGCCCCCACCGAAGTGGCCTACATCGGCGACGATTTCACCGATGTGGTGGTGATGCGGCGCGTAGGGCTGGCTGTGGCGCCTGCCAACGCGCGGCCCGAAGTGAAACGGGTGGCGCATTATGTCACCGCCGCCCAGGGGGGCCAGGGCGCTGTGCGCGAAGTCATCGAGCTGGTGCTCAAAGCCCAGGGGCGCTGGTCCGAAATTCTGAAGCACTACGAAGTCGATTTGTGAGGAGAACAGTATGAATTACGGATTGAAGATTCAACCCGCGGGCGCCGGGCTGGATTTTGTTTCGTTGGGCGCACTGGTTCACCGCCTCGACCCCGGCATCATCCCGTTCCGCAAGGCCAGCGAGTGCCTGATTCACGTGAGCGGCGGAGAATTCAACTGCGCCGCCAACTTGGCGGATTGTTTCAAAATGAAGACGGCCATTGTGAGCGCCATGGCCGACTATCCCATCGGCGACCTGATTGCCGAGCGCGTGCGCGCCATGGGCGTGAAGCCGTTCTACAAGCATTTCCAGCACGATGGTGTGCGCGGTCCCAACATGGCCACGGTTTACAGCGACCGCGGGCTGGGCGTGCGCGGGCCGGTGGTCTTCTACAACCGCTCCAATGAGGCTGCCGCCCAGCTTAAGCCGGGCGATTTCGACTGGGCGTCGATCTTCGCCGGAGGCGTTCGCTGGTTCCACAGCGGTGGCATTTTTGCGGCCCTTTCGCCTACCACCGCGGACGTCATTGTGGAGGCTGCCCAGGCTGCCAAAGCGGCCGGCGCGATAGTATCTTTCGATCTGAACTATCGCGCCAAGCTGTGGAATATTTCGGGCGGCGAGGATCGCGCCGTGGCGGTGCTGGACCGGATTGTCCGCAACGTGGACGTGCTGGTGGGCAACGAAGAGGATCTGCAAAAGGGGCTGGGCATTCCGGGCCAGGACGTGACGGCCAAATCCAAGCTCGATCCGAGCGCGTTTTTCGCCATGATCAATCAGGTGACCGCCAAGCATCCCCAGGTGAAGGTGGTGGCCACCACGCTGCGGGAAGTACACTCCACGAACCGCCACAGTTGGAGCGCCGTAGCGTGGATCGACGGCCAAACCTACGCGGCCCCGACGGCCGAACTGGATGTCTATGATCGCGTGGGCGGCGGCGACGGTTTCGCCTCGGGTCTTTTCTACGGTCTGCTCACGGGAGAGCCGCCCGAAGAGGCCGTGCGGCTGGGCTGGGCGCACGGCGCGCTGCTCACCACGTTTCCGGGAGACACCACCATGGCCACGCTGGACCAGGTGCGCGCACTGGCTAAGGGAGGTTCGGCGCGCATCCAGCGCTAGAGCGTGCCGGCCAGCGTGGATTTTTTGGTACTGGCAAGGCCATAGCGCCCGCGCGCCGCCTGGGTCCCAACCGGCCGCAATAGTCTTGCCCAAAGGCTGCATTAGTGTACACTGGGAGTTCTCTTTCCACTATGACCTCGGCCGCACCGCGGGAGATCACGAGCGCCCACAGCCCTGACTCCGATGACGCATTCATGTTCTACGGGTTGGCGACCAAGAAAGTCCGTTCCAGCAAGGTGACATTCCGCCACGTCCTGAGCGACATTGAAACGCTGAACCGCAAGGCCATGGAAGGCTTCTACGACCTCAGCGCGATTTCCTATCACGCCTACCCTTATGTCGCGGACAAATACGTCCTGATGGCCAGCGGGTCGAGCATCGGCGATGGCTACGGGCCGATGATCATCTCCTCGCGGCCCATGGAACCGGATGAACTCAAAGGCAAGCGCATCGCCGTTCCGGGCACCCTCACCACCGCGTACCTCACCTGCCGCCTCTTCCAGCCGGATTTCGAAGCCGTGGTGACGCCCTTCGACAAAATCACCGATGCCGTCCGCGACCGCAGTGTGGATGGCGGCCTGGTGAT
>DATJRE010000203.1:0-28383 GCA_035505095.1 Bryobacteraceae bacterium | reverse complement strand
ACTCAAGTCCAAAGAGACATAGCAGTTTATGTAGATAAATTCACCAGATGGATAACGATTCTCGTGGCGGACCCTTCCATAGCTGGGGATACGGGGAAGCGGAACGTTATCTCAGGTTCTGGCGCGAAAATTCAGGCTAGTTTTGTTTCTTATCAGCGTTCATCTGCGTTGATCAGCGGCTTTAGAGCTTTGGCGGGGCAACCGCAAACCATTAGCCGCTGATGAACGCTGATGAACGCTGATAAGAACAAACCCCCTAAGATCCGTGCATCGGTGGCCGATTCCTCCCCGCCGATACCTTGAAAATCGGCGCCACTCAGTCCCGCAGAATCTGAGCTTTACACAATTGCAGCCCCTCCCGTCTCCTGGGCCGGCTCGCGCCCATTTTCATCTCCTCCTGTGCCAAGCGAAGCGCCGCCATTGGCATTCGCCAAAGTCGCCCAACAATCGTCTCAATCCTGTCAATTATTTACAGACTTACCCCTGCGGAACCCCAGAACCCGCATGCTACCGTGAGCTTGTAAACAAGGTTGCTCGCTCGCCGAGCGCAGCCCGTTTCGTAGAGTACGTACCGGCGCCTGAACTGATCAGAGGCCTTAAAGTCCGGTTGGCATGCGTATTCGAGCTTTCGGAAGGCGACTGGTAGCGGCAGGTTCTCTTTGACGGGGAGAATCAGTCGTTATCGGACGGGTTACGGAACCGGTTCCCATGTCCCGGCGCCAATCAGCGCCGCAAACGAGTCAGAACGAAGCGCACAGAACCAGAAAGATAGCGTCAAACCCATCGCGCCGCCGCCGCGCACCCTCCCTGGCCCCTCAACATCCTGGCTTCAATCTACAATGCTGCCCCGATCGTTCGACAACCTTCCCTGAGCGTTATCCGCATGGCGATTTTCGGTTCCGCGAATTACCGCCTCGCCGTCTCGTCGCGGTGCTGTTGCAGGCTATATTCCCTTCCCCGCTCGTAGCCTTTCCGGAAGGCATCGGAATCCCATGTTTCTGGGAACCACCATTTCAAGCAGTCGGCCTCCTCGTCGATCGATTTGCCGCGGCATTGGCGGCGTTGGGCAGACTCGAAGCCGGATCGATAGGCCGCCTGATCCTTTTCGAAATCGTCTCCCGAAAACCGATAATGCTCCTTTTCCGCGTCGTGCAGCCCCAGCCACCATCTTTCCCGCGCCGCATCGATGGACTCGGCCCCGGCCTCCCCCATGATCCGGCGTGCGCGCGCTTCGTCTACCTCATTGGCGGCAAACACCAGCATTACGGATCGTCCCTGGCGCAGGGCGCTCTCATAGAAGAAAATCTCATCCTCGGGGATGCCCTCTGTGGTCCTTTCTTCGGCAGCCGCGCCGGCTGCGGCGCCCGCAATCGCTCCCCCGGCGCCCAGCAAGGCAGCACCTGCCATGCCGAACGCAAGAACGGGTCCCACTCCGGGGATTAGAGCGGTCGCGCCGATTCCCAACTCAAACCCTCCCGCCACGCCAAGCGCACCGCCCAGTACGCCTCCAATCGCCCCTCCCATCCCTGGTTGCTCGGTTTCCGAGGTCGGAACCGAATGGATTTCGCTTTCCCGTGACTCCGGGAACAATAGATTGATCGCGTCCGGTGAGAACCCGGCGGCCCTCAACCGGTCCAGCGCGACCTTCGCATTCTCCTTGGCCTGAAAGATACCAGACACAGTTTTCATACCGAAACATAGGCACGAGTTATTCCATGCGACCACCGCACCCGGGAAACAGCCGGAAACGAATGTCCCGGCCTTCACAGTTCGACGGCATCAGCCGTAATCTGTCTACTGGCGGCCGGCAGTTCTCTCTAACTGACCTCCCAAACCTCGCGGCTTGACGCCATGAACGTCACCCCTCAATTCCGCCCATCGGACCGCCGATCCGGTCCCTCCCCAGCGCGGCGCAGCAGACTTCCGGCCCGCCTGCTGCTACAGTAAATGGTCACTGATACTTGAAAGGCATCGTTCATGGATATCGTCTCACCAGGCACCACGCGCATTTTGAACTCCAGTCTGGAGCGGAGGATCATGAGCGCCGACGAAGCTGCGGCGCTGATTCGGTCCGGCCAACAGATCGGCATGAGCGGCTTCACCGGCTCTGGTTATCCCAAGGCCGTTCCGATCGCACTGGCCCGCCGCATTGCCGACGCCAATTTGCGGGGCCAGAAGTTTCAGGTCAGCGTCTTCACCGGTGCTTCCACCGGTCCCGAGCTCGACGGAGCGCTGGCTATGGCGGGAGGCATCCATCTGCGTCTTCCCTATCAATCCGACCCCGAAACTCGCAAGCGTATCAACGCGGGCGAAATGGACTACATGGATATTCACCTCAGCCATGTCGCCCAGTTCGTTGAGTATGGATTTCTGGGCAAACTCGATCTCGCGCTGATCGAGGTCACTGCGGTGCTGGAGGACGGCCGAGTCGTGCCGAGTTCGTCCATCGGCAACAATAAGACTTGGATTGACCAGGCCGAGCGCGTGATCCTGGAGGTGAACTCGTGGCAGCCTGCCGCGCTGGAGGGCATGCATGACATCTACTACGGCCTCGAGCCGCCACCGAATCGCGTGCCCATTCCGCTGGTGCGTCCTGGCCAGCGCATCGGCACGCCTTACCTCCAGGTTCCTCCCGAAAAGGTCGCGGCCATCGTGCTCACGGATTCCCCCGACCGCAATAGCGCCTTCAAAGCGCCCGATCCAGCTTCTAGGCGCATCGCTGGTCACATCCTGGAATTTCTCACGTGGGAAGTTCAGAAGGGCCGTATGCCTGCCAATCTGCTCCCGCTGCAATCCGGCGTCGGCAACATTGCCAACGCGGTTCTGTTCGGGCTTGAGGAAGGCCCCTTCGAAGGGCTGACCGCCTACACCGAAGTTATTCAAGACGGCATGGTTCGCCTGCTGAAGTCAGGCAAGGTAACCTCGGCCTCGGCCACCGCATTCTCGCTTAGTCCCGAGATGTTGACTGAAGTGAATGCCGATATGCCGAACTATCGGGACCGCATTATTCTGCGCCCGCAGGAAATCTCCAATCATCCCGAGATCATTCGTCGCCTCGGCGTAATCGCCATGAACGGGATGATCGAGGCCGACATATACGGCAACGTGAACTCCACCCATGTGATGGGATCGCGCATCCAAAACGGCATCGGTGGCTCCGGTGATTTCGCGCGCAACGGATACCTCTCGATCTTTATGGCTCCCTCAACCGCCCAGGGCGGAACTATTTCCACCATCGTGCCCATGGTGTCGCACGTGGACCACACGGAGCATGATGTGCAGGTCATTGTGACGGAGTACGGGTTGGCCGATCTGCGCGGACTATCGCCGCGTCAACGGGCGCATCTCATCATCGACAAATGCTCCAATCCGGACTACAAGCCTTTGTTGCTCGACTATCTGGGCCGATCGGAGCGGCTATCGTTTGGGAAACATACGCCACACCTGCTGACGGAATCGCTGAGCTGGCATAGCCGTTATCTGCGAACCGGACAAATGCGTCCTCGGGGACTGGACTAAGCAACCACCGCCAGTCACAAGGACGGCAAACGCAGGAGTCTCGGACAGCCCGAGTCATGACCGGCGCCAATCCACCAGCAGCGGAAATTCCTGGCCGCGATGGAGCCGGGCGGGAGCGCGGTCCAGCAGGCCGAAATCGACCTGGTCAGCGGCCCTGCACGGGGTCGACTGGATGCATGCCCGGCGGGGGACTTGATCGGCGTGGCGGCCGCTGGTGCCATGGTGCGCGCCGCGGCTTCCCTGAATATCGCGGTCGCGTCGAAAGGCGCTTGCCTCAGGAGCCGCCCGTGCGTCAAACTGAAGGTGTCCACGTGGGATATCATGCCGGAATTTTGTACATGCGGCGCGCAACTGCCGCCCGACGCGCTTTTCTGCCATAAATGCGGCAAACCCCAGCGGGAAATCGTTGTCCCTGAGACGGTTGCGCCACCCCCAAGGTTTGCGCCTCCCACACCGCTCCCCGTTCCCCCTGTCCCGCCCGCGGCGGCGCCGCCGCCACTCAACTTCCATAACCGCGCAGCGGTGAAGATTGCGCTGCTGGTGGCGGGATTGGCTACCCTGCTCAGCTTCCTGCTCTACCTGAACTGGTTTTTGGCGGGTTTCCTGGCGGTCTTTCTGTACCGCCGGCGCACCGGCCAGACGCTCAACCTGGAATCGGGCGTGCGCATGGGCTGGATCACGGGCCTCATGACCTTTGGGATTATGGTGTTGATTCTGGGCTGCTTCGGCGTTTCCGTACAGGCCATCGGCGGGGTATCGGCGTTTGAGGCCGAATTCAGGGGAATGATGGACCCCCGCATGACCGACTTTCTCAAAATGCTCGCCAACCCGTCGGAACTGGCCATGGTGCTGGTGCAATTCTTTGTCTTTACGACGCTGCTGAGCATGGCGGGCGGGGCGCTGGGGGTCAAGCTGGCCGGCCAGAACCGGCCGACCGGGTCCTAGCCGGCGCGGCAAAGTGCTTCACCGCGGCCACGCTGGCGAAAATGATGGCCATGGAGACGCCCTCACGGAGGCCGAACGCCTCGCGGTAAAACAGCCAACCCAGGAAAACTGCCACCACCGCATTGACATACGGGTAGATCGAAACGATGGCGACGGGCAGGTGGTGCAGGGCGTACGAATAGGAGCTGAAGCCCACCAGCGACCCGAAGCACACCAGGTAAAGCAGCGCCAGCAGGCCGCGCGTGCCCCAGTGAAGCGGATGCTGGGGAATCAGTAGCGCGAAGGGCCCGAGGATCAGGCCGGCGGCCAATTGTTGGACACCGCCGGCGACGATGGCGTGGGCCTTGCCCGCCTTGCGGCGCTGGTAGATGGAGCCGAACGACCACGCCGCCATGCCCACCTGCAGGATGAGAAAGCCGTTCAGCAGGCTGTGGCCCATGGCGTGAGGGCCCAGATCGGGAGCCACCAGCAGGCAGGCGCCCGCCAGTCCCACCAGCATGCCGCCAATGGTGGGCCCGTGCGGCCGCTCGCCGCCCGGAAGCAGCGCTTCCGCGCCGACCATCCAGAAGGGCGAGATGGTAATGATGAGGCCGGCCATGCCGCTGGGCATGTTCACCTCGGCGAAGGACAAGGCGGTGTTGCCGACGCCCAGGATCAGGAAGCCACTGAGGCAGGCCGCCGCGAGGTCGCGGCCGCGCGGCAGGTACAGGCCGCGAGCCCGCGCGAAAAGCACCGTGGCGCCGCCCGAAAGAATGTAACGCAGGCTGACCAGTTGGAGTGGCGCGAACATCTCCAGGGCCATGCGGATGCCCAGGTAAGTGGTCCCCCAGCAGATGCAAACGGCAGCCAGCGCGAGATACGGCTTAAACAGCGGATGTCGCGGCAATCTCCAGCGTAGCATCGGACCGTTCGGATCACTGTGGCGCCGGCCTCACTGGATGGCGATTAGCAGACCTCGCCAGAAGTTGTACTCGAAGCCGGGTTCGAAATACCATCCGAGCCGGTGCTCCGGGCCCACGCCGAGCGCCGCGAGCTGTCCAAAACATCCCGGACTGGCTTGAGGCGGCCACCCTAAGGGACGGAGACACATGTCGCGTTTTTCTCGCACGCCCCACGTGAGGGCGGTAGCCGCCGATCGGCCTTTGTGCGTATGATGGCTGGAATGCGCGCCGGAGGGTTGGTCTTTGCCGTTATGCTCGTGGCGCGGCTGCCCGCGGCCGATCCCGCGGAAGTGCGCATCCGCAGCGGACCCTACGCGTTTCCGCATGCCACTATCGCGGTGCAGGCGAACCTGGTGGAAGGCGGGGTGACGGTGCGGGACCGGCGCGGTGCGGCGGTGGGCGGATTGACGGCCGGCGATTTCGAGATTTTCGACAGCGGCAAGCCGCAACGGATCACGGTGTTCCTGGAGCAGCGGAGCGGCCCGGCGGCGGCCGCAAAGGCTGCCCCAGGAACCGGAGCGCCGGTGGAATCGGCGGGCCCACCGGCAGGAGCGCCCCCGGCGCCACGCTCGCTGGCGCTGTTTTTCGACGACACCCACGCGAGCCGCTTCGATTGCCGGAAGTCGGTGGAGGCGGCCGAGAAAGTGCTGGCGGAGGCGCAGCCCATGGACCGGATTGCGCTGTTCACCGGATCGGGCTCGGTGACGGAGGATTTCACCACCGATCGGGAGAAGCTGCGGGCCGCGCTTGCGCGGATCAAGCCGCACTGGACCCGGAATCAACTGGACAGTTGTGTCACCATGGACCCGTACCAGGCCTACTCGATCGCGAATTACCTGGATCTATTTGAAAAGCACCGTGCTGTCGCCTTGGCTATAGGGTGCAATTGTCAGGATGGCAATCCGGAGTGCGTAAAAGTCCAGCCCGCTTGGGTGCAGGATGCGGCGGAGAATTCGTGGAACATGTATAAGGCCGGCTCCCAACTGGTGCTCGAAGTGTTGCGGATCGCGGTCAAGAGACTGGCAGCGATGCCGGAAAGCCGCATTCTGGTGATACTCTCGCGCGGCTTCGTAACCGGCGGCATGGACGGCCAAAAGGACTCCATCGTGAATGATGCCTTGCGCGCCCACATCATATTGAATGCGTTGAACACGGAGGGACTGTCCGCAAGCCTCGCCCGCAACCTGATGCTGCGGCAAACGGTTCTTGAGGAAATGATGGCCGGTGTTTCCAGCGCTACCGGCGGACGGTTCATCAAGAATAGTAATGAGCTGACGGGCGCGCTGGAGACGCTATCGAAGCCGCCGGAGGTATCGTACCTGCTGGGCTTCGTGCCTACGCGCGAGCCCGACGACAAGTATCACGCGCTGAAAATCCGGCTGAAGAACGACCACGGCTACGAAGTGGACGCGCGGCAGGGATATTGGGCGGAGAAAGTAAAGCCGGCCGCGGAAACGGCGCAGCGGAGGATTGACGATGCGGTACTTTCGACACGCGACATTACCGAAATTCCAGCCACACTGCTGGTGAAGGTACCGGCGCCAAAGAGCCGCGGCGCCATTGTGGCCCGAGTTTCGGTGGACCCGCGGCCGCTGCGGTTTCTGAAAAAGAGCGGCCGCAGCATGCAGGAGCTGACCTTCGTGATGGTGCTGGAGAACGCCGCCGGCGAGTACCTAGCGGGCAAGCAGGCGGTGATGGACCTGGCTCTCACCCCTGCCAAGCTGGCGAGTATGCAAGCCACCGGGATCAAAGCGGTGATGAGCTTCCCCGCAGCGCCGGGCGAATATTCCCTCCGCGCGGTAGTCCGCGAGGCCGGCCAGAACCGCATCGCAGCGGCCACCGCACGCTTCGAGATCCGGTAAATGGAGGCCAGCCAAGGTGACCTCTGGCACGTTGAGATCGGGCGGTTAGATCCTTACTCTATCGCCAGTAGCCCGCCACAAATACGTAGCCGTCGTGACGATGCCGCCAATGGGGAGCGACCCACACGGCATGCTCTCGGGGCGGGATCTCCCACCTTCCCCGCACCCACACATACCTCCGTCCATCCCAGCGGTGGTATCCGCCGACCCATACGTACCGCGGGCCCGGCCTGTAAGTACGATGCTCGTGAATGCTTATCGGCGGCCGAAGTCTCACGACGATTTCCGCCGCCTGAACGGAGCCGATCCCCATTCCCAGACCAATCAGCGCCGTCATCAGCAATTTGCGCATCTTCACACCCCCTGGAATTTGTGTTTGCACGGCGATTGCCATTCCGGGAGCGTTCCAACACCGGCGAGAACCGAGTGTTAGCTCTCACGTGAGCTCGCCTGGAGTGGATTGCCGCCTTTTTGGCGCTGCGAGGCGAGAATGCCTCCACACAGGAGACCGACAATCTCAACCGCAATCGGTGTAAGATACCACGCAAGATACGGGCGAAATCCCGGTTGATCAAAAGAATTCAGCAGAAGTCGTTTGGCCTCGGGAAAAGTGTCGATGAAGAACCACAGCGTCAGCCAACTAACAAACACGACCACCATGGGAATTGCAGCCGCGCGATGAGTCCGAGCCACAATCCAGCCGGTAGCGGTTTGTGTGAGCAGGAGTATCAACAAGTAAGCAATGGACTCCGCGAGTACCAGCTTCGTATACGGTGGCGAGAACGGCAATCGAAGATGGAGGAATTTCATCCAGAGAAAGAGCCAAAGACCATTGGCCGCGCAGCCCGTAGCGACAGCACGCAAAGCAAGCAGCTTGTGCGCGAAGACAGTGCTCCAAATCGCAGTGCCGATGGCGATCAGCACCTGTCTCCAGTACCAGACTGTCGAGCGCCCTCGTGCGCGCTCCTCCAGCAGGTCACCGGCGAGTGCACCATCCAGATCCAGCCGATCAAACATCCAGACGGTGATGGCGTGCTGTGTTCTCATGCGATTCCTCCTTGAAGTTGCCGGAGACCTTGCCAGAGCCTCACTAACGTCTGCTTGGTTTCCCTGACTGTACGCACGCCAGTTGGCGTGGCCTCGAAATATCGCTTGGCTCTGCCACCCCGTTCCGGCGTTGCCTCGCCTAGACGCGAAGAGACAAGCCCCTTTTTTTGAAGCCGCTCCAGTGTGGCGTAGACCGTGCCGAACGCAACGGCTCGCCCCGTTTGCTGCTCGATCCCCCGCGATATCGGCACGCCATATGCGTCCTCGCCGAGGCGTATGACCACAAGCATGACCACCAGCTCAAACTCACCGAGATAGAGTCGCTCCGCCATTTATTCGATTATAGCGAAGAAAGTGGTTCTGTCCACGGGAACGAATTTCCCGGTCCTAACACTGGTGCGCTTTGAGAGGGTGGTGGCGGCTGGAACGGGCATATGGAAAGTGACCTCCGCCCGCCCGGTTTTGGGAAGTTGCAACCAAAACGCGGCTCGCGGGGCGGAATCGCCCAACGCCCGGGGCATGATCGAATGACCTCATCTTAACGCCTATGAAGGGGGCGCCAGGCCAGGCCACCGGGCAGCCGTAACGGCGAAGCAACCGGCAGCAAGACGAACGACAGCCTCCAAGGAGAAGTTGGGTTCCATCCACGGTTGAACGCCCTCATCGTGCGGCACTCACGCTATACTGTGGGTTTGAGAGATTCAGCCCTGTTTCGCGCACCCTGGAAAACGGGTGTCAGCCTCCAAAAACCCAGGCGATGCAAGATCGCCGCCAACAGGATTTCCGCATGAGTGCTATTGCCATCAATCCCCTGAACCGCGCCGTCCGCTTTTACGAAGCGCCCATCGGTAAGAAGGCCGTCATGGCCATTACCGGGGTGATCCTCTTTCTTTACGTGGTCGGCCACCTGCTGGGCAACCTGCAAATCTATTCCAGCGACCCGGAGCAGATTAATCGCTACGCCGCCTTTCTGCACAATCCCTCCAACGCGGTGGCGCTGTGGGGCGTGCGCATCATCCTGCTGGCGGCGGTAGTTCTGCATATCGTAGCCTCGGTGCATCTCTGGAACCAGAACCGCGGGGCGCGCCCGCTGCGCTATTACAAGAAGGCCGATGTGCCCACCAGCTACGCCGCCCGCACGATGATCTGGAGCGGTCCGATTGTCGCGGCCTTCATCATCTTCCACATCCTGCACCTGACCACCGGCTCCATCCTGCCGCTGCAGGATGTGGGCGGCAACCCGAACACGCCCGACGTGCGCTACAACGTGATCACGGGCTTCCAGGTCTGGTGGGTCTCGCTCTTCTATATCGTCGCCATGATCCTGCTCTGCATGCACCTGTACCACGGGCTGTGGAGCATGTTTCAATCGATGGGCCTCAATCACCCGCGTTACACGCCCAAATTGAAGAAGGGCGCCGCCATCGTCGCCATCCTCATCGCCATCGGCAACTGTTCCATCCCGATCGCCGTGATGCTCGGCCTGGTGACGCTATAAAGGAACGCCAGCCATGCCACTCGACTCCAAATCTCCCACCGGCCCGATCGAGACTCGATGGGACCGCCACCGCTTCGGTCTCAAGCTCGTCAATCCTGCCAATAAACGCAAACATACCATCATCGTGGTAGGTTCCGGCCTGGCCGGCGGTTCGGCCGCGGCCAGCCTGGCGGAACTGGGCTACCAGATTAAGTGCTTCTGCTTCCAGGATTCACCGCGACGCGCACATTCCATCGCCGCGCAGGGCGGCATCAACGCGGCCAAGAATTACCACAACGACGGCGACAGCGTCTACCGCCTGTTCTACGACACGGTGAAGGGGGGCGATTTTCGCTCGCGCGAATCCAACGTCTACCGCCTGGCGCAGATCTCGCTCAATATCATCGACCAGTGCGTGGCCCAGGGCGTTCCGTTCGCGCGCGAATACTCGGGCTACCTGGATAACCGCTCCTTCGGCGGGGCCCAGGTCTCCCGCACCTTTTACGCGCGCGGCCAGACGGGCCAGCAGTTGCTGCTCGGCGCGTACCAGGCGCTGGAGCGGCAGATCGGCACCGGCAACGTGCAGATGTTCCCGCGCACCGAGATGCTCGACCTCATCGTGGTGGATGGGCGCGCGCGCGGCATCGTGACCCGCAACCTCATCACAGGCAAAGTGGAATCCCACTTCGGCGACACGGTGGTGCTTGGCACCGGCGGCTACGGCAACGTCTACTACCTTTCCACCAACGCCAAGGGATCGAACGTCACCGCCAGTTGGCGCGCGCACAAGCGCGGCGCGCTGTTCGCCAATCCCTGCTTCACCCAGATCCACCCCACGTGCATTCCGGTTTCCGGCGATTACCAGTCGAAGCTGACGCTGATGAGCGAATCGCTGCGCAACGACGGCCGCGTGTGGGTGCCCAAGAAGAAGGGCGATACGCGGCCGCCCAGCCAGATTCCCGAAGAGGACCGCGACTATTACCTGGAGCGCCGCTATCCCAGCTTCGGCAACCTGGTGCCGCGCGACGTGGCCTCCCGGAACGCCAAGGCGGTTTGCGATGAGGGGCGCGGCGTGGGCGAGACCGGGCTGGCGGTGTACCTGGATCTGCGCGACGCCATCCAGCGCCTGGGCAAAGAAGTAATCGCGGAACGCTACGGCAACCTGATCGAGATGTACGAGCGCATCACCGGCGAGGACCCCTACCAGGTGCCCATGCGCATCTTCCCCGCTATCCACTACACCATGGGCGGCCTGTGGGTAGACTACAACCTGATGTCGAGCATTCCGGGCCTCTATGTGATCGGCGAGGCCAATTTCTCCGACCACGGCGCCAACCGCCTGGGCGCCAGCGCCCTCATGCAGGGCCTGGCGGATGGCTATTTCGTGCTGCCTAACACCATCAACGATTACATCGCCACCACCAAGGTGGAGAAAATCGATAGCGGGCACCCGGCGGTGAAAGAGGCCGAGCAGCAGGTCAACTGCGTGACCAAACGCCTGCTGGAGATCAAGGGAACGCGCTCGGTGGATTCCTTCCACCGCGAGCTGGGCAAGCTGATGTGGGAATATTGCGGCATGTCGCGCACGGCCACCGGCCTGAAGCGCGCGCTCGAAGAAATTCCCGCCATGCGCGAGCAGTTCTGGCGCGATGTGAAGGTGCTCGGCACGGGCGACGAATTGAACCAGTCGCTCGAAAAGGCCGGGCGCGTGGCCGACTTCTTCGAGCTCGCCGAGCTGATGTGCCTGGACGCGCTGGAGCGCAACGAATCCTGCGGCGGCCACTTCCGCGAAGAGTACCAGACGGCCGAGGGCGAGGCGGCCCGCAACGACCAGCAGTACTCCTACGTGGCCGCGTGGGGTTTCCGCGGAGTGGGCAATCCGCCCGAGCTGCACAAGGAGCCTCTGGAATTCGAATACGTGCATCCGACGCAACGGAGCTACAAGTAATGCGAATCGTTCTGCATATCTGGCGGCAGGCCAATGCCGCGGCGGCCGGGCGCATGGTGCGCTATGAGTTGCCGAATGTCAACACCCACATGTCGTTCCTGGAAATGCTGGACATCCTGAACGAGGACTTGATCTCCAAGGGCGAGGAGCCGGTGGCCTTCGACCACGATTGCCGCGAAGGCATCTGCGGTATGTGCGGCTGCATGGTGAACGGCGTGGCGCACGGTCCGCTGCCGGGCACGACGCTTTGCCAGTTGCACATGCGCCACTTTAAGGATGGCGACGAACTGTACCTGGAACCGTGGCGCGCGCGGGCGTTTCCGGTGGTGAAGGATCTGGTGGTGGACCGCAGCGCGTTCGACCGGCTGATCGCGGCGGGCGGCTTTATTTCGGTTTCGACCGGCAGCGCGCCCGATGGCAACACCGTGCTGGTACCCAAGGAGAACGCCGACCTTGCCATGGATGCGGCCGCCTGCATCGGCTGCGGCGCCTGCGTGGCGATGTGCCCGAACGCCTCGGCGTCGCTATTCATGGGCGCCAAGCTGTCGCACCTGGGCCTGCTGCCACAGGGCCAGCCCGAGCGCGACCGCCGCGTACTTGCCATGGAAGCGCAGGCCAACAAGGAACTGTTTGGAAGCTGCACCAATATCGGCGAGTGCGAGGCGGTGTGCCCGAAGGACATAAAGCTGGAAGTGATCGCCAGGATGAACCGGGACTTTCTGCGGGCCAATTGGGTAGGACGCGGCGGGTTGAAGGGAGACTGAGGGGGCGGCTACCCGGATCCGCCCGTCCATCTCCCAGCCGGTCCCATCAGCGGCCGAGCCGCGCCGTCACCCGCTTCGGACTACAAAAAACGCCACTTCAGGCGATATGAAGCGTATGAACTCTGTGCTCCAGGCAAAACCGCCTAGACGCATCCAACGAGACGAGGCTCTCTGCAGAATTCTGGTCTTCCGGCCGGTAGCCATTAAGTTATTGTCGCTGCTTACCAAAGCGGACCCCGACATCCTGGAAGTGGCGGATCTCATCGCTTCCGACCCGGGATTCGCCGCTGAACTGCTGACCATCTCCAACTCGGCGGCATTTTCCCTCCACAGCCGCGTGAACACCATCCACAAGGCGGTCATGATCCTGGGCACCGAGCGCACCCGGCGGCTGGTGGCGCGCACCGCCCTCCACGGGATGGTCCGTGGGATGGAGGACGACGCTTGCGTGCAGAACTGCTGGGTTCACAGCCGGGCCTCCGCGGCGCTGGCCGCCTGGCTGGCGCCGCAGTACCAGCTTCACCCCGACCGGGCTTACACCGCTGCCCTCATGCACGATATCGGCCGGCTCGGCCTGCTCTCGGCGCACCGCAGCCGTTACGCCGAGCTGCTGGAGCGCGTCTCGGGAACCAACGAAACCCTCATGGAGGCAGAGCGCTTCCTGTTCTCCATGGACCACTGCGAAGCCGGTGAGTGGCTCACCAAAACCTGCGGGCTGCCGATCGAATTTCAGGAGGCCGCGGGCACCCACCATGGCGCCGTAGAGGGCGTTCCGCGCGACGGCAACGACCTGGTCGCCTGCGCCTGCGCCATAGCCCAAGCCCTGGGCTTCCGCGCCGCACCGCTGGTGGAATGCGCTTCGCTCGAAGAGCTGCTGGAGCGGGTGCCCGCCGGGAACCACCTGATGACCCAGTTCTCGGCCACCGACCTGGCCCACTTCGTCGGCAAAGAACTGGAAATCTGAGGCCGCCCCGCCGGGTACCCATGTACCCACAGTCTCCCAGAGCCGCATCTGCGCGATAATCGACGCATGATTCGCCGCTCCCGGGTTGCCGCCGCTGTTGCTCTATGGATAGCCGTCTGCTGCCGCCTGGCCGCACAGACCGGCGCGCCGGTGATTTTCACCGTCTCCATGCCGCAGCCCGCCAACCACCTTTTCCACGTCACCATGCGGGCCACCGGCCTGGCCGGCCCAACGCAGGATTTCAAGATGCCGGTGTGGACGCCGGGGTATTACCGCGTCATCGACTACGCCAGGAACGTGTCCCATCTGCACGCCCGCGACGATGCCGGCCACGAACTGCAATGGGAAAAGACCACCCGCAACACCTGGCGCATGGTGACCGGCGGAGCCTCTGCGATGACCGTGGATTACGATGTCTACGGCGCCACCCGCTTCGGCGCCCAGAACTACCTGGACGAAAACCGCGCCTACATTTCGCCGCCGGGATTTTATCTGTACCTGGCGGGACAGCTCCAGCGGCCGGTGCAGGTGACGTTCCGCCTGCCGACGGGTTGGACGCGGATTGCCAGCGGCCTGGATGGACAGGGCGCCATCTATTCCGCGCCCGATTTCGACACCTTCTACGACTGCCCGACGCTGCTGGGCAACCAGGAGGTGCGGCAATTCGCGGTGCGCGGCGTGCCGCACTTCGCGGTCCTCGAAAACGTGCCCGACTCGGTGGACCGTCCCAAGATGCTGGCCGATTTGCAGTTCATTGTGGAAGCCGCCACGGCCATGATGGGCGACATTCCGTACCGGCATTACACGTTTCTGCTAATGGGAATCGGCAACGGCGGAATCGAGCACCTCGACTCGGCCTCGATTGCCTTCAACGGCAAAAGCCTCGCCACCGAGAACGGCTACCGCCGCTGGCTCAGTTACGTGGCCCACGAGTATTTCCATAACTTCAACGTGAAGCGCATCCGTCCGCTGGCGCTGGGACCGTTCGATTACGATACCGAAAACCTCACCAACATGCTGTGGGTCTCCGAAGGGCTTTCGGTGTATTACCAAGACCTGCTTCTGGTGCGCGCCGGGCTGATTACGCCCGAGCAGTATCTGGAGAAGCTCGCAACCACCCTGGGCAGCTTCGAGAGCGCGCCAGGCCGGCATTATCAATCGGCCACCGAATCGAGCTGGAACACCTGGGGCACGTCGGGTGTGGGCAACGACCGCAACACCACCATCTCGTACTACGACAACGGCGCGCTGCTGGGCGCCATGCTGGACCTGCAGATCCGCCACGCGAGCGGCAATCGGCAATCGCTGGACGACGTCATGCGCGCGCTCTACCGCGACTACTACCAGGGGCAGCACCGCGGTTTCACCGACGCCGAGTTTCGCGCCGAGTGCGAACGCGCCGCCGGCGGCAGCCTGGAGGAAGTTTTCTCGTACGCTGCGACCACCCGCGAGCCGGACTATGCCCGCTACTTCGCCTACGCCGGCCTGGCACTGGACACTACGCGGACCGATGGGAAAGGCGCGTACCTGGGGGTCAATACGCACGTCGAAGACGGCAAGCTGATGGTGGTAGCGGCGCAGGCCGGCTCACCGGCGGCCAAAGAGGGCGTGCGCGCCGACGACGAGATCGCCGAAGTGGAGGGGGCCAAAGCCACCGTGAAAGTGCTCAGCGACACGCTGGTAAGCCGCAAACCCGGCGAGCAGTTGAAGCTCAAACTGGTCCGCGGGGGCGAGCCGCGCGAAATCGAGGTGGTGTTGGCTGTGAACCCGGTGTGGACGTTCCGGCTGCACAAAGCGGAGCGGCTGGAACCGCCGGCCGCGGCCACCTGGAAGGATTGGATGCGCACGGCGCGCTAGACGGTCGAGCGCGAGATACCGTGCCTCACGACCACCGCTCCCTCAGCGAGTGGTCTTCGCGTTGCGCCTTATCAGACGGTCGTAGACCTGGACGGCGCCAACCGGCCGCCGCTTCTATCGCCCGGCGCGCGGTCTTCAATCATGGCGCGCAGGCTGGCGATTTCCTGCTGTAACTTGCGGTGCCGGCCGACCATCATCAGGACATACGCCACCAGGATCAGCCACGCGGCGGTCAAGCCGTAGCTCAGAAATTGGTAATTACGCTGGAGGCGCTGCGCCTCGCGGGCAATGTCAACGGGGGATACTTGCAACATATCAGTCTCCTTAGAATGCATGCGCCGTGCGGCGCAGGGAATCGATCTCGCGCTGGGCTTCTTCCTGCCGCAAGCGCACCACCGTCAGGACGATGCCCAACAGCACCATCGCCAGCAGGTTGAGCAGGGCCGCCAGGTACCAATCGCCCGGGATGCTGCCGCCGCCCCAGAATACCGGCTGGGGATGCTGGGTGCGCCACCACTTGATGGAGAAGATCACGATGGGCACGTCGATGAAGGCGAAAATCGAAAACACCGCGGCGAAGGTGGCGCGCTGGGTGGGTTCTTCGATGGCATGGCGCAGCATCAGGTAGCCGGCGTAGAGCAGCCAGCAGACCAGCGCGGAGGTGAGGCGCGCATCCCAGGTCCACCAGATGCCCCAGATCACGCGGCCCCAGATGGAGCCGGTCACCAGGTTGGCGGCCAGAAAAGCCAGGCCCACTTCGGTCACCGAAACGGCCAGGGCATCGTACTTGAAATTGCGCGTGAGCAGGAACATCACGCTGCCGATCAGAGACGCCGCCGCGCAGAGCATGGCGGCCATGGCCACGGGCACATGGAAAAAGATGATCTTGAAAATCGCGCCTTGGTTGGCCTCATTGGGGAAGCCGGCGATCACCAGGATATCGCGCGCCAGCAGCAGCATGGCCACGACGCCTAAAAACACGAGTAATTTGTCGCGCATAAGTTAACCTACTAATACTGTTTCCACTAACACCAGGGAGACGGCAGTGAAAATCACGTCGAAACCGATTAACATTTTCAGCCAGGAGAAGGAATCGCCGGAGATCGGCTTGCCGTTCACCAGGCCGGCGGTCAATTGCATGGCGCCCATGAGTGCGGGCACCAGGATAGGGTAAGTGAGCATCGGCAGCATGACTTCGCGCAGCCGGATATTGACCGTGAGGGCGCTGAAAATGGTGCCCACTACGGTGAGGGCCCAGGCGCCCAGCAGCAGCACCAGCAGCAGTTCGGGAAACTGGTCGGTCCAATGCACGCCGTAGAAGATGCCGAATACCGGCAGCGCGATCAATTCCACGGCCAGCACTAACACATAGTTGGCCAGCGCCTTGCCCAGAAACAGCGCCGCGCCGGAGATGGGAGCGGCAATCAGGGCGTCCAGGCAATCGTTGGGCTGCTCGCGGGCGAAGCTGCGGTTCAGCACCAGGGTGCCGGCAAAAGCGAACACAATCCACAGCAGGCCGCCCGAAATTTCACGGGTGGTCTCTTCCAGCGGGTCGAAAGCGAAACTGAACATCAGCAGGATCACCAGGGCGAAGGCCAGCGAAGCGTTGACGGCTTCCTTGGTGCGAAGCTCGGCGCGCAGGTCCTTGACGGTGACCACCAAGACCTGCCGGAAGAAACTCAGCACGCGCGCTTACCCTGCCTCGCCGTAGCGGGCATAGACGTAACCGGGGTCGGCGACCATTTCCGGCGTGCAGGGGCCGCTGAAGGCCACCTGGCCGCGCACTAACAGCGCGACGTGCGAGGCAAGCTCCAGGGCTTCCCGCAACTGATGGGTAGACATGACAATGGTTTTTCCGGCGGCCAGCGCCTCCCGCAACAGGCGCTGCAGAACCGCAATGGCGCGATCGTCGAGCGCGGTGAAGGGCTCATCCAGCAACAGCACGCCGGGATCGTGGAGGAAGGCGCGGGCCACCGCCAGGCGCTGCCGCATACCTCTGGAAAATTCGCGCACCAGGCCGTTGCGGACGCGTTCCAGACCAGTGCGCTCCAGCCACTCCATGGCGGATTTGTGCGGGTCGGCCAAGTTATACAGCCGGCCGAAGAGGATCAGGTTTTCGAGCGCCGAAAGCTCGTCGTAGACCGAAATGCCGTGGCCGATAAAGCCCATCTTGGCGCGCGTGGCGGTCTCGCGAGGCTCCGTGCCGAAAATGCGGATCTGCCCTCGGCCCGGCCGCGAAAACCCCGCGACGATGCGCAGCAGGGTGGTTTTTCCAGCGCCATTGCGGCCGATCAGCGCCAGACAGGCCCCCGGCTCTGCTGAAAGCCGTACGTCGCGCAGCGCGGGATAGTCGCCGTAGAACTTCCAGACGCCATCAACCGCGACCGCGCTCATTCGACTCCTTGGGCGTCCCAACGGGGGCCCGGTACAGCAGCGCGAATCCGACCGCCAGAATGCCCAGGGCCAATACCAGGATCAGCACGGTCTTGGAGTACAAGCGCGGCATGATCTGCTCAATCTGCGGGCCACTGTCGGACGAATCGCCCTGCGCCGTACTCGTGTCCGCATCGGAGGGCGCGGCGGCCTCCGTGCCGGTCAGCTTGATCTTGTAACTGTTGCCTTCGAAGCCCCAGATATGCGCCTGGGTGCGCGGCTCCGTGCCCATATCCGACAAATGGTCGCCGGTGAGCGTGATTCCGTTGGGGGCGATCAGGTAAGTATTGTCGTCCTTGGTCAGGATTTTGCCGATGTATTCGTCGCCCGAGTTATAAGACGTGGTATAAGTCAGGTCGAAGCGCGTCTCGCCTGGCTTGACCGGGAAATCCACCGCCAGGGTGTCGGGCTTGCCGGTTTTCAAAGTGGCCGCGGGGATGGGCATGCCGCCGGGCGCGGTGGCGTTCACTTCGACCTTCCCCTTGGCGCCCGGGGGCAGGTAGAAGTGCATGGTGCCGTGGTCCGAATCGTTCCAGGCGAGGTTGCCGCTGTTGGTAAAGAGATAGGTTTCGTTGACCACCATCTGACCGCCGGCCGGCTCGAACAGGAGCATATGCTTGGAGACTTTGGCAGCGCCTTCATTCGTGCTGGAGTTATACACATCCACGGTGATGCCGGAGGTGGCCGAGCCGGGCGGCAGCATGTGATTGTAAGTCACGCCGTCGAAGGCCGTGCGGAGTAGCGAAGGTCCGCCGGGCTGCAGATCCTGGTTGATGGTGAAATGGCCCTGGGCATCGCTCTTGGCCTGGTCGATCATGGTGATGCCCTGCTGGGCGAGCAGATTCAGCACCACGGTAGCGCCTTCCTGGGGCTTGCCGGTGGTGCGGTTGATGACCGTGCCGGTAATGGCGGCCATGCCGGCCGAAGCGGTGAGGAATAAGAGGGCGAGCGGCTTCATGCGGTGGCCTCCTTCATGGGTTTGCCGCATTCGCCGCAGAATTTGAGGGCGCGCTCGAATTTGGCGCCGCAGTGCGGGCAGCGGTAGCCCGGCAAAGGTTTCGGGGCAGCGGACGGCTTGGCGGGTGGCTTGGCCGGCGGCTGCGCGGCGGGCACGCTCATGCCCTGCCCCAGGGTGGCCCGGACGCGATCCACTTCGGCCATGACGGCGGCTAATTCCTTTTGCAGGTCGCGCTTAGTGGCCTGGTAATCTTCGTCCGAGAGCTTACCCACGCGGTACTCGAATTGTAAGTCGCGCAGGTTTTCGTAAATCGCGGCTTTACGGTCGTCGAGGTGGCGGAAGGGCGACTCCGGCTCGGGAGCGGGCAGGTCCTTGGGTCGAACCCCGAGGACAAACGCGATGACGACGATCGCGACCAGACACGTACAGACAATGATCATTCCAGGCTCGCGAGATCCTTTTCGATCTGCTCCTTGTACTTCTGCAAGGCCGGGTCATCCAGCTCGATCGCCCCGACTTCGGGGATCAGCCGCGGCTTGCGGTATTTTCTGATAAACAGCCAGACAATCACCAGCCCGAAGGCCAGGCAAATATATGGGACGAGCCAGCCCCAGGCGTCGGGTTCCGCCAGGTAGATGCTCGCGCCGTATTCGCGGACGAAGGCCTGGATGATCTGGTCGTCGGAGTAGCCCAGTTTCAGCATCTGGGCGATGCGCAACTTGCCCGCTTTGGAGGATTCGCAATCGAGCATGCTGCAGCTTGCCAGGGTTTCCTTGCAGCCGCACTTGCAGGCCAGACGCGACCCGACCCGGAGAACCGCGGCCGAGGGTTTCTCGGAAGCCGTCTGGGCGAGGGCGGCGACGGCCAGGAGGCAAATCAGGGCGAAGCGGGGGAAAAAGCTTGGACGCGGAGACGCCGAGACGCGGAGGCGAGAAGATTTTGGGGTTGCTCCGCGTCTCCGCGTCTCCGCGTCGTATTTAGTTCTGAACAGTCGCATGTTTCTTGGTGAAGCCCACCACTTCGGTGCGGGCATATTGCAGTTTGATTTTGCTGGGCACCAGGCAGATCAGCGTCCCACCGATCATTACCAGGCCGCCAATCCAGATCCAGGAGACCAGCGGAAAGACGTAGGCTTGAATCACCGCGCGCTTGTTATCGTCGGACATGCCGCCGAAATTCAGGTACAGGTCTTCGTTGGGCCGCATGCGGATGCCGACCTCGGAGGTGCCCTGGCGGCTGGCTTTGTATAAACGCTTTTCGGGTTCCAGGGTGCCCAGCACTTCGCCGTTCTTGGAGACCTCCATGCTGGCGCGGTCCCAGGCGTAGTTGGCGTTGTCGCCCTGCTGCAGGTCCAGCATTTTCAGCGTGTAGGCGCCTACGCGCATGCTGTCGCCCTGATTCAGTTCCTTGACTTCACTGACGTTGAAGGCGTGGCCGGTAATACCGATGAAAATGAGGACAATGCCCATGTGGACCAGGTAGCCGCCGTAGCGCCGGGTGTTGCGATGGGTCAGTTCCACCATGGCGTGGAGCAGATTAATGTGGTTCTTGGCGGCAATCGAGCGGCCCCCTTTATAGAACTCCAGCAGCACGGTCAGCGCCACAAACAGGCAGAAGCCGAAGGAGATCAGGGCGTAGTAGTGCCGCATCCCCGCGGCGAACAGCGCGGCCACCAGCGCCACGGCGGCGATGCCAGGCCACTGGAAATTGCGCCGCAGACTTTCGAGCGAAGTGCGCCGCCAGGCGAACAGCGGGCCGACGCCGGTGAGCAGCAGCAGGAACAGGCCGATGGGGACCATCAGGCGGTTGTACCAGTTGATGTCCAGGGAGATGCGCGTGCCGGAGAAGGTCTCCGAAAGCGTGGGGAAAAGAGTGCCCCACAGTACCGCGAAGCAACTGGCCAGCAGGATGAGGTTATTAAACAGGAAGCTCGATTCGCGCGACACCACGCTTTCCAACTGCGACTCGCTCTTCAGATAAGGCAAGCGGTCCAGAATCAGGTAGGCGGTAGCGGCAATGCCCACGGCGAGGAAGCCCGCGAAGTACTTGCCGATATCGGAGCGGGCGAAGGCATGCACCGATTCGACGAAGCCGGAGCGCGTCATGAAAGTGCCCAGGATGCACAGGAAGAAGGTGGTGGAAATGAGCACCATGTTCCAGACCTTCATCATGCCCTTCTTTTCCTGCATCATGACCGAATGTAAAAAAGCGGTGCCGCTGAGCCAAGGCAACAGCGAGGCATTTTCCACGGGGTCCCAGCCCCAGTAACCGCCCCATCCCAGGACGTGATAGGCCCACGCCGCGCCCAACATAATACCGGTGCCCTGGAAGAGCCACGTGACCAGGGTCCACCGGCGGGTGGTGTGGATCCAGCCTTCGCCGGGTTGGCGGGTGATCAGCGAGCCCATGGCAAAGGCGAAGGGCACGGAGAAGCCGACATAACCCAGGTACAGCATGGGCGGGTGGATAGCCATCGCCGGATATTGCAGCAGCGGGCTGAGGCCGTTGCCATCGGGGACGGCGACGATCAGCTTATCGGTGGCCAGCATCTGGAAGGCGTTGGCGACAAAGTTGTTCATCACCAGGAAGAAGACCTGGATGCTGGCCAGCACACCCACGACCCACGGCATCATGTCGCGGTGCTTGCGGCGGTTGGTGAAGACCACCACCGAGGCATAGGTGGCCAGCAGCCAGCTCCAGAACAGTAGCGAGCCTTCCTGCCCGCCCCACCAGGCGGCGAACTTGTACAGGGTGGGCATGGCGCGGTTGGAGTGCTCGGCCACATAGGCGAAGCGGAAGTCGCCAGTGAGCAGGGCGTGGACCAGGATGGCCGAGGCGAGGGTGATCAGCGCCCACACCGAATAAACCGCGCGGGAACCGCTAATCACTAGAAACGGCTTGGCTTTGACGCGGCCGACCACGGAGGCCACAGCGGCGTAGAAAGCCAGGCACAAGGCCAGCAGGATGGCCAACGAACCCAGATTTTCCATTATCCCTCTTCTTTGTCTGTACTTAGATGCTCTTGCCGGTGTTGATATTGGGAGCGGCCTTGCCGGGCGTCAATTGTCCCGGTTTGGCCTCATACTTGGACGCACACTTGGCCTGAATTCTTCCCGCGCGGAAGATGCCGTCTTTATCCAGCTTGCCGTCGGCGAGGGCCTGTGCGCCGTCTTTGAAGGTGTCCGGCAGGGGGTCCGTGCCGGTGTAAGCGACGGTGATCCGCTGATTTTTGACGTCGGCCTTCTGGGCCAGGGCGGGGTCCTGCGCGAGGACGAATTGCACCCGGTCACCGATGCGCTGGATGGAGCCATTTTCCACAAAGCCCTCGACGCGGGTGCGCTGGCCGATGGCGGTGTTCCCCATTTGGGTGAGTTCGCCGATGGTTTTGTAGTAAGTTTTGTTCTCGCCCATGCCGGCCGCAGCCAGCCAGACGAGAGTGCCGACGACGACCACGATCAGAGCAGCGAACTTGCCGTATTTTCTCATGCCTGCGGTCCCTCTGAAACCTCAGTATACCTCGAAAGATTTGCGGCATAATCAGACATTTTTGACTCTTTTGTGGGAATCTTCGACATGCCCGCAAGTGAGGGGATTGCAGGGGGCTTCTGGGAAAAGGCGGAGGGAAGCCTCACCGCGGAGACGCGGAGGAAACCGAGAAAACGCGGAGAAAGCGCACCGCAACATCTCCAACCGGCCACAAAGGCCTGACGCGGAGGCGCCAAGCCGCGGAGAAATTCGCGGAGAAGATATTTCGACCTCGAGAGCAGTCGATTGCGTGTGCTCCGCGGTGAATCCATGCCGCCGCGCCGCTTGCGCCGCCCCCTCCGGCTGGTTTAGTCTCAGAAACGTGCTCTTCGATCGCCGTCAGATTTTCACCGCCCTTGCCGCGGGCGCCGCCGCGCGCTTTGCCACCGCCTCCGATGATCCTATCGCCATCCCCGGCAAGCGCCCCATGATTCTCCACAACGACCGCCCTGAGGATCTCGAAACCCCCGTCCACTATTTCAATTCCTATCTCACTCCGCTGGATGTCTTCTTCGTGCGGCAGCACATCCCCAGGCCCGCCCCAATCGACCCGGAAACCTATCGCCTCACCGTCAACGGCATGGTCTCCAAGCCGCTCTCCCTGACCCTCGCCGACCTCAAAAAGCTGCCCCAATATACCGTTCCCGCAGTGCTCGAATGCACCGGCAACGGGCGCGGTTTCTACAGCCCCAAGGTGCCCGGCATCCAGTGGGGACGCGGCGCCATTGGCAATGCGGAGTGGCGCGGACCGCGCATTTCCGACATTTTAAAACTCGCCGGCGCCTCCTCCGGGGCCGCTTTCCTGGAGACCAATGGCGCCGATAGCGGCCTCGCCAAAACACCCGATTTTATCCGCTCCCTGCCCATGTCGAAGGCCCTTCATCCGGCGACTCTTCTGGCTTTGACCATGAACGGCCAGCCGATACCCAACCTCCACGGCTTCCCCGCGCGCCTGCTGGTGCCCGGCTGGGATGGCACCAGCTCGGTGAAATGGGTGATCAGCCTGACCGCCGCCGCCGAGGCCAACAAGGGCTTCTTCATGAACCCCGGCTACCGCTATCCCAAGTACGCCCTACCGCCCGGCACTCCCGCCCGCCCGGCCGAGCTGGAGGTGATCGAAGCTATGCCGGTGAAGTCCACCATCACCGCGCCCGAAGACCAGAGCAAGGCCCCGCTCGGCGCGATATCCATCCGCGGCTTCGCCTGGGCGGGCGAGCATTCCATCGAACGGGTGGACGTCTCCACCGATGGCGGCAGCCGCTGGCGCGAGGCCAACCTCAGCGGCCCCAAGCTGCCGTTTGCCTGGCGGCTGTGGCAGATCCAATGGCAGCCCTCCGATCCCGGCTATTACACCATCCTTTCGCGCGCCACCGATTCCGCCGGGCGCGTACAGCCCATCGTGGCCGAATGGAACCCCTCGGGTTACCTTTGGAATGCCATCGACCGCGTGGGCGTGTTGGTGGAGAAATCCTGATGAAACCCCTGATTTCCATAACCCTCGCCGCCGTGCTCGCCGCCGCCGCATGGTCCGCCGACCAGGCCACGCTCGACCGCGGCAAAAAAGAGGAACAGCAGAGCTGCGTGCCGTGCCATAGCCTCCGCCTGATCCACTCCCAGCGCCTCAGCCAGGCCACCTGGAACAAAGAACTCGACAAGATGGCCGGCTGGGGCAGCGTGATCCACGACCGCGAAGCCCTGCTCGAATACCTGGTGGCCAATTACGGTAATGACAAACCGATCCCGCCGCCGGCCATGTCGCTGGATGGGTCGGCGAAGAAATAAGCACCGAACGGGCGTTTGTCTACTGCAACACTTTGCGCGCCCGGTGTACTCCCGCCGCGCTGACCACAAACGGCGAAGCACCCGGCTCCGTCGGCGGCGGAAACGTGTCCGGGTAATTGTCGCCGTTCAATGTTTCGTAGAGCGTGTTCATGTACGCGTTCGAGAAAACTACGTCGCTGGTGACATACGCTACCCCGCAATACGCGTCGTTCACCCAATTCCCCTGGATGATGTTTGCCGAGTTATTGGTTCCGGAGACCGAGTTCAGCCCGCAGCCTTCCTCGTCGCTGCTCGTATCGGTGGTGAACGGACCCACGTGGAACACCTTGTTTCCCAGGTACAGCCCGGTTACCGATCCCTGGATGTGGATCCCGCTGAGCGCATCTACATTGCTCACCACGTTATTAATAACCCGCGGATTGGTGGCGCCGTTGACGAACACCCCGGACTGCACGTTGCTGATGATATTACTGTCCACTACCACCCCGTCGCCCACCGACCGGAGCACCACTCCTTCGCTGCGAAGGTTGACGCAGTCCTCAATATCGATCGACCCGCAGTTGCCTTGCGTAATGTAGTTCGCGGTGACCTGGCCGATCACGCCGTTGGCGAGGAAGATTCCGAACTGGTTGGCTCCCGTGCCAGGCCCGATTCCCACGATGGAATTGTTCTCGATATCCGCCACCTGCCCGGCCCCATTGACCAGAATCGCATTCCTCCCGAAATCGTGAATGCTGCTGTTCCGCACGCCGATGGTGAACGTGGCGGTCGTGGTAGAGTCCTGGTCGGCCTGCACGCCGATTCCGTTCCCTGGAAACAAGGTGGTGCAACTCAGCGGATTGCTCAACTCCGCGCCCGAGATCGCGTCGCTGTCCACCACCCCGGAGGCATCGTAGAAATGGATGCCGGCCACCGCCTCCGTGCAGCCGCTGACGGTGTTATAGCTGGCGTCGATCGCCAGGTTCTGAATAGTTACATTCGACGTACCCATCACGGTAATTACAGCCGTAAATCCCAGACTTCCCACTGGTACCAGTACGGTTGGCTGAATCATGGCGCGGCCGGTACCCTGGTCTCCGGTGCCCCGCAGCGTAAGCGACTTGGTAATCATTAACTGCTCGGGGTACAGCGAAGGGCAGATATCGATCTCATCCCCGTCCGAAGCGGCGTTGATGGCCGCTGTGACTGTAGCGTAGTCCGGAGCCGGGTTGGCGCACGGCGCTCCGGCCTTTCCCACCGTCCACGTCTTGCCCCACGTAACCGGGCAGCAAGCCCCCAGCAACACCAGGGCGAATCCCATCCACTGCAACTTCGTGCAATTCCGCATAACTTCCTCCCTATCTCATAGCGGCCTCCGGGCCGGTCGAGGGACACTATCGCCGGAACGAAATGCCTCCCTCAATACACCCGCCATAGTTTTCAAGTCAACAGACTATCAACAGCCAATTACTTGATTAGAGAAATGTTAGAAAGCTTAGGAGCCGGCCGGAAGGCCTGTGATACACTCACAGAAGTTTGCCGACGACTGTTTGGGGACTCGAAATCGGCCGCTATGTCTTCTCCATTGCTTCGGATTTTTCGTCAGCCGGGTCCCAGTCCGCGCGGTTATCGTTTCGGTCCGTTCGCCCTCGAAGTCCGCTCTGGTGAGTTGCGGCGGCACGGCATCCGCCTTCGCCTGCGCAGGCAAGCTGTCCAAATCCTGCTGATGCTCATCGAACACCCTGGCGAAGTGGTGCTCCGCGAGGAGATTCGTCAGAAACTCTGGCCCGATAACACCGTGGTCGAATTCGATCACAGCATCAACACGGCCATCCAGCGGCTGCGCGAGGTCTTGGGGGATTCCGCAGAAGATCCCCGATACATCGAAACGTTGGCGGGGCGGGGGTACCGGTTTCTGGCCACCGTGGACGTCATCGAGCGCCCACAACCGGCTCCCGCCGCTCCCCAGGAGCACTTGGCCGAGCCGCGGCCTGCGCAACCGCCGGCGCGTTCCCGAAAGGCTCGTATCCTGCAGACGGTCGCCTTTGGGCTGCTGGGCGCCATTGCGCTGGCCGCCTGGATCCGACCGCTGTTCCAGCGAACACCACCGCCGAACTGGGTAGTTCCGCTGGGCGAGGGGCGCTCAGCGGTCCCCTCACCGGACGGTAGGGCCGTTCTTTACCGCTCGGGTGGTCTGTTCCTCCGCCGCATGGATTCGCCAACCGCCACTCCGATTTACTCGGACAGCCCTCTGGTGGATTCCCCTGTATGGTCGCCCGACGGAACCCAGGCCCTGTTTCAGACCATCGCCGGCCTGATTCGAATGCCCATCCCGAGCGGTCCGCCGGTTATCATCTGGCCAAACCGCCGTGTCACCCGCGGATATAGCTGGGGACCCCAAGGCGACGTGTTAGTGGCTGTGCTGGAACCGAACGGCAGCAGCGATCTCTACCTGATCCCTGCCGGCAACGGATCTCCGGCGCGGCTCGAAATTCCCCAACTGCCAAGCGGGATCTTCTATGAACCCGAGTTTCTGCCCGAAGCCGGTAAATTTCTGTTTACCTTCGCGGCGCAGGGAGAGGCTCAAGCCAGTATCTTTCTTGCCACCCTGAAGCAGCGGAATCTGGCCGATGCGCCGGTGCTGTTGCGGCGGAATGTGAGCGCCGGTCACTTCGGCCGCGCCGGCGGAGATCATCTCCTCTACGTGCAGAACGACACTCTCTACGCGCAGACCCTCAATTGGCGAAAGGCCGTCCTGGAAGGTGCGCCGAAGCCGGTCGTCGAAGACGTGCTTTCGACACTTGAAACCCGCCATGCTTTTTTCTCGGTCTCCCGCAACGGTATGTTGGTCTGGCGCCCCGGCAAAGCCAATCTCGTGCAACTGACCTGGTTTGACCGTCACGGAAAAGTCCTGGGAACCACCGGTCCGCCCTCCGAGCCTTCCGCGATTGTATTGTCGCCCGACGAGAACCATGTGCTGCTCACCATCGCGGACCGTTTCGGCGCCTTATTGGACCCGCATCAAAGCGCATACACACCCCTGCCGGACCTCGCCCGTGGCGTTTGGATGCAGGACAGTGCGCGTATCCTGCATGCCCCGAAGGGAGGCAGCCGCCTGTTGGAACGCGACCTGGCTCGCGGCACCGACAGGATGGTGGCGCAGGTTCCCGATTTGGGAACGCCGTTGGCGATTTCGCCCGATGGAAAGGTGCTGCTCTATTCGGCGCGATTGAAAATCTACTCCCTCCGGCTCGACGAACCTTCCGGCAGTGCCCAGCCGCAGGTTGCCATCGATGAAGACATCTTAAAGGTGGGATTCTCGCCCGATGGACACTGGCTCGTGTATTCGAGGCTGGATCGAACTGTGAGACGAAGCGAGGTGTTCGTGAAGCCGTTCGCTTTCCCGGGATTGAGCCGGCAGATTTCCGTCGATGGCGGCCATGCAGCGGTCTGGCGCGCCGACGGCAAAGAAATCCTTTTCTGGAATGGAACCACGATCTATTGCGTGCGCGTGGCGATGGCGCGAGATCAGATCTCGGCAAGCGCGCCCGAAGCGCTCTTCGACGTGCGGGTTCCCCCGGGACTCGTTGGCGATTCCGTGCCTTTGGCCGTAGTGAGGGATGGCTCGCGGATTCTCTTCACCCAAGCCATGGAAGGCGCCGGCTCCATGATGAACTACGTTACCTTTGCGTGGGACCGGTTGCCGGCTCCTTTGCGCGCCGTCTCAGAAGCGACCCCGGCGAAGAACTAGCCCTACTGCAGTGCGGACTCCACCGGATACCCGTGGTCGATCCAGTCGGTCTTGAAGTTGGTCGCCACGTGCATCGCGTGCACGTGCGTGAATCCCATCTTCTGCAGCAACTCCAGCGCCGGCTTAATATTGGGGCACCGTTCCCACGGGCAGCAGCCGCAGTAAATCACCAGGTCGCGGTCGCGCGGCAGTTTCTCCACCGCGGCCTTCAGCAGGTCCAGCCCTTCGGGCTTGGACCCCGGCCCCGCATAAATCGCTCCCGGAATATGCTTGCTGCGGTAGAGCACGTTCGGCCCCACCTGAAAGATCGCCGGCCGCGCCGCCCCGGCGGCCAGTTGCGCCGCCACGTCCCTGGGCTCCACCAGCGGCCCTTCGTCCGCCAGGGCCAACGCCAGAAGCACCGGCGCGGCCGCAAGCAAATATCGCATCTTCATACCAGTTACTATAGCCCGTGGACAGCGGACCATGAGCTGAGCTTCACTCCACCCGCCACCTTTCATCCTCAGCCCGTGGCATCTTTTCGTGGCGATCTGCGCGGAATCTGCGCGTTTTTTGCCCTATAATCAGGTTGACCGCACTCTATGCTGTTACGATTCCGATTCTCGAACTTTCGGTCGTTTCTCGACGAGCA